>JBIOJM010000114.1:0-27120 GCA_044450785.1 Isosphaerales bacterium
GCGGAGGCGTGGAACCCAATGGGGAAAATCTCGAGGGAACCGGCTTGGACGACCCCCAGCCACGCAGGATCGCTACGGTTGGCAAGCAGTCGCCTCAAGGCTGCCATCGACGCAGGATCGGATTTTGAATCGGCACATGCATCCACGACATAGAGAAGCGCTGTGCCTTGATGCTCGGCAACGGCCGCGAGTTTTGGCGTTTGATTGGCTCGCGATGGAAGCAGGTCGAGGTAGTCGAGCTGCGGCGGGGAGGACAGCTTCTCGTCAAGTCGGATGTAGTCCATGCAGCCGTAGCCGGCAAGGCGCTCTGCCAGCGATCGCGGATCTGCATGTGGTAGTGATGTTGGCATCGGGCGTCATCTCTTAGCCGAACCACATCGATTGCCATTCTCACATGCACGTACGAAGGTCGCCGCCGCTGATCGAATGCGATGCGCAGAAGAAAAGCCGTGAAGGAGGCCGATTCCAACACGGCTCGCAATGCAGGTGCGGATTCACCGCCGTCCGTGGCAATGGCATCCTATCCCGAGCAGATGAATTTTGAAACCCCGGTGATGCGGCAATCCATGGCCGCGCAGTTTTCCTTGACGCCTTAGCTGGACTGGGGCTGACGTCCCCCGCACGGTAGCGGCGGCTCGCGCTGGCCGCCAAGCACGAATTTCGCTGTGCGGAACCAGCGCAACTCTGGAACGTTTTTCGTCGGATCTGATGGTGCTCTAGTGATTTGCGAGTGTCATGCCCATGTCAACTCTGCAATATCAGCTACTAGCATGGGGAGAATTGGCTT
Organism: Isosphaerales bacterium; assembly: GCA_044450785.1. Classification (GTDB taxonomy): domain Bacteria; phylum Planctomycetota; class Planctomycetia; order Isosphaerales; family Isosphaeraceae; genus JBIOJM01. Next base: position 788 of record JBIOJM010000114.1, read on the forward strand.
ATTTGATGAGTGCAATGCCTTGCGCCGATTGTTGTTACGAATGGAGACGAGCGGGATCGAACCGCCAACCTGCTGGTTGCAAACCAGGAGGTCGTACCGGACGCAGGAATTTGCAAAATAACCACTTAGTGTCAGCCAGGACGCGGCAACTGGTTGCCCGTTTTTCTGGGGGTTCTCGAGGACTTCGCAGGGTTTATCGCCGTTTTTCTGCCGTGGCGGGGGCTAATGCGTTGATCACTCTTGCCGCCGCCAGTCGCGAGTCGCCATGACTCCCACATGAAATTCCCCGCAGCCGCCTCAGCACCGCCAACGCGTTGGTATAATGGCCGCGATGCCGCCCGATGGGAAGCGGCCTCGCCAAAGTCACGGAGGCAATCAGATGGCGGATCGACACGACCTGTCGGAAGATGCACGAAAGCTACTGCGGCTCCACTTCGCTGGCCGTCCGCTCTCGATGCGGAGAAGCCGACCGGAATCATTACCTGGCCGGACTGTCGATGAGACGCGGCAAGCCTACCGGGAGCTGGTGGCTACGGGGCTGATGGAGCCGGTCTCCACCTTCGCAGGAGGGCCGGAGGCGCTCTACCGGTTGACGGAAGAAGCCGACAAGGGGCGAGACTTGCTTCAGCGCCCACCTCGTTGGTTCTCCCGGCCTGCTATGGCGTGCAGGATGCGTCGGGCCTTGTCGCTGATCGCCAAAGCGGTGTCCGCCGCGCGCACCTCGGCGCCCTTGTGATTGCCTGCGATGCTCTCTTCGTATTCGTGCGCGATCACGGCGTCAATGCGGTCTCGCAAGCGACCCTTCTCCCAGACTCCGGCGGCACGCGGGCCGATTTGCTCCGCGTTGAGCTCGGGGTTCAACACGCCGCTATCAACGTTGATGCCATCGGGCGTCATGCCGCCGCCATCTCGCTCGCCGGGAACGAATGCCGCGCGCCGGTACTTCAGCTCGCGCCGCCGGACGCCGATCTGCCGTTCCGGAATGCCAAGCTGGCGCATTCGCTTCTGGACGTAAGTTTCGGCCACGTCCGCCCACTCGTGCGCCGACCGAACGGCATGGTCTGCGGGGTCGGTGGGGATAGCAGGAAAGCGTGCTGATGGCGGTGTACCGATCATGGCGGATGGCGGCGCAGCCGGCTCGGCCCGCAGCTTCGCAGGGCGGAGCATACTTGCCAGGCCGTTCGCTGCTTCTCTATGAGCGAACCTGGACGATCAGTTCGAAACCATCCAAGAGCGCCATGCCCACCAGCGTGATCATGTCCGCTTCGTCCACGGCGATGTGGCGCGGCTGCCCATCCCAGATCACGGTCCCGTCGTAGATGTCGAAGATGCTCTCACTTCCGTCGGCCAGCAGCGCGCGGCCGCGCCGTCGCCAGGCTAGCCCCAATTGGGCGACCAACGCGGGCGGCAAGCTGAGCCAACCGTCGAAGCCGGTGTCAATAATTGCATCGACCTCCTCGACTTGGGCGGCTGGGCCATGCACCTCGAGACGGATGATCGCCTCGCGAGCGGCGGTGGCGACGCCGGTGATCATGGCGTGCCGGACTGCGGGCGGGGGCCGATACGACGCGCGTAGCGGGGGCCGATACGACGCGCGTAGCGGGAGCCGATCCGCCTCAGCCACGTCTGCGCCGTGGGGACGCGGGCGAGCAACCGATCCGACGCCGCCAGCTCGTCCGCGTCAATCTCGTAGGCGCCCGTCTCGATGTCGATGGCCACGTATTTACCTTCGTTTCCGCGCTCCACGCAGGGGCGGAGGTCGCGCTCGTAGATGGCGTCGCCGCGCCGAGCAAACTCCTCCTTGCCGTAGCGGGGTTGCGTTGCGGTCATACGCGTTCTCCACGTCTGGGTGGTCCGGCGTAATTCAAGCGCATATTCTACTGCGGCCGACCCCGCGTACGCCAGCGATGGCACAGTAGCCCGAGTGCGCCAGGACGCCGGTGTCGCGACGATGACCTGATCGCCCGGCTGGCTGATCATGGCCGTGCTTGCCGCCAGAATCCCATCGGCGTCGAGCGCGTCGGCGGAGGCGGTCGGTACATTCAACCCTTCGATCCAGAGCCGGCATTGATCGGCCAAGGCCATTCCACGCCGTTGGCACGCATGACCCAGCGGGCCGGAATCGAGCAATACATACTCCGCCATCGCTCAATAGCATCCCTTGAACATGGGCCGATGCGGACGCATCTCGTCGATCCCGCGCATCCATTCCTCATCGGGCGGATCGGTCGGATCATTGGGAACTTGAGCGATTTCGCGCAGCCGCTGTCGGGCCGTTTCCAGGCGTGCTCGGCGCTCTTCCTCAGTCTCCCGTTTGAACTTCCCATCCGGCCCCAGGCACGACGGCGGCAACGACTGCGGCTTCAATTCGAGCGTCTTCGGCTTCATAATCGTGCCGACCTCCGTTTCCCATGACCATCCGAGCCATGACAAGTTTATTCTACTCCGTGACCGACATTCTCCCAAGGTCAGTGTGCATGTAGTGCGCCCCTCCGTGTGAGTTGGTCTCTCAGAAAAATGAAACAAGAAGGACAGGCATTGCAACGCAAGCTGTTTCCCGGTAGGCGGATCAGCTTCACAACCCTAACACATTCCGGGACATGACGTGTGAAATCGACTCTTTGATGAGGAAGCGGATCGGCTTGAGCAACGAGTCAGAAATGCGGGAGCCGATTGGCCCGTGGGATCAGAGGCGACAGACCCGTGGACAGGTTGACGAGATGTCGCCTCCAGAAACTTTCCCGCGTTCATCGCTAATCAAGACGACCGGCAAAAGAAACAAACAACAAACTTTGACTCCTGGTCATGTGTCGCTCAGTAGCATCCCTTGAACATGGGCAGATGCGGACGCATCTCGTCGATCCCGCGCATCCATTCCTCATCCGGCGGATCGGTCGGATCATTGGGAATTTGAGCGATTTCGCGCAGCCGCTGTCGGGCCGTTTCCAGGCGATCTCGGCGCTGTTTCTCGGTCTCCCGTTTGAACTTCCCATCCGGCCCCAAGCACGACGGCGGCAACGACTGCGGCTTCAATTCGAGCGTCTTCGGCCTCATGATCGTGCCAACCTCCGTTTCCCACGACAATCCGAGCCATGGCAACGGCACTTCGCTCAAAAGACATCGACGTGAGCGGCGTTCTCACATTCGAACTCGCCAAAGTACTCCCGAGCCCTTCGACCCCCTTTGCATTGCGAATCCGTAGAGACTTGTTTTCCTAGCAAGTTTCTCAAGGCGGCTTCTTGGATCCGGAAGCCTGATCTGCATTTCGGATTTAGGATTTAGGATTTCGTGCTTGTTTGCGACCGAAGGCCGCGCCGTGGTCTCGCCGGTTGCGGCCCTGCGCTAATTCGGTTTTGTTCCAGCCTCGATTTCGGCCACGAACTTCTTGAAATCATCGCGCCCGCGCAGGGCGTCGAGATCGGTGTCTTTCTTCAAGAACTTGAGATTCTGGGGGTTCTTGAAGTCGAGAGCGGCCTGGAGTCGTTTGAGAAGTTCGAGCGCCCGAGCCGCATATTGATCGGCGAGCCGGCTTTTTTCTTGAGCGGAGAGTTTTTCGTCTCGGGAAGCGGAGCTGGCCGAGAGCGAGAAGGCGCAAGCCGCATCGTAAATCGTCTGAATCGAACCCTGGCTCCTCTCCGCAACTTCTCCCGCCACCCGGCTTGCCCGCGCATGATCGCCCAACCGGGCTAGCGAGCTTGCCAAGCCCAATTGAGCCTGGTCGCGGAGTGAAAGGAACTCACGATCCCCGGGATGCGTTCGCAAGAATCGCTCGCAGATGGCCAGGCCCTTTTCGTACGCCTCGTGCGCACCGGCCGGGTCGTTGAGCTTTGCACGGACAGAGCCGAGCTTCTTCCAGCTTATCCAGAGTTGGCGCTGCGCCTGGGCGTTGGTCTCGTCGCGGGCCAGCTTGAGGGCGATCGCCAGGGCCTTCTCATAGAATTCGCGCGCACCCGCCAGGTCGTTCATCTCCATGCGGATGTCACCAAGCCTCTCGTCGGTGACGGACAGGTTGTGCTGCGCCCGGGCGTTGGTCTCGTCGCGGGCCAGCTTGAGGGCGATCGCCAGGGCCTTCTCGTAGGCCTCGCGCGCACCAGCCAGGTCGCCTTGCGCCACGCGGACGTCACCGAGCCTCACGTAGCTGGGGGGCAGGTCGCCCTGCACCTCGGTGTTGGATTCATCGCGGGCCAGCTTGACGGCGATCGCCAGGCTTTTCTCGTAGACCTCGCGCGCACCCGCCAGGTCGCCCTGCGCCACGTGGACCTCACCAAGCCTCTCGTAGCTGACGGACAGGTCGTGCTGGGCCTGTGCGTTGGTCTCGTCGCGGGCCAGCTTGAGGCGGATCGCCAGGCTTTTCTCGTAGGCTTCGCGCGCAGCGGTCAGGCCGGTCATCGCCTTGCGGACGTCACCGAGGTCGTCGTAGCCGAAAGCCAGGTCGCGCTGCGCGTCGGCGTTGTTCTCGTCACGAGCCAGCTTGAGGCGGATCGCCAGGCCGTTCTCGTAGGCTTCGCGCGCACCCGCCAGGTCGTTCATCGTCATGCGGACGGCACCGAGCTTGGAGTAGCTGACCGATAGGTTGTGCTGCGCCAGGGCGTCGGACTCATCGCGGGCCAGCTTGAGGAAGATCGCCAGGCTCTTCTCGTACACCTCCCGCGCACCCGCCAGGTCGCCCTGCCTCACGCAGACGTCACCGAGCTTCACGTAGCTGACGGCCAGGTCGTCCTGCGCCCGGGCGTTGGTCTCGTCGCGGGCCAGCTTGAGGCGGATCGTCAGGCTTTGTTCGTAGACTTTCAACGCACGTTTCGTGTCGCCCAGGAGGAGCCAGCGGTCGCCGATCCGATCGAAGTTGACGGACTTTTCCCGTTCAGCCCGCGGCGTGTCGGGCTCGAGCTCGAGGACGCCGTCGAGCATCGTCACGTTGTCTTCCAGGATCGACCTCAGCGCGGGAATCGTCCCGGGGATGCTCCCGAATCGCTCGGGGATGTCGTAGGTGAGCTTGTTGATCGCCTGGAGGGCCAGGTCCTTCTGGCGGACGACGAGCGCGGTCTTCTCCTCGGCGATCTTCCGCTGCGCATCGGCGGCATTCTTCTGCTTGTCGGCCTCGAGCTTCTGACCGAGGGCGATCTGCTGCTGGTTGAGCGCGTCCCGCCACTCGACAAAGCTGAACGCGGCGAAGGCCGAGACGACGCTCAAGACGATCCCGGTGATCGTGGCGATCGCGCGCGTGCGGCGGCGGCGCTGGCGCGTCCGATATCGAATCGAGTGCTCGATGAATTCGATCGTCTCGTGGTCGAGGTCGTCGCGCCGCGTCTTGAGCAGGTCGCGGGCCTCGGCGAGCGGCTTGCCCTCGTGGAGCAGGAAATCGACGTCGCGGCTCTCGCGCTGCCAGCGCTCGGCGGCGGCCGCGGCGCGGGTGCGGGCGCGAAGGAACTCGCGATCCTTGTCCAGCAGGTCCTTGAGCCGCGGCCAGTGCGTGAGCAATGCCTCGTGGGCGAGGCCGGCGACCGGCTCCATCCGGGCGTCGCGGTCGGTCACGACCAGCCGCGCATCGATCAGGACGTCGAGCAGCCTCCGGCGAATGGGATCATCGCGGAGCGTCTCAAGCGGCACGCGGCGCGACACGACCGGCTCGTGGTCCCCCTCACCGGCGGTGACCAGCGCGCGCAGAAGCGCCGGCAGCGCGGCCTGAACCTGGGGCGGGAGAGCCTCAAGCGTCGCCTCGGCATGGTTGGCCAGCGCCCCTTCCAGGCCCCCGAGCGCGCGGAAGGCTTGGCAGGTCAGCATGCGACCGTCGCGGCGGCGAAACAGCTCGTTGAGCGTGAATTGCAAGAGCGGCAGTGCCTTGGGGTCGCGCCAGGCCGCTTCCTGGAGCACGTCGTCGAGGGCCTGTCCGGGCTGGTCCGGGTCCTTCCCCCAGCGCAGGGCGGCGTCGCGCGCCGGCTAGCGGATCATCTGGCCGATCTCGGCAAAGGTCGGCGGCAGCAGGTCGAGCTGACCCTGGCCCGCCTTGAGCGCCGCCAGCTCCGGGAGCTCGGCGCACCGCGCGAAGAACTCACTGCGCATGGTGGCGACCACCCACGCCGCCCCGCTCCGCGCCAGCGCCGCCAACGCGGCCACGTAACGCGCCCGCCCCGGCTCGTCGAGCCAGTCGCGCGTGAAGAGCTCCTCCAGTTGGTCGACCACGACCAGGAGCCGCGCCCCAAGGGGGCGATCCGCCGCGCGGCGCTGTCGCTCCGAATCGGCGACCGCGCGGAGCGCCGGCCCGAGGATCAGGTCCACGTCGTCCGGGTTGTCTCGCAGCGTCCGCGCCAGCCGCCCCGCGTCGATGCCGCCGGCGCGGAGCTCGGGCAAGGCCGTGTCGCCGAAAAACGCCTGGGCCAGGGCGTGGACGGGGTCGCCGGTCGCGTCGCCGGGACGCACCAGGCACCAGCGCCAGACCTCGACCTCCTCGATCCAGCCGGGCGTCGCCGTCAGGGCGTGCAACAGACCCGCGCGGACCAAGGACGATTTGCCCGACCCGCTCATGCCGAGAATCAGCAGGAACGCGCGCTTTTGTCGGGCTTGCGCCTGGAGCGCGTCCTTGACCGCCGCCAGCGCCCGCGCGCGGCCGTAAAACACCGGCGCGTCCTCCAGGCTAAATACCTTCAGGCCCGGATAGGGAACGCCGTGAAAGACGATCTCCCCTTCCCCCAGCCCGCCCGGTTGTGCGGCTTGCTCGACCTTCTCGCGGATCAGCTTGCGCAGGTGCGTTTCGAGCTGCTGCTCGAATTGGTCGGGCGTCTTGAACGTGTGGAATGCCGCCTTGAACGAGCCGTCGTCGTGGAAGAACCAGCGCCTGATGAACGCCTCGAGCGCCTCGAGCTGCTCCAGCCGCCGCCGCCGCTCGGCCTCGTCGTGCAGCGGCAGCGAGGGGTCGCTCGTCCTGCGGTAGACGACGAGGTCGGGGGCTCCGCGCGATTGATAAGACTCGGCCGCCGTCTCCAGCTCGTAGACCGTCCCTGACTCGTACCGCCTGCCGTCCGGCCTCACCTTATCCAGGGGGAGCGGAGTTCCGATCCGGGCCCAGAGGATGCCGACGACGATGTCCATCCCCGCCGCCTCGGGGAATTGGGACTGAAATGTTGCCGTCGCCCGCGCGGGCTGGTCTTCCCAGAAGAAGGGCTCGAGTACGGCGTAGTGGACGAACTCCTCCCGCAGCCGCGCGACGACGTCGGCCGCGCGGTCGCGCTCGACCGGCACGTCGCCCGGCGAGGAGACGAAGATCCGCAACGTCAAACGGGAAGGAGTGTCCATCGGGCTGGCTCTCGACCTGGTTCGTCACAGGCGCGCGGGGAAACGGCCGGGGCTTGCAACGCCCGAGGCCATCCATCCTGTGCGCAAAGACCCGCCGCCTGCAAGTCATCAGAACGCAAGCGCGAAGCGTTGGGCCAATCGTCCGTTACCCACCGCTCGACTCTCCGGCAGCCCCTTCGATTGTGCGGGTGCGATCAAACGCCCGTTCCGCCGGTCCGCCGCCACGCAGCAGCGGTGGCCTGCATGAGTTTGAGTGTGAACTCGTCTAGTGGATCATGCTCATCTCCCAGGGCTTCCATCTCTGACCAATTGTAAAAGACGACGCGCCCGCTCAGCGATCGGCAGTGGCGTGTCCGGTGCCATCGCCTCTGCCGCCAGATGGTCGCCAGAGTGGCTCTCGGCAACTTCGTGGGCGATGATCGCGTTGATCCTATCGCGGAGCCTCGACTTTGCCCAGAATGTCAAAGAGCTCCTGACCCCTTTGATCAAGAGGTCAAGCGCAGCCGGCCGATCGCGAACGTCGTGTTCCTGGCCACCTTCATCTACCTCTGTGGCGTTTTCGCCGTGGCCTGCCTGCGTCACAATCGATGAAAGGAGGGTTTAATGCCGCTAGCCATTCCCTGGCATGGGCTGCTCGTGGGCGCCGGCGCCGCTCAACTGATCTTGGTCGTCGCCAGCCTGGCCATCCCGCGCTTGCTGAACTGGAAGGGCGATCTCGCCAAGCTCCGGCCGCTGACCCGCCAGGTCTTCTGGACTTACGCTGCCTACATCTGGGTCACGAATCTGAGCTTCGGGCTAGTCTCGACGATGACACCTCAGCTCCTGCTGGATCGTTCGCCCCTGGCGGGATTCGTCTGCAGTTTCATCGCGGTCTATTGGGCGGCGAGGGTGGCGATCCAGTTTGGCTACTTCGACCGGACTGATGTGCCAAAGGGCCGGTTCTTCGTCCTGGGAGAAACGGCTCTGGTCACCCTGTTCGTCGGCCTGACGATCGTCTACGGCGGCCTGGTTGCCCGGGCCTTCGGGGCCCTGGGACGATGAGCGCCTACAGACCGCTCGATGCGGTGGACGTCGTCGGCACGGTCGCCCTGCTGGCGACAATCATCCTTCTCGGTTTTGTCGTCGCGCGGGTGAGACCGCTCTGGTTTGCGCGTCTTTGTTCCTGGGCCCTGGTCGTGGCCGGCGTGGTGGGGTCGGCGCGATTGAACACACAAGAGCCCGCGGGGTTCCGCATGCTGGCGATCATCGGCGCCTTACTCCACGGGATGAAGGCCGTCGTCTCGGTCGAGGTTCAAACTCACGGAGCCCGGCCGCTTTCGATCAGCCGCTGGCTCGGCTTCGCCGCGCTCTGGCCCGGAATGCGGCCAGGTCCGTTCGCTCGTCGCGCCGCGGCGTCCTTGCCGGAAGTCCGGCAACTCTTCCTGGGTGGGTCCGCGCGGTTGTTGACGGGCCTGGCGATGGTCGTCCTGGCGCGGCTGGCCTGGGTCGTCACGTCGTCCAAGCTGCTGGCGACGCCTCCACTCTTGGTGGGGCTCAGCCTGATCGTCCACTTCGGCGCGTTCGACGTCCTTGCCGCGGCCTGGCGGTGGCAGGGCGTCGATTGTCAGCGGCTGTTCCGCTCTCCCCTTCGATCGACTAACCTGCGCGAATTCTGGGGGCGAAGGTGGAACCTGGCGTTCTCCGAGATGACGGCGATCGCGATCTATCAACCCCTTGTCCGCGTCGCCGGCCGAGGGCCCGCGCTCGCTGCGTCGTTCCTGGGCTCCGGCCTGCTGCACGAACTGGCGATCAGCGTGCCCGTTCGGGCCGGCTACGGCCTCCCAATGGCCTACTTCATGCTCCACGGCATCTTGATGACGGTCGAGGCTCGGCTGGCGAAGGCAAACCGGCCGATCGACCGCGTGCCCTGGATCGGCCGCGTCTGGACGCTCACCTGGCTGCTGGCTCCTCTCCCAATCCTGTTCCATCGGCCCTTCCTGGCCGGTGTCGTCTGGCCGCTGATCGGGCTGGAATCGTGAGCTTCAGCATCGATCGCCTCACTTCGCTGGCCGGCGAACTGGTGGGCGCCGCGAATGGGACATTCCGATTGCTGCAAGCATTATTCGATCGATAGTCTACCCAAACTCTGCATTCACCGTCGAGCAATCGGAATGTCCCCTTTGGAGAGACCTTCTCAATTCGGGGGCGCAGACCCGCTCGGCTTCACGATGGCCCGGCCCCGAACAGTCGATTCACGATGCAATCAACACCCTCAAGCGGTGCAACCAGGAAACGACTTTAGGAACCGCGAAGGATTAAGTTTAGCGAATTCGCATCGCAGGAAGCTGAAAGCCTGGCCTGGAGATCCGTCAGCCTTCGATTGACGGGTGGAGCCCGGGGAGACCTACGGTCGGTCCAAGGGGCGGGGTCAGGAGACCCGCGCCCAGCAGCCCACGGGGCGGGGTCAGGAGACCCGCGCCCAGCAGCCCACGGGGCGGGGTCAGGAGACCCGCGCCCAGCAGCCCGTCAATCCAAGATTGACGGCGCACTACTCAGCTCCGACAACGCTCACGGTGGTGGAGGCGTGCAGGATGCCGGCCAAGGGGCCGGAGTCGAAGTCGACGTGGACGACGAGCGGGCCTGGGGGCTGAGACCGGGGCACTCGGACCGAGGCCGGGCAGAACGTGCCTCAGGCGAATCCCGAACGGGCCACGCCGAGCGCCTGCTCGCCGGCGCCCGTGAGCTTGATGTCGGCGCCCTGGCCATCGTGGCCGCCCGGAGTTGCCGGCGAGCCCCGAAAGCACGTGTTGATCAAGAGCCCGTCGCCCGTGTACAGCCTGGGTTGCAAGGGGATGTCGTCCCCGGCAGGCACGGACTTCCCCTGTTGCTCCACGCCGGTCTCCATGACGAGCCTGCCCACCGGGTCGATCTCGACCGAGCGCCCTTTGTCCACCTGATACCACTTGTGGCCGGATTTGGCGCCGCTGTCCGAGAAGATGAAGCTCCATCCCAGCCCGCCGTCCGGGTCGTCGAACGAAAGTGAGAGGGTGCCCACGCGGTATTCCCCGGCCGGCACCGTTACCCGCTCGCCCTCGCCACTCAAACCGACGGCCGACCCGTCGCGACCGATCAAGGTCGTGTGCAACGCGGTCGCATGGGAATAACCAGCCGGCCGATTCAGATTCAGGCGGACCGTCCCGGTTCCCTCGACTGCTTCCATGGCGAGCCGGGTGCCCAGCTCGTCGGAACGGACCGCGTAGCGGGCCGGGCCGAGCGTCAGGATCGTCGTGTAGAGGAATTGCTCCTCGGTCGGGTCCCAGCGGCCGTCGTCGTTCAAGTCGATCCAGAGTCGGTCCTGAGCGTCGGTGAGGAACCCATTGCCATCGCCGTCGGACCGCCGCGCGGCGTGTTTTCGGCCGCCCAAGTTCACTGTCCCCTCGACGTATCCGGCGGCGGCAAAGCTGAAGGTCAGTCCGGTGGCGCCAAGCCGGAAAATCGCGGCGCGTGGGGTCAGCTTCGTCATCTCACCATCGACCACCGCGACGGCCATCGGCAACCGCCACGTCCGGCGCTCGCAGGCGACCCTGTCCTTTTCCTCGATCCGCCGGTTCCGGTCGGCGTCGACGTAGAGCTCCACTTCGCCGGGCCTGAGCTCATCGAGGACCACCGTGATCCGAACTGATCCAGGGCTGCCATAACGGATCTGCGCATAACGCCGGCGGGCGCCTCGATAATGCACCATCTCCTTGACGTCATCGGGCTTGGCGGTCGACAACACGAGCGCGCGCAACGGCGGATGTTCGAAGGGGTCGCCGGGTTTCGGCAGGACGAACGGCCACTCCCCGGCGGACGCCGAGCTCGTCGCCGCGAACAGCGCGAGCGCGAGGGCCCACGCCGCGGTGATCCAAGCCGGCTGCTTCACGGGCCGTTGGATTTTAGTCATGAACACTCCCTTAGGCCGGTTCCCGCTCGGTTGGCCCACCGGCGCATACCAACCCGACGCGCAAGCGAGGGTATCGCCTCCGGAATCCTGGCTTGTGCTTCGGGTTAGTACGATGGACATGGCTTCCGCCCCGCGTGCAAGTCGTGTGTAAACCGCTCTAAGGAACAGGCCCGAAATAACGTCCCGACTTCGTATTTGTGTGCCACTGGCTATGCCAGTGTCCCCTTGCTTGTGCGGGCACTGGCAGAGCCAGTGGCACCCGGAAAACCAGAGAAGCTAAATCGGGAACTTATCTTCGACCTGTTCCTAAAGGTCGCTGCCTTCCGGCTTCCAGATCGAGACGCCCCAATTGCGGCTCATCTGCCAGCGGGCCTCCCCCTGATCGGAGAGGACCTCGGCGGTGTACAACCGCGCGGAGTTCTTGGCCAGCGTGCGTTCGAGGCCCGGGTCCTCGGGCAGCGACTCGACCAAGGAGACCGCCTTCACCGGGTCGATGAGTGCGAGCGCCATGGCGACGAATCCCTGGCGCAAGGTGTCGACATCGGTCTTACGATAAGAATCGACCGCCCGAGCGAGCACGGCCGCGGCGGCGGACCGGTCATAACGGGCGATGTTCATGGCGAGCTCGCCGTCGGCCCGCCCGCTCGAGCCCTCGCCGCGTTCGTCAAGCGAAGGCGCCCGCAGCGCGATCGACCGCCAGACCGATTCCTGCAAGCGAGCCGGGGCGACCGCCTCGATGGCCTGAAGCAAGACGGCTGCCACACCCGCGGGTGAGGAATAACCCTGCCGGTCGTCTCGGTACTGGTCCAGCCGGTCGAAGGCCTCGTCGAGCAGGCGGACCGATCTTGGCCTGTCGACCGCGGCCAGAGCGCGGGCCATCTGGCCCAAGGCGTACGCCGTGATCAGCGGATCCTCGATGGTTTCCGCAAGTCGCCGGGCACGGGGCAGGTCATTGAGGGCCATCCGCGAACAGGCCGCGACGACGTATCCGCCACGCCGGCCGGCGTCGACGATCAGGCCCAGCACCCGCTCGGCACCGGCAGGGTCGCGGCTGGCGATTCGGTAAGCGATCTCACCGTAACAGCGGTCGAAGACGAACACGCGGCTGACGCGGTCGCCGCGGCGGGCCGAGTCTTTCACGGTCTCGACCAGGGTGAGTGCGGCCGCGAGGTCCACGCGAGCCAGTCCCTCGGCGAACGCCGTGACATCATAAGCCGGCGGCGGTACCTCTTTCGCCAGCGAGCGCCCCGGCGAACTGGGGCTTGCCGGCCGCGTGTGTGCCCAACAGCTCGAGCGTGCGGGCAGGGTCAACCTTCGCCAGCACGACCAGGGCCTGATATTTCTGGACGTCGGTGCCCTTGGCGATGACCTTCTCGACGTAAGGCGTGAGCAACCGGCGCGCCAGTGCCCGCTCCTGGTCATGAGGCAGAACGCTTTCGAGCGTCTTCTTCGCAGCAGGAGTCTCGTCGAAACGGCCAAGGACGATCTCGGCTGGGCCGGCCTCGGTGTCGATCGGCCGGCCCTGGAACCGAAAGCCAGTTTTCCGGGCGAAGAGGATTGCTTTGCCTTCGATGATGCCAGTGATACGGAAGCGGCCCTGGAGGTCGGTAACGGCCCTGGTGCGGATCGGGCCGTCACCCGACTGGAGCACCGTCACGCCTTCGATGGGTCGTCCCTGGGAGTCGTGAACGACGCCTTGGGCGGACCTGAGGCGGTGGAGCACGACATCGGAAAAGCTGGCGGTCGGGCCATGACCTGGCTTGAGCCAGGCCGTCCGGCCGGAGGGCATGTCCCGGGTCGTGACCGTGGCCTCGTATTCGACGCCGGCGGGAACTCCGCAAGGCGTCTGGTACCGTCCGTCGGAGTCAGTCGTGAGTGCGTTCCGATCGCTGAAGACGATCGGGTCGACGCGCCAGACCTGCCCCTGTAGATAGCGGGTCTGAGATCGGAGACGGACCTCGGCCCCTCGAATGGGTGTTCCGGCCGCGTCGACGACGCGGCCGGCGAGTTGGACGGTATTCGATCGGCGGGCGACGAGCTCGACGTGCTTTTCCGGCCCGGCCCGCGCGGTCTGGGTGGCTCCCGAGCTCAGGCCGTCTGACTCCGCAGTGAGCTTCAAATCGGCCAGGGGGTCGAGCCCTTCGAGCCGGAACGAACCACCGGTGTCCGTTCGAGCGGCGACCGATTGATGGACCGTGTTCTCGCCGCCCCAGGATGCCCGAACCAGTGCTCCGGCAACGATCTTGCCGGTCTCGTTCTTGACTGAGCCGCGGAGCACCACGCCCCGGACCAGCTCGGTCGGCGGGAGCTTGAATTCGGTCGCACCGGCGGGAAGCAAATGAAGGGTATCGGGCGTGTCGGAAGGGATGAAGTAAGGCCTGGGCGTCGTAAAGAGGAATGCATACGGTTGCTGCCCTTCCATGTACCCCTCGAAGTGCCCAAGAGCGTCGGTCACGACCTTGGCGTTACCGCCCGGGCGAATTGCCTGGTCAGGGATCTCCGGGTAGACGCCCGCGATCGGCAAGCCGGTCGTCCGCTCACGGATCACGCCCTCGAGTCGCACCGCGCGCTTCAAGCGGACGTCCACGGTCGTGGTTTGACCGGTCTCGACGACATGGTTGGCCGGGGGAAGACCGCGGTAGGGGAGGTCGGGACGAGATCGCAGGTCCAGCATGAGCACCAGGCGGCCGGCGGCGATCGCCGGTATCGCAAACCGGCCGGTCTCGTCGGTGGTGACGTCGGCCGATCCGACCGTGCCGCCAAGGTCGTACCCCTCCGGGAAGGTCTGCGCTCGGATTCGCAGTCCCGCGACGGGCTTGTCGGCGCCGGCGACGACACGGCCCGCGACGCGGCCGATGGGCTCCAGCTTACAGGCACTCGCTTGCGCCGTGTCAGGTCCCAAGGTACGGATCAACTGCGTGCCGAACTTCGATGAGACGACCCGTACCCAGCGAACCTCACCGGTCGCGAACGCAGGCATCATGACGTTCCCATCGGGCCCGGCCACGGAGGCGACCTTGCCGGCGAGCTCGTCGGGCACGATCAGGCGATCGAGGGCGCTCACCTCGACGCGTGCTCCGGCGTCGGGCGCGCCATCCGGTCCCAGGAGACGGAAGCTCGACGCGGCGGCCTTCTCGATCACGAGCCGGATCGGCTCAGCGGGCGCCGGAGTGGCCCAGGGCAGTCGTCGGGAAGCAACCCGCGTGCCTTCGCGGTAGGCCCAGAGAGCCACGGGCAAAGGCTCCTGGCTCCGGACGATTTCAGCGGGAAGCTCGATCTGGAAGTGCCCGCGCTGGTCGGTACGCGTACGGCCCAGTACGGCGTTGTGCACGACGGGCGAGGCCGCGGCGCTGGTCATCCACAGAACGCCCCCGATCAGCGGCCGCTCGCCGGTCGGCGGCAACCCGCTCGAGAGCAAGACATCCACGCGGGCAGCCGGTTTGCCATCCGCGTCAACGACCATGCCCGCCAGCGAATCCGAGGCCGGCACTGCTTGAACCGGCCCGGCCAGCGCGAAGAAGAAGACGAGCGCGACGACGAACACGAGGCCTCTCCTCTCGGTGAACCTCGCTGATCAAGAAGCACCACCTGAGACAATCGTCGGAGCTCATCCTAGTGGGTGGGTGTGCTGGGGTCAAGCGCCAGCTTGGCTTGTGGGTGACGGCGGAACGAAAAAAAACCGGCCAGAGACCAAGTTCCGAACGACCACCTCTCCCTTGGTCGTTCAAAACCGGGCTGACTGGCCGGTTCGACACACGAGCTCACGACGTGCGAACCACGTCGCAAGCCTATTGGATCAAGAAAGGGCGAGCGGGGGGTCGTGCGAGGCAACCCGCTCGCCCTATGGCGGGGAGCCGCTCCAATGAGTAACTGAAACGGCTATCGCCAACGGGGTGGATGCTTATGATGGATGACGATATCAGCTTGACCCTCGTTCGCCTGTCGTGAATCCTCTGTTGCTCACTCACGTTCTGGGTAATGGCAAATCAAATGCCAGATTGACCACAGCCGGCAAAAGAGTCGGGCGGCCGGTGTCGGGAGCAGACGCCGGATTTCCGTAAGTTCGACGTTGGGCTGAACATTACGTCGTCCAACCTGAACCGGGCGTCGTCCGCCCTATCTGCGTCGATTCCCTTCATACCTCGCCGAAAGCCGTCCATTTTGTGTGCATGCCAGCCCAAGAAAGCTGCATCTTGCAGACACGTGACGGAAGAAACCGAAGATGGGTGAAGACGGAAGGGGCGACAGCATGTTCTCGGCCCACTTCGTCGAGAGTCGAAGAATGTGTCCGCCATGAAAATGAGCAACCACTGACCGGCGGGCTGACTGGCAACGCGGATTCCGAGCCAACCGGGCGGGCGGGACCGGTTCCAACCCGTGCGAGGAGGGTCAACGCGTTTCGTCCCGTTCTTCGCCCCCCGTCCCCGTTTCTTCGCCCGCGAGCCGGCTCAAGTGATCGTCGTCCACAATCGGGCGTCGCAGTAACGGGCGAGATGGCCGACGTTGAGCGTCGCGACGACGAGCTGATCCCCGGGCTGGCCGATAGTGGCCGCGCAGGCGGCCAAGAGGACGTCGGCGTCGAGCGCGTCCGGGGAGGCTGTCGGCACTCCTCGCTGGCGGGCATCGGCCCAAAACAAGGCGGCTTGACGCCACTCTGACGTGGTGATGGGCGCGAATGTCAATTGCCCCGCCGTGACCAACGCATCGAGACGCCGGAGCGATCCGGATGCCTTGATACGGATCAATTCGCGCCGGACTTCGTAATCGGCGATCTCGGGAACGATGATGTCGACTCCCCGCGCCAGCAAGCCATCGAGCCAAAGGCGGCATTGGTCGCCCAAGGCGGTCCCACGTCGCTGGCACGCATGGCCGAGTGGACCCGAATCCAGCAGGACGTACTCCCGCATGGCTCAGTAGCTTCCCTTGAACACCGGACGATGGGGGCGCATTTCGTCGATCCCTCGCATCCATTCCTCATCCGGGGGATCATCAGGGTCGTCGGGGATTTCGGCGATCTCGCGCAGTCGGCGCCGCGCCGACTCCAGGCGTTGCCGGCGCACTTCCTCGGTTTCCATCTTCAACTTACCGTCCGGTCCCAGTCCCGATGGTGGCAGCAATTCCGACTTCAATTCCAGGTTCTTCGGCTTCATGATCGTCGCAAGCTCCGTTCCCGATGGCGATCGGTGACATGGCAAGTTCATTCTACTGCGAGCGCGGCAATCCCCAAAGGTCAGTATGCACTCAGCGAAGGAACAAAGGGGACATTCCGATTGCTCGACGGGCAATGGAGAGTTCAGGGCGCGGGGATTGGCCGGAGTTCGTCAACGCTCCGATGACCGAAGCCGAATCCGAGGCGATCCGCCTCTCGATCCGCCGCGACCGCACCGACGGCACCGAAAGCTGGAGCCGATCGACCGCCGCACCGTTGGGTCTCCAGTCGAGTCTCAGATCACGCGAAGCTCAACGGAGAAGTGATTCTGAAACGACCTGAACCCCCGAATCTGCTTGCTGCAATAAGAATGTCCCGTTTGGGGCCCTCCCGATAGAATCAGGGGGTGGACAAATCGTCGTTGACGAGGCGCGCCCCATGTCCAGCGAAATCTACGACCTGACTTTACCGGCCCACGACCCGAACGCATCGAAGCCGCGCGGGCTCCTGAGCGTACCGCCCGAGGTGGCCGAGGCCGTGGCCCGCGAACAGGCCCGGATGCAACCCTACTTCACAGACGACTACGCGAAGCAGTCGCGGGATTACATGACTCTCCGCTACTATTACGAAGGAACTGAAGTCGCCTATCGATACACACCCCAGGGGGTCGAGGTCTTGGCCGTGGGGTGGGACGAGGTCAGTAAGTTCCTCGACGAGACCCCGGCTGAACGGCGGCAGGGAGTCAGGATCGGGCCGCCATAAATGCCTCGAATCGAACGGCCCCTGAAATTCAGGACGCTGCAGACCACCGGCGAAGTGCTGTTACGCGCCGAGTTGGAGCTTGCGATCAAGACCAATCGGGGCACTTGGGAGGAGATGACCTTCCTGGTAGATTCCGGCACGGAAATGACGACCGTGCCGGCGGCGCGGGCGAAGAAACAGGACCTTCCGATTCCCAGGACGCCGGTATCGGGGCTGACCTTCCACGGGCAGGAGGTCCGGGCGGGCTTGCTCCGGGTTCGGGTCGTCAGTCTGGGTGCGACCGAGTTGATCTTCCCGTGCTACTTTCTGGGCGACCCGAACGGCATCGCTCCGCAGGAGGCCAGGAATCTGCTCGGTCTCACTGGCGTGATCCACCAGCTTCGCCTCGGCTTCGACGGAACCCCAACCATACATGCACCGTACGGGCGACTCGTGGTGGAGACGCCCTAAAAGGGCTTGTCACAAGTCATTGGCTTGCTTGTATGCCCGGGACGAGTTGAACCTGTAAGCTTTGGCTCCGGAGGCTAATGCACGCACCATCGCGGCTTTCTGGACCGGAGGGCTCGCCCAAAACCGGCTGCGAGCGCCCGGTGCAGGACCCAACTCCGAGGTTGATCGAGCATCAACGCGCTCCACGCTTGGGCGTCGAGGCGATCGCGGCCAGTGACCAGCCGATGTAGATCAAACAAACGGCGACGGTCAGGTAGCCCGAATGCTGGTGGGCCGTTCGCATCGACGCCTGACCCTGAAGGATCAGCAGCCCCATCACGAGCTGGGAGACGATCAAGACGGCCGCCAAGAACCCAAGGATCAAGAGAAACGGTTTCATCTGATTGCGATATCCTTCAAAATAGACCAGCCTGGTTTGTGGAAACTCGCCGCCGGTTGTTCGTGGCGACGGTGGTGCGCTTGCGATTCAGAGATTGGTCGCCCCGAACTTCGGAAGGGCGGAGGACGGAAGAGAGAGGGCGGAAGAAATCGGGGATCCGTCTTTCCTCCGTCTTCCGTCCTCCGTCCTCCGTCCTGTCGATCGGCTACGACCCCCGGAGGCTGTCCCTTCATGAATGAGGAACGAATCCGCCACAATCTGGATACGGTCCTGCGCCGAATTGCCGAGGCGGCCTTGCGATCGGGGCGGCAACCGGATGCCGTGCGGCTCGTGGCGGTGACCAAAAAGTGCTCTCCCGACTGGATCGAGGCTCTGGTTGCGAGCGGTGCCCGCGACCTCGGCGAAAATTACCCTCAGGAGCTCTGGCGGAAAATCGACGCACTGGCCGACCTCGGTGACTCGGTCCGCTGGCACCTGATTGGACACTTACAATCGAACAAGGTCAAGAAAACACTTCCCCTGGTGCGGATGATTCATTCCGTCGATTCGCTCAAGCTGTTGCGTGTGATCGAGGATTCGGCGCGGGCCCTCGACCATCCGCCCGGTGTCTGCTTGCAGGTCAATACGTCCGCGGAGGAAAGCAAGCATGGCTGGACGGAGGAACAGATCTTGAGCGAAGCCGAGTCAATTGCCGCCTGCCGGTCGATCCCGATCGCCGGCTTGATGACGATGGCCGGGCTGGAGACCACAGCGGAGACGGCCAGGGTGTCGTTCCGCCGGCTCCGCGTGCTGGGTGAAACGCTGCGCGGCCGGACGGGCCTGCCGCTTCCCGAGCTGTCGATGGGGATGTCGAACGATTTCGAGGCGGCCATCGAGGAAGGTGCGACCCTGGTCCGGGTGGGCACAGCGCTCTTCGAAGGGGTCCTACCATGATCTCGCTTTCTCCGCATGCCGATGGGGTGATCTTGCCCGTACTCGCCCAGGCCGGCGCGAGGCGCAACGCGATTCTCGGCGAGCGGGCCGGTGCCCTGCGCGTCGCCGTGACGGCCCCGCCCGAGAAAGGGAAAGCCAACGAGGCGATCCAATCCGTACTGGCCGAAGCACTTGCCTGCAAAACGAAGCAAGTCACCCTGCTCTTCGGAGCAACCTCCCGGCAGAAACGGTTTCTGATCGGCGGGATCACGCTCGAGGGGCTGAGTAACCGCCTCGCCAAGGTCGTCCCCGCGACGAAATCGTAGCCATCAACAAGCTGAGCTGAGCTCCACCCAGGATCGGCAACGAGCCGAGACGCGATGACCAGAGCCCCTTACCCCGACGAGCTGCGGATCCAACCGTGGGACGGACCGCCCCCGCGCGCGGCCGTGCGAGTCCCCGGCTCGAAAAGCGTGACGAACCGCGCGCTCGTCGTCGCGGCCCTGGCCGACGGGCCGAGCGTCCTCTCGGGCGCGCTTGACTGCCAGGATACGCGCGTGATGGTGGAGGCACTCCGGACGCTGGGGATCGCCGTCAATCACGATTCCAGCACCGCCACGATCAACGTTCAAGGTTGCTCCGGCAGGATCCCCTCGCAAGCGGCCTCGCTCCACGTTGCAAACTCGGGGACAAGCCTCCGGTTCCTGACGGCGATCCTGGCCACCGGAGATGGCACGTTCCACCTGGACGGCGGCCCGCGGATGCGGCAGCGGCCGATCTCCGATCTGCTGGACGTGCTCCGTGGCCTGGGCGTCCGGGTGCAGTCCGACCTGGACACCGGCTGCCCGCCGGTGACCATCCAGGCCGGCGGGCTCGGCGGCGGTCATGCCTTCGTCAAGGGAAACGTCTCGAGCCAGTTCTTGAGCGGCCTCTTGATGGCATTGCCCTATTCCCGAGGAACGACCACCATCGAGGTCCAGGGCGCCCTGGTATCCCAGCCTTACGTAGCCATGACGCTAGCGGTCATGGAAGCTTTTGGAGTGTCGATCGACAACCGCGCCTACCGCCGATTCGACGTCCAGCCCGCGCCGTATCAGGGCCGCCGATTCACCATCGAGCCCGACGCGTCGGCCGCCAGCTATTTCTTTGCCCTGGCGGCCATCACGGGGGGTTGCATCTCCGTCGAGGGTTTGGGGTATTCGAGCATCCAGGGGGACATGGCGTTCGTGGACGTCCTCGAGCAGATGGGCTGCACGATCGTCCGCGAGCGGGACCGGACAACCCTCACGGCCAACCGGCTCCGGGCGGTGGACGTCGATATGAACGCGATCTCCGACACGGTGATGACGCTGGCGGTCACCGCCCTGTTCGCCGAGGGGGTCTCGCGAATCCGCAACGTGGCCCACATCCGGCACAAGGAGAGCGACCGGATCGCGGCGCTCGCCGCCGAGCTGTGCAAGCTCGGCGCCCGGGTCGACGAGTACCCCGACGGCCTGGCGATCGACCCGCCTGCCCCCGACCAGCTCCACGGAGCAAGAATCGCCACCTACGACGACCACCGCATGGCCATGTCCTTCGGTCTGGCCGGTCTTCGAATCCCGGGCGTGACGATCCTCGACCCCGGCTGCGTCGCCAAGACCTACCCCGGCTTCTGGTCGGACCTGGAGCGGCTGCGCTCGCGAGCGGATTGACTTGAAACGGTCGCGAACGCCGGTCAATCGGCGCGTTTCGGAGATTCGTGAGGCTCGAGCCGGGGAACTTGCTTGAACCGCGACGATTCGAAGGTCTTGATGCCGTCAGGCGTCGAGCGGACGAAGATGGCGGCGGCGCCGGGCGTCTCGTCCACGAGCTTGAGACCGCGCTCGGGACCGAGGAGATAGACGGTGGTCTCGAGGGCGTCCGCGGTTGCACCATCGGCAGCGATGACCGTGACACTGGCGCGGTCCTCGACTCCGAGGCCGGTCGCCGGATTGATGATGTGGGAATAGCGATGGCCGTCGATCACGACGAAGCGCTCGGCGTCGCCGGAGGTGGAGACAGCGGCGTTGGCCAGGAGCAGGAATGGGGTTGAACCGGGCTTGGCGGGCTCGACCGGTGCGATGGCGATCGTCCAGCCGCGTGCATCGGGGGGCGGGTCGCCGGCGACGATGTCGCCGGCACCGCCGACCAGCGCGCGATGGATTCCCGCTGCCGCCAGCACCTCGATCGCGGCCTGCGAGGCATAACCCTTGGCGATCCCGCCGACGTCGAGCTTCATCCCCGTCTTCTTGAACTGGACCGTCCGCGCCGTCCGGTCGAGCACCATCTTGTCGGAGCCGACGAGCAGCCGCGCTTGAGCGAGCCGCCCCTGGTCAGGCAGCTTGCGGTCGCGGCGGGCACGCCGCCAGAGCCGGCCGACCGGGGCAATCGTGACGTCGAACGCACCCTCCGAGCGCTCGTACATCCGCCGCGAGCGCTCGAGCACGTCGAAGAGGTCGACGCTGACTCGCACGGGTGGGCCGCCCGCCGATTGCGACAGTCGCGACAGCTCGCTCTGGGGGTCGTAGTCGCTCAAAATGGCGTCCAGGGCGGCGATCCGATTGTACGCCGCGCGGGAGGCACGTCTGGCGGTCGGCTCGCCGGTCGAGTATAAAACAATCTTGAACGAGCACGCCATGTGCGTTTCCTCGAACTCGAAACGCAGCAGGCGCCCGGCCGGCCCCGGCCTTTCCTCCGTGTCGAGCCCAACCAGCAGCGGCGCGAGGAGACACGCGGCGGCCACATGCAAACCCATGATTCCCTCCGGGACGCGGACCGAGATCGAGCATGGCCTTACGTTACGACCAGGGCCAGGGCGCACAATCTGGAGCATACCAAAGGTGAGTCGTCTGTCGCACGCCATTCGTCTGATCTCGGCCGCCGCGGTGCTGGGCCTCTTCTGCACCCATGTGGCTCGATCGGCCCCCCAAGAACCGCCGCCGGGGCAGGCAGCCGCCGCGATGAAGGCCTACGCCCTTACCATCCCCGGAACCGAGCTCAAGATCGAGCTGGTCCCGATCCCGGGCGGGACCTTCGAGATGGGCAGTCCCGACGGCGAGGCCAAGCGCGCCCAGGACGAAGGGCCACGCCACGCCGTCCAAATCGCACCGTTCTGGATGGGGGCCAAGGAGGTCACCTGGGACGAGTACGAACAATTCGCCTTCAAGCTCGACTTGAAGAAGAAAGACCGCGAAAAGATCGACCGGCAAAAACAATCGGAATGGGAAAAGAAGGCCGATGCCGTGACCCGACCCACTCCGCCGTACGCGGACGAAACGTTCGGGTTCGGCCGAAGCGGGCAGCCGGCCATCTGCATCACGCATCACGCGGCCATGGAATTCTGCCGCTGGCTTTCCGAAAAGACCGGGAAAACCTATCGACTCCCCACCGAGGCCGAATGGGAATACGCCTGCCGCGCCGGCACCGCGACCGCGTACTTCTGGGGCGACGATCCGGCCAAGATCGACGAATACGCCTGGTACGTGAACAACGCCGAGAAGCCGATGCCGGTCGGCAAGAAGAAGCCCAACCCCTGGGGGCTCTTCGACATCCACGGCAACGTCGCCGAGTGGTGCCTGGACCACTACGTCGCGGACGCCTACAAGCAATACCCCCTGGACAAGCCGGCCGTGGGCCCGGTGATCATGCCGGACGCGAAGGAGTATCCCTATGTCGCTCGGGGCGGCTCGTGGGACTGGGAGCCCGAGTTGCTGCGCTCGGCGGCGCGGCGCGGCTCCGACCCCGAGTGGAGCGTTCAGGACCCGCAGCGCCCCCAAAGCATCTGGTGGCACACCGACGCAACGTTCGTCGGTTTTCGAATCGTTCGACCCTTGAACGAACAGGAGAACCTGAAGGGCCTCAAGTCGCTGGTCCAGAAGGGCAAGACGACTCGTTGATCCGTGCGGCATGGCGTCGTCCAGGGCGACGCGCCCAGGTGAAGAATCGTGTGTCGGTTTGATTCGAGCACGCTACGAACTCCGGGAGAATGAACCATGATCGAGCCAACCTCTTCGACGACAACATCCGCTTCGCGCCGTGATTTCCTCAAGACCGGAGCGGCGGCCACCGTCGGGCTGGGCATCATGACCAATGCCCACGCCGCCGGCAGCGACACGCTCAAAGTCGGCCTGATCGGCTGCGGAGGCCGGGGCCGCGGTGCGGCCGAAGACATTTGCAAAGCGGCGGGAACCAGCCACAGCATCAAGTTGCACGCGCTGGGCGACATCTTCGAGGACAATCTCAAGAACGGTCGCGACTCCATCCGCGACAATCGTCACTGCAAGGAGAAGTTCGACGTCGCCGACGACCGCTGTTTCGTCGGCTTCGACGCCTACCAGAAGGTGATCGACTGCTGCGACCTGGTGATGCTGGCGACCCCGCCCGGGTTCCGGCCTCTGCACATCGAGGCCACCATCAAGGCCGGCAAGAACCTCTTCGCCGAGAAGCCCGTCGCGGTCGACGGCACCGGCATCCGCAAGGTGCTGGCCGCCTACGAACTGGCCAACAAGAAGGGACTGTCGGTCGTCACCGGCACCCAGCGCCGCCACCAGGCCGGCTACATCGAGAGCCTGAAGCGAATTCACGATGGGGCGATCGGCGACCTCGTCGGGGGCCAGGTCTACTGGAATCAGGGCGACATCTGGGCGCACAAGCGCAAGCCGGGCTGGAGCGACACCGAGTACCAGATCCGCAACTGGTACCATTTCGTCTGGCTCTGCGGCGACCACATCGTCGAGCAGCACGTCCACAACCTCGACGTGGCCTGCTGGGCCTTGGGCGCCCACCCCGTCCGCGCCGTCGGCATGGGCGGCCGCCAGGTGATCACCGAGCCCGAGCGCGGCCAGAGCTACGACCATTTCGCCATCGATTACGAGTTCCCCAATGGCGTGCACATCTTGAGCATGGCCCGGCAGATCGAGGGCTGCGAGAATAACGTCTCCGAGACCATCGTCGGCTCCAAGGGCCAGTGGCACAGTGGCGGATATCGCTTCACCGGCGCCAGCAAGGATCGGGTCCGCGTCGAGCACGAGGTCAACCCTTACGTCCAGGAACACATCGACCTGCTCGACTCCATCGCCTCACACAAGCCGGTCAACGAGTTGAAGCAGGTCGCCCGAAGCACCTTGACCGCCATCATGGGCCGGATGTCGGCCTACACGGGCAAGGCGGTTACCTGGGAGAAGGCGCTCGAATCGCAGCTCGATACCTTCCCCAAGACGCTGGCTTGGGCCCGATGGAAGAGCCGCCTGTTCCCAGGCCAGGTGTGACCGATCTCATCTGAGCCGAGACGATCTGACTCATGAACAACCCTTCCGCGGGAAGAACGGCCTCGGCCGTTCTTCTCGCCGGGAGGTTCGTCCGCGCTTCACTGGCGGCCCAATTCGCACATCGATCAGGAGGTCCCCGATGAGGAAGCTGCTCGTCTTTCTTGCGTTGACAACCGTGGCGGGCTGGTCTCTCGCCTGCTCAACCGTCGCCGCCGACACAAACAAGATCGTTCTGGTCGCCGGCCGGCCCAGCCACGGGCCGGGCGACCACGAGTTCAACGCCGGATGCAAGCTGATCTTCAAGTGCCTCGATGAGCTGCCGGGTGTCGAGCCGGTCTTCGTCGAGGGCGGCTGGCCCAAGGACGAGTCGGTGTTTGACGGCGCACGCTCTGTCGTCTTCTTCATGGACGGAGGGGGAGGACACCCCATGATCCAGAAGGACCACCTCGAAACGATCCAGAAACTGATGGACAAGGGCGTGGGGCTCGTCTGCCTGCACTACGCCGTCGAGGTGCCGAAGGGAAAGCCGGGCGACAAGTTCCTCGACTGGATCGGTGGCTACTACGAGTCCGGCTTCTCCACCAACCCGCACTGGACGGCTGACTTTGAGAAGCTTCCGGAGCACCCGATCACGCGGGGCGTCAAACCGTTCGCCATCCGCGACGAGTGGTACTTCAACATCCGGTTCCGGCCCGAAATGAAAGGCGTGACGCCGGTCCTCTCCGCCAAACCGGACGACGCGACTCGCCAGGGCGTGTCGGCCTCGCCGCGCGGGCCATACCAGCACATCGTCGAGGCCAAGGGGCGCGAGGAGGTGCTCGCCTGGGCGGTGGAGCGCCCCGACGGCGGCCGCGGTTTCGGATTCACGGGCGCTCATGCTCACAAGAACTGGGGCAACCCTGATTTCCGCAAGCTGGTCTTGAACGCAATCCTCTGGACGGCGAAGCTCGACATTCCCGCGAGCGGGGTCGAGTCGAAGGTCAGCGCGAGTGAGCTCAAGGAGAATCTCGATCCCAAGTAGTGGCTACACTAACGCCATCCTTCTTTTGAGGTCACGAAGATGAAACGACGACTCGCGCTTACCCTGATCGTTGCGTCGCTCGTCCCCGCGACGTCGGGGCAGAACCAAAGGGCTGAGACGATGCCCTCCTATCCGATCGAGATCGCCCCTGAGAAGGTCTATGAATTCCGCGATCTGAACATCGGCGTCCGGGACCTGCGGCTCAACTCGAATGCGGCATCCGTCGTCCCGATCTCTTGCGAGCGGGGCATCACCGGAATCGTGCTCATCGGTAACGGGACGTTCCGCTACACGCCCGAGGGGGGCAAGCTGATCGAAGGCCAATTCCGCGCCGCCATGCTGCGATTCAACCCCGAGGATCAGGCTTTGATCGTCCCACTCGACAAAGGGACGAAGGTGATCGATCGGGGCGCTGCGGAGATGAGCCGACACCTCTTGAGCGTGGTGTTCGGGCACTGCTGGCATAGTGGCAAGCAGGCGTTGATCCCGACCAAGGATTCGATCTCGGCGGTGCTCTACTCCAAGGATCACGGCGACCTGCTGATCTCGGCCGACAAGCAGACGGCGATCGTCTACAACTTCACGGACAGGAAGACCCTGTACCAACGGAAGTAGGGGTCTGATTCCGGAACGGAAATCAGTCTCGCAACCGGACGGCGGCCGTGCGCGACGGATGAACGGGCGCGCAACGGGTGAAATACAATTGATTGTGTTTGAAAAGCTTAATCCAGGGAGCGGACCTCGAAAGCCAAACGCAATGAACGTCGAGGATGCAGCTTTCGGTAAGGGAATCATCGAGGCGACCCAAACGTAAAATAGAAGTCGTGGATATGTAGCGACCGCAAGCCTACGCCGATCAACGCGAAGAGTACCGCCGCCAGGGCGACGGCAATCATCAACGAACGAATGCGGAACCGGCTTGGTTTCATGGCCTGATCCTGCCAACTCTGATTTCTAGATCACTATTTCCACATTCCCGCATCGTTCCGCGCCCTTGGACGGGGCACCATGCACTATTGAGCGTCAGGTTAATAGGTTCCGCTTGATTTTCAGGTACGCAAACCGGCGGCTAGCGCCGTACCGCTGACGAGAACGCTCCGCCGCCGTCACCGGCAAGATCGATGTGCGAGGGTTCGCGGAATCGGAGGCCGCATGATATCTGA
>JBIOJM010000115.1:0-26913 GCA_044450785.1 Isosphaerales bacterium
GATCAGACCTGGGATCGGGCTCGCCTGCGCAACCCGTATCCGATCAATCCCATCGCGCCCAATCCGGCGATGGCCAGCGTCGAAGGCTCTGGAGTCGCACACGCGAGATCTTGATATAAGTCGCCAACATGGCTGGCGGCCAAGAATTCGGCCCCGGACTGGTAATTCGTGTTCTTGTTGTATCCCGAGCCCATCCGGCTAACCAGGAGATTGTAGGCCGTCTGCAAGCCGGAGGTGCTCGGGTCGGCCCAATTCACAGCGAATTTGTTGTCGATAATCGACCAGATGAGCAATTGAGTGGCACCGCGGCCGTCCGCTGTCGATCCGGCATTCTCCAGGGCCCAGGCGACCCGGTTGGCGGCGTCGGTATAGTTGGATGTGGTCGAGAACGTCGGGGGCGCTTCGGGATTCACCTTGTAGGTGTCGCCCAGGGCGTTGTCGTGAATCGTGTCGATGCAATACAACGCAATGAAAGACCCGTTCGATGTCCAGTTCGTGGCTGTCTGAGGATCGGCATAAACATCGACATAGCCGCCGGAGCCGGTGTACGAAACGTACGCGGTCGGCGCATTTGACATCCCGTCGTACAAACCGATGTTATTGACGGAGAGGTCGGCTTTGACCTCACTCGTCAGAAGTAGCAAGAGACCCAGCGTCAGACCAAGGCGTGGCAAAACATCGAATCGGAATAATCTTTTCATGAATGTATACCTCACTGGGTGACACCACCCCTCGCTCCGGGCCTCCGGCGTCGGAGATCAAGTACGACCAAGAGTCAAGAGGAGCTTGCACACGGACTGTATGGTAACTCACACTCAATACTCTATCAACTACCTGTTCCGAAAAATGCCTCCCGTTAGGTCGCAATGATTCAATTCAGTGACACGACGTGGTTTATGGGAAACATTTGGCCTGACGCCGATGCCTGGTCTCTCCGATGCGCCCGGCAAAGCGCGTCTGGGCTGTCGTGAGGCAGGTCAAGCGCGCCTGGGGATCATAAGACCCTCGCCGGCAATCGCCGGCGAGGGTTGGTGACGCCCTCCTGGCGGGGGGGAGATGCCCGAAGGGTAGCGGAGGGGATCAAGGCAACCCCACGCCGGCCCTCCCCACAAAGGGGGGACGGGGGGTGGACCGCCCATTCGGGCCACGAGGTTGACGAGGTGGGCTCAGGCGCCCTGAGCCTTGCGTCGCCGCCAGCCGTAGCCGAGAAAGCCTAGAATACTCAGCCCGGCTATCGACAGGGACGAGGGTTCTGGCACCACGCTGGTGACCAGAGATTGGTAGATCGTGCTCGAACCAGCCACAGCCGGGCTCAACCAAGAGACTGAGCTAAGCGAGGCGGACTGGCCGGCTGCAGCCGCCACGATGGCGTTGTAGTCGGAAATAAGAGTCGCCGAATTTGAGGCGTCCACGGAAAACTTATTCCCGTAGATCGCTTTCCAGATCGCAGCCTGGAGCGCTTCCTGCTTCACATCGTCTCCGATTGCCGCATTGGCGTACTGGCCCAACATCCAGGCGACCTGGCCCGCGTTGGTCGTGACCGCGGTCCCGTTTTCTGTTGTTGTCTGGACGCCGTTGAAGGTCACGGTCGTGTTGTTGTACGTCGCGGGGACGGGGATGTCATCCTTGATGTCGGTGCAATAAACCCATGGCAGGGATATGCCGTTGAGCGTCGAGGGGTCAATGCTCCCCGCTCCGCCCGGTTTGTAATCTGTCCCTTCGAACGTGTAATTGAAGCTGGTAAAGTCGCCGCCCAGGACGAGTACATCGGCGTGGGCCCGATTCTCGCAAGCCAGACCTGCGAGCAAACCGAGCGCCGCAACCGCCGACCAGAGCTTGAATCTGCCAATTCTCATGATGAACCTCGAAGAGAGAAAAATGAGGGTGAGCCTACGTGGCTCACCTCCGCCCTCTGGGCATCATCCACTTGGTCCATGATGAGTGTTCATGGATTTTGGCGGATCGATGCCGATGTTTCCGACTGACGTCCTTTTCGAGCTGGGCGATCATTGATCGGGAGGGGTCACCTCGCTTTCTTGATGGGATTCCTCCGTCTCCGGCTGCCAGACTGGTGCCGGCGGAAGATTCCCGCCGAACTGACTGGCGAGTCGGACGGAGCGGAGAGTCTCAGCGGAGGACCATTTCCTGGCAAAGTCTGCGATATGACTCCCGCTCCAGGGGGTCGACGGTCTGTTCTTTCAGGCCCAAGGCCTCCGACCGCTCGAGCGCCTTGCGTGCGTCCGCGTGGGCGTTGGTCATGTGGAATGCTCGCGCCAGATGGAAATAGCGAACGGGTTTGTCGGGTTCTGAGCTCACCGCATCGCGGATGTCTTGGAGGGCCTTGTCGCCTTGACTCAACTGCATCAGGACGACGGCCCTTGTATCGAGCAGGGCCGGGTTGCGTCCCGCGATGTCGATGGCCCGGTCGACGAGTGTGAGGGCCTCCTTGGACTTGTGGTCGCGCAGGGCCAGTTGCCAGGCGAGGTTGTTGAGGACCTCGACGTTATCCTGGTTCGCCCCCAGCAACCGGCGGTAGATCGCCTCGGCTTCGGCGTAGTTCCCCTGCCGGGTGCACAGGGTGGCCAGCTTCGTCCTCAAGACGACGTCGTCGGGCTTCTTATGGACCATCTCCCGGAGCCAGGCTTCCACTTTGCGGCGCTGGGGTTCGCTGGCCGACTTGGCCTCGTAGATCGCCAGGCTGGTCAGAGTCACCGCCTCGGGGCGGCACGTCTTCATCGCCAGCTCGCAAAGGCCGAGGGCCTCCTGTGGCCGATCTTGCCGCGTCAGGAATTCGACCAGGGCCAGAATTCGCTCTGGCTCGTTGGGGTTCCGGGCCACGTAGGCCCGGTAAGCCGGCTCGGCCTCCTTCAGCAGGCCAAAGCGCTCAAGAAGGAAGGCCCCGCGCCCCACCAGGTCCGGGTTCTGGTCGAGATGGTTCCGGATCAAAGCGGGGAGATCGAGAGCCCGGTTGCGCGCCTTGAGCAGGCTGGCTTCCAACTCCAGCGCCGCCCCGGGCTGTACCAGGAGCTTGAGCGTTTGGAGCCAACGTTCGGCCTCGTCGAGCTCGCCGAGCCTGATCATCAGGTTCACATAAAAGGCCAGGTGCCGCGGCTGCCGGGGCCGGTTTTCCAGGATCTTGAGCATCTCGGCCCGGCACTTCGGCCAGTCGCGCTCGACCGAGTAGAGCATAGCCAGAAGGAACTGCTCGCGTGGGGCGAGCCCGCGCGTTCGGTCCATCGACTCGAGAGCCTGGATCGACTCCTTGCGGCGGCTGTACCGCATGGAAAGCAGGACCGCCCGCATTCGTTGCTCGTCGAGGTCATTGGGGTCGGACTTGAGGTTCTCCTCGACGAGACCCAGCGTCTGCTCGACCTGCTCCGGCTTGACTCCGCTCGCGAAGCCCAGCATGTATTGAGCGCGCCTGGCCCAGGCCATGTCGGCCTTGGACGCGCCGATGGCCGGTTTGAGCAACTCGGCCACCAGGGGCCCGGCTTGGTCGGGGCGGTTCTGGTCGAGGAAGAAGTTCGCTGCCAGCCGCAGGGTCGCCGCGTCGCCCGGCCTGGCCTTGAGGGCCTTGCCCAAAAACGATTCTGCCTCGTTCACCTCGCCGGCGGACCACAGACACTGAGCGAGCGTCAAGGCCGAGCCTTCCGGGGGAAGTGCCTTCTTGGCAGCGGCCACTGCTTCCCTGGCAGCTTTGGTCTGGTTCGTGCTGGCCAAGTACGCGACCCACGACCGCCATGTCTCCGGGACAGAGGGGGCCAGGTCGAGGGCCTGACGAAATTCCTTACCGGCCTCCTCTTCGTTCCCCGAGCTCCACAGCATCCGTCCCAGGTTGAGGTGGTCGGTGTACCTGGTCGACCTGGCCGGAATGACCTGGCGCGCCAGGGCAAGCCCACGCTCGTAGTCCTTGTTGCGGATCGCGTTGAAGGCGGTCGCGATTGTCAAGTCCGCGGCCGGAATACCCCGATCGCGGAGACTCGCCACCAGCCGGTCGATGTCGTCGAAACGGTTTCGGTCGCTCAACAGGCCCGCCAACCGTCGTACGATCGCGGGTTGCGAATTGCCCAGATCGATGGCCCGCTGGTAGGAAGCGATGGCATCGTCGTGGCGCGAATCGAATTCGGCGATCTCGGCTTGAAGCAGCGGGCCCCCCCACCAATCCGGGCGCCGTTCGGCGATTTCGGAGGCCAGCGCACGGATGACATCGAGGTCGGCGCGAATCGCATTCGGGGCTTCGTTTCCGCCGCGACGGGCCTGGTCGATCGAACAGACCGCTTGTCCGAACCGCCAGAAGGTCCCTTGCTCTCCTTCCACTTTACGCATCCTGCGCACGAGATCCGAGGCATCGGCGTGGTCGGCCGCCTCCATGGCCAGGTCGAAGAGCCCAAGCAACACCCGCAGGTTATTGGGCTGAAGCACCGCCAGCTCGCGCCAGTACTGTCGGGCCAAAGGCAGCTCGCGGAGCCGGATTTCGGTCCTGGCAAGCTGATCAAGGAAGGCGAGCTGGTCGGCCGCCGGAATTTTGTTGCGAGTCTCGGCCAGTTTCGCCACCACGACGCTGGCCTCGTCGCCCCCTTGCAGCCCCCGTGAGTCCAGGCGAGCCAGTTGAATGTCGGGGCTTGGTCCCAGGTCCTTCTCAGCCTGGTCGAGAATCTGAAGGGCCAGCGGGCCCTTGCCTTGTCTCTGGGTGAGCCTGGCCAGGGCGAGCCGATACGGGAGGTTGCGGGGATCCTTGGCCTGAGCCGAGGCCAGGAGCGACCGGGCGTCTTCCTGGTGGTTCTGGGCGGCCAGCATGTCGACGCGAAGGAAGGTCAGCGCCTCAACATCCTGGGGGCGAGCCTTCTCGGTCTGAAGCAACCGCTGCTCGATTTCCCGCCAGTCACGCCGGTCACCGGGTTGGCGAAGCGTCTTCTGAATCAACAGTCGGACGATCTCAAGCGTCAACTCGGGCTGGCGTTCCGCCAGCGGCAAGAGAATCACCAGGGCCTGGTCAAGCTTGCCTGATTGGGCCAGGGCCCGCGCCAGCTCGACACGGGCCGATCCCGAGCTCTGCTCGCTTTCCGCGGCCTGTCGGAGCGCATCGAGCCGCTGCTCGTCGGAACCCTGCCGTTTGTAGCAGTCGGCCAGCATGAGGTTGAGCTGGGAGGTCATTCCTGAATCGGATTTCAACACCGCCCTTGCCATCTCGAGTTTGGGAATCGCCTCGGCCCACTTTTGCTGCTGAAACAGGATCCGGGCTTCCAGATATCGGACACTGGTGTCGCCCAACCCGGCGTTCCGAAGGAGGGCGATGTAGTCGCCGGCCTGATCCTTCCCTTCGATCTTGCCCTGGATGATCAGGTCCTCGGCAAGGAGGAAAGCGAGATCGACCGAGGGCCTGGCCTCATACGCTTGTCGCAGGACCTTCTCGGCTCGGTCGGTGTGCTGTTCGCGCAGCTCCAGGCCGGCCAGGCGGATGGCGAAGGCGGCGTTCTTGGGATCGAGCTTCCAACCCTTCTCGAAGTAAACCCGCGCCGCGGCTGCGTCCGGTTTCTGCTCGCTGGCGATGGCCGCGGTGAACAGCACTTCGGGATCGTCGGGGGCGAGCTTCAGGGCTTCTTGAAGGTCGCTTGCGTCGGGGGGTGGCAAGAACTCCGCGAAGTATCGCCAGCGGTAGACATAAGCCTGACCCACCTTGGGGTTGTTCGCGACCATCTCCTTGATCGTGCCGTCGCCGGCTACGTTCCGGCGCAGATCGTTCCGGCGCAGCCGCGCCAGCCGATCGTAGCACGAGACCCGGCTCGGATCATGTTCGAGCGCCTGGACGAACCATTTCTCGGCCTCCTCGAACCGAGTCAGCCCGCGGTCACATTGACCCAGCAGGTCCTCCAGCTCCGCCAGCTCGACCTTCGCCGGTTGGCCTTGGGAATCCTTGGGGAGCTGCTCGAGCAGGATGTCGAGGTGGCGTTCGGCGTCGTTGTACCGCTTGAGCTCCAAAGCCAGATCGGCGCACCGACGTTCGAGTTTCAAGTCATCTGGATTGTACCGAAGGGCTTGCTCCTGGACCAGGAAGACCCGCTCCCGCCGCCGGCCTTCCGAGTCCCGCCGATCCACGACCCGGGCGTACCACACCCAGGTGGGCCCATCGTCGCGATTGATACTCAGGTACTGGCTGAGCGTTTCCTCGGCTTTGTCCAGTTTATTGCCGGCCTCGGCGCGGCGAGCACGGTCCAGCAAGACCGACGCGTTCCGCCGGATCTGGGTCTCGTGCACGAGGTGCATGCCCCCGCCGAACACGGTCACGACCGCGAGCAGGATCGCCAGGAAAACCAGGTTGAGGCTTCTCATGAGTGAGTCGGCAGTCAGCTCGGGTTCGTGAGGAGGGATTCGCAGACGCGGTCGGCGTTCGGATCGGGGAGTTGCAAGATTCGACCGATCAAGCTGAACGGGACACCCAGACACTTGAGGACCGTGCCGGCCATCACGCGGACGTCGAGCCAGAAACTCATCCGTTCCACGTAACAAAGGTCGCAATTCAGCTTGCGGCTGACGCTGGAAAGGTCCGTGTCGGGAGGCTGCTGAACCTGGGCCAACCCGGTCACGCCCGGCCGCACCGTCAACCGCTGGCGGTAGTTGGGTAGGGCGCGCTCGAGCTGATCGAGAAATTCTGGGCGTTCGGGCCTGGGCCCGACCAGGCTCATCTCTCCCTTCAAGACGTTGATCAACTGGGGAAGCTCATCCACATGGGTCCAACGCAGCCACCATCCGATCGGGGTGACCCGATGATCGCCGGGGACGCACCATCTCGCGACGCCGTCTCGTTCGCTGTCCTCGTACATCGTCCGGAGCTTGTAGATCGTGAAGACCTTCCCCCGAAGTCCAAGCCGCTTCTGCGTATAGGTCAAAGAACCTCGTGAGCTCAACCTCACCAGGATGAGGCCGAGGATGCTGATCGGGGCCGTGAAAAAGAGGATGACCAAGGCCAGCGCGAAATCGAGCCACCGCTTGGTCGATTCATAACTGCTGTTCCGAACCGAGGGCATCGTGGCAGCCTCGTCGATCTCGGGATGATTTCCCTTGATCGTGCTGGCCCAGTTCGGGGATGTCGTGGCGACCTCGCCAATCGCGGGATTTGCAGTGCTCATGCAAACAATCCTTATGGGTTCTCACTCTGTAAGACCGGTAAAGTTCCTGCGTCGGATCACCGAATCCGAAAAGTTCGAATCCATTCGAGATGATTCGGCTGAACGCCCGCGAGCAGGCCATTCACCGAATCCAGGTTGAAGCCATTCGAGTAGGGACACGTTCATTCAAAGGAGTGCAGCCAGTGGCAACCAACTGAAACGTCACGCGACGGAGCCCGACGCGAGGGTAGGTCAGCCTTTTCAGGCTGACGTCAGGCTAAAGCCTGAACTACTTGGGGACGGAAAACACCAACCTGTCGAGCTCGGGCAGGAAAACACTCAAGAAGTCGTTGCAAGGGTCGGCTCCAGGATCGACGACGAGCCCCGCGGTCTCCCGGACGACGTAGAGTTTGCAGAGCGCCGGTGCAGCCGCAAATTTCCAGCGCGGCTCATCGGGCGCCGACCACCCTTTCGAGGCGTTCCAAGCCCAGAAAATCCGCAAGACAGACGGACTCGTCCCCGCCCGCGTTGCCAGCATGGTCCGGAATTCCGCCGGTTGGTCGTCGGGGCCGTCCCGGCGCTGGAAGGCAGAGGGGGCGTCCAAGGCATAACCGGTGCCCCGGTAGCAGACATCAGGAGGATGGGTGGAGATTTTTCCGGGGAGGCCGCCGAGCAGTATGACCGAGACGGAAACCCCGCGGCTCGGGTTCGAGTACACCCTGGCGAGGCAAGCCACGGCGCCGGCCATGGCTCGATCTTCGGGAGGCACCTCGAACGCCGTTCCCTTCCAGTCGCCGATGACCATGGGTATGGATTCAAACCGCGCGCCCAGCGCGGTCAGCGCGGGAGACGGGCCCCAGCGATTGGTCCAGGCCCCGTGGACGAGCCCGGCTCCGACGATCAGGATCACGGCGGCGGAGATGCGAATCATGGCGATCAGCTCAATTCAGATGAGGCGGTTTTCGGCTCCGGCAGCACACGATAGGGGCTGTCCGGATCGTAGTCGTTTCCATACCGGCCGCCGTGCTCCCCCGTCACGACTGCCCCGAGGATCCGCACGTTCAGGCACTGGAGGCGTTCTGACGCGGCAGCGACCTTGGTCTTGCGACTCACGTCACGGAAGATCGAGAAGAGAACCGCATCGACGTGCTGGGCGATGATCAAGCCGTCGGCCACCGGAAGGATGGGCGACGAGTCGACGATCACGAAGTCGAATTGTTCTTTGAGTTGCAGGAACAGGGGACTGAGGCAACCCTGTGAGAGCTGGCAAATGGTCTGACGATCGCATCTCCCCGCGGTGAGGACTTTCAGGTCGTCGATCGTGGTGGCCGCGATGGCATCAGTCCATTCGACTTCACCTCGGATCACTTCGCTCAGCCCCATGGCCACCGGCAGATTGAAGAGTCGATGGATCGAGGGGCTGCGCAGGTCGGCGTCAATCAGCAGGGTCCGCAAGCCGCTGCGGGCCAGGCTGGTCGCCAGGTGGCTGGCCAGGGAAGTCTTCCCCTCGCCCCCGACTGCGCTCGTGATCATCACCACTCGGTGCGACCCGGTGCGGGCCGCGTGGATCAGCATCGTCCGGGTGGCGTCGATCGATTCCAGCATGAGGTTATTCCAGTAGCGGTCCTTCTCCGTCTGCCTGCGCGCGATCCCACCGCCGCGATTGGCTTTGGATCGCAGGATCGGCAAAGTGCCGACGACCTGGAGCCCCAGGTGGGTGGGGACGTCGTCCGCGGAATCCACCTTCTGGTTTTGCAATTCGAGGAAAGCAATCCCGAACAGACCTCCGAAGAACGAGCCGACGATGATCAGACCGATCGTCGCCAACCGCTTCTTGTCGTCCCTGGTGAGAGGGGCGACAGCGTCCTCGATGGTCCGGATTCGGGGGGGCGCCATCAGCTCGACCGTGAGGGCTTCCACCTCCGCTCCGACCTTGAGAGCGGACGCCTGCATCTGGGCGACATCGTCCTGCTGCGATTGCAGATCCAGCGTCTTGTCGGTCAGGACCTGATCTCCCTCGGTGATGGTCTTGACCTCGGCGGTCAAGCTTCGCTCGAGGTCTTCGAACATCGCCAGCTCCTGTTGTATCGTCCCCTCGCCGTGTGGTGTGATCGGATTGCTCCTGTCCTTCTCCTCGAGTTGCTTGATGGCGACGGGGCGCAGCGCCTCGCGCTTGCTCTTGAGCAGTTTTCGGGTCGCGGCCACATCTCTCTGGATCCGTTTCAGCAACGGGTCCCCGGACGGGTTCCGCGCGGCCACCCGAAAATGGGCGGTCTCCGAGTTCAATTTCTGTTCGTCTTGAGCGAGCTTGGCAATGAGGCTGGCGATGCTCGGCTCCCCATCGATCCACGCGTTGATGTCGTCCTCGGTGACCGGCGGGGCCGATGTCTCCCCGCGGGGGTCTTCGGGCCGTTGCGCCTTGAGCCGGGCTTGCGCCTTTCGTTTCTGCGACTGGACATCCGCCAAGTCCTTCCTGATGTACGCCAGGTGTTCCATCGCAATTTGTTGCCTGTACGCCAGCGTTTGGCGGTCATCCGAACCAACCGTTTGGGCAAGCTCCCTCAGGTTGGCCCGCCGCTCCTTCAGCATTTCATCGTACTGCTTCTTGAGCTTCTTGAGCTGGTCGTGCCGGACCGTTCGCGCCTTGATGTCCACATTGACGACTTCGTCGATGTAGGCTTTCTTGACCGCGTTGACGATCCCCGCGAGCTCTTGGCGATTTTCGCCGCTCAAGGAGATTTCCATCACCTCCGAGGCCGCGATGAACTCGACTTTCAGATTCGCCTGGAGCCACGCGATCGGATCGACCTGCTCTCGGACCGTGCGATACTTGCTGACTTCGTTGTTCCGGAGCGCGGCGTTCAGCGCCAACTGGCTCGTGACCAGGGTCTGCTGGGTATTCTGGTACCGCTTGTAATCTTCGTTCCCCTCGGTCTCGACGGTACGGAACAGGACCTTCGGCGCCTGGGCGGCCACTTGCAACCGGGCCTGGGCCTTGAACTTCGCGGGGGGAACCAGGAACCAGGCCGCCGGACCGCAGATTCCGGCCGCGAGGATGGCCACGCCCAGGGCCAGCAACTGCCGCCGGTGAAGGGCCCTGAGGATGCTCGTCGGGCTCAGCGCGGTCGCGGAGTCCGGCCTCGCCAATCCTGAGCGGAACACCGAACCTCCGCGGGCGAGGTCCTGCGGTGCCGCGGCAAAGACGGCCGCCGAGTTGGTGACGGGGCGGTCCGGTTCACCGTTGAAATGCGATTCTGGGTTCATGGCAGAGTCTTTTCAGGATCCGAGGAACCGGGAGATGAGTCACGCCGCATGCGAAATACGTCGTCTTCGGTCGCATCTGAGCGACACTGTTCAAAGAACCGATGGCTTGTAACCCTTGGTCCGGGTTGCGGCCTCGTTCGCTGGCCGTTTCGAGCCCCCCAGGTCGAGCAGGAGGGGAGCCTCATACTTGGTCTCGATCAGGAGACGGGAAAGAATCCAAATCACGAACCAGTACAAAATCAGGGCGAAGGGGATCATGAGCCACCCAGCCAGATCGTGATAGAACGTGGACGCCACATGACCCCCGACCGTGTCATGGAGGATTCCGGTCACGGTGATTCGGGCAATATTGGCCAGCAAGGCAACGGGGATCGAGCTCGCGACCAGGACGATCCTGTCCAGCAGCGGGCGCTTCACAACCAGGGCCGCGGCCGTTGATAAGGCGACGAAGGTGATCAGCATGCTCAGACCGCTGCACGCTTCCACGACCCCGATCCGAGCCTCGTTCAACTGGATCACATACCCTTCGGCGAAGGCCATGAAACCGAGCGTCTGCAAGAGGTACGTGCTCGCCGTCGTGGCGATGAGCTGAAGCGGCGCTCCGAGAAAGTTCTCCACCCGCCAGGGGAGCGGGATCATGAACGCGAGGAACGCGATCGAAGGCCAGGCCCAATCCAGGATCCGCCATCCTCCCACGAGCAGCGCAAGCCCACCCAGGTAAGGCAAGAGGGAGAGGCCCTCGATCGTACCGATGCGAAAATATCCACCAACGAGTTGGACGGCCGCGCCCAGCCCGACGAAAGCCAGTCCCCAGGTGCTCTTGCTCGGCTTCACCCCATCCAGCCGGGCCCGCCGCATCCAGAGCAAAGCCAGGGAAAACATCGGCACAAGATACCCGTGGGCATACCGGGGGTCGGTCGACCATCGATCCGCCATGGCGGCCAGTGCGGGCCACAGGGACCAGAGCAGGCACCCCCCCACGAGCGGGATAGCCACCGATGCATTTTGCTCGTTGAGCCGGAATCTCATGAGGATCGGTCGAATGACGGTTCGATGATCAGAAGCAGTCGGGACAGAAACAACGGTCGGGGCTTCCGGAGTCAATCCCGCTCCCACCGAAACCCATGGCGACTTTTTCCGACGAGAGCTCATCTCTGTAATCCGATCAGCGAGTCCTGGATCGATTCCCGTTGTCGCATCTCGAACACCCGGCTGGCCCCCGGACGGAAAGGGGCGATCCGATGCGACACGAGGGGAAAACTTGCCGGTTCAGCGCGGACTCCGTCCCCATGGGTTGCATGAAGCCCTCTCCAACCGCTGAGAGCCACCGCCGCGGCGAGATGACTTTTGGTCTTGCTTGATCCCCGCTTCGTCACCCAGGTCCGGGACCTCAGTGCATTGGGGGGACTCTGCATCTTTGCGTCTACACCTGCATCATTGCGAGACATTATCTAACGGGTTCAGCGACACGTATGTCAAGAGAGTACTCCGAAAAAAAATGAGCAAAGCGATTCTTAAATAGACGTGTCCTCGAAATTACTTGCATTCGTCCCGACTCAAGGCCACACATCACCGATCTGAGTCGAAGACGACCGGCTCTCCTGAGTTCAAACCCTTTCCCAGGGACACCTATGCGACGTCTTTTCGAACCCGAAGATGATGGGAAATGGGTGCAATCGGATTGGCTACAGTTTTCTCGTATTCTTGAAAAGATAAGCAATATACACATGGTTAGACAAGGAACCTGTCAGCCCATCTTACCAAGTGACATTAAAAGTGGTCGAGTTTCAGCAACTTTACTTGCGTTTATAGGATTCCATCTCCCGAATTCAGGCACGGAGTCCTGGGCCGATGTCCGATCGCGCGTCGTGAAGGCCCCGAAGGCCCTCCGACGGGAAAAACGATACGATCGGACAAGAGCGCAAGACGGCGGATTTCGCGCATCCTCCGTGCCCGTCGCTCGCTGAAGCCATGCCCCCACCCATCAGACCCTCACCGCAGCGGCGTGAGGACGATTGATGTTGAGAAGCGATCGATCGCGCGCGGGCATCGAGCCAAATTGGCGGCCAGGATGGAGCACACTGAGTGGCTGCCACGTCTCTCGTTAAGCTTCCCAGCTCTCGCCTTTTTAGGGATGGTGATTCCTGGCATCATTGCATGGATGTTGATTTTTATCATCGTTGCGGGGGGCGATCCCAACGAAGGAGCACTGATGCGGTGACGCCGTCGTCAGGCGTCGGTCCAAGGTTCGGGTTCATTATCTTCAAGAGGTCATCGCGCTCACGGTGTGCTTTGACGTCGACACATTGATCGATCGGCACGGTTGGCTCGCCGGCGTGTTCGCTTATGCTCCTCGGTTGATCTCAGTGAGCATCAGCGTCGGCACCGTGGGCGGCGTCGTGCTGTTCGGCTTGGTGAATGGGGACCAAGAATTGCGCCGGCTTGCCGGGCCGGTCGGGCAAAGCCGACGGGTGTGGCTCTGGGTTCTCGGTCATCTGGCAACGTTGGCCGGCTTGGCCTGGCTCACCCAATCGATCTTCGAGCGATCCGCCCTCTTGAGCAACCCGGCCGTGTGGGTTGCTCTCTGGATCTCGACGGGGTTGGCAATGCTGACCCTGTGGATGCTGGCTGTTCTGCCGCTTCCTCTCTGGTACCGACTGATACGAAGCCAGTGGAATGCATTGCTGTTCGGGATCGCCGCCAGCGTCATCGCGGTTCTGGTCGGGCAATCGACTTCCTCGCTTTGGGAATCGTTCCACCTCTCGACCTTTTGGGCTGTCCGTGGCGTGCTCGGCCTGTTCTGTCGCGATGTCGTCTGCCGGCCGGACGAATTCGTAGTGGGAACCCATGGTTTTCTGGCCGGGATTTCACCCGAATGCTCTGGTTTCGAGGGCATCGGTCTGATCAGGGTGTTCCTGGGTGCCTTCTACTGGTGATTTCGCCACGAGTTGCGGTTCCCGCACGCCCTGCTCCTGATCCCGCTCGGGACGGCACTGAGCTGGGTCGCCAACGTGGGGCGGATCGCCGCCCTGATCGTTGTCGGAGACCAGGGTTGGCCGGGTGTGGCCGCCGGCGGCTTCCATTCCCAGGCCGGATGGCTGGCGTTCAACGGCATCGCATTGGGATTATTCGTGCTCGCTCGCCGCGTCCGAGTGTTCTCGAAATTCGAACCGATCGCCGAGACCGAGCCGGCGGCGATGGTGAACCCCACGGCGGCCTACCTTGGTCGAGTACACCGATGCTGTCACGCTCACGGGCAGTGCCAGCCCGGTCACGGTCACCACCGCGATGGGGAACAACCCCGGCGGCTACAAGCCCCCCATCAGCGCACCGAGCGGTACCTACAATTGGGTGGCCGGCTACAACGGCGACGGCAACAACAATTCGGCCCAGAGCCCCTTCGGCGCCGAGCCCGAGACGGTGAGCAAGGCCAGCCCGTCCATCGCCACGACGCCTGGGGGGAACGTGGCCCTCGGCAGCCTCACCATCAGCGGGACCAAGTACCAGGACCTGACCGGGAACGGCTTCTCGGCCGATGACACTCCGCAGAGCGGCGTGACCATCAACCTTTACCAGGAATCGAACAGCACCGCGGGATTGCAGGCCGGCAGTTGCGGCGA
Organism: Isosphaerales bacterium; assembly: GCA_044450785.1. Lineage (GTDB taxonomy): Bacteria > Planctomycetota > Planctomycetia > Isosphaerales > Isosphaeraceae > JBIOJM01. The sequence continues at coordinate 13,991 of JBIOJM010000115.1, forward strand.
TACCCTCGTCGCCTCGACCACGACCTTGAGCAACGGAAGCTACAGCTTTACGGTCACCAGCGCGGGCACCTATTACGTGCAGGAGTCCGTGCCGACGGGCTCTGTCCAGACGGGCGGCGGGCCGAACGGGAGCGCCGGAAGCGCCTATTACACGATCGTCGCCACCAGCAGCCACAGCTATTCCGGCGATAACTTCGACGACTATCAGATTCCCAACTGCAACTGCGGATCCACCAGCTTCTCCTTCACCGTGACCCCCCCGAGCGGCTCAGGGTCACCCCAGACGGTGACGAACCTGGCCGGCAACACACAGCAAGGCGACACGGTCTCGGTCGCGTTGCCCTCGGGATCGAGCCAACAATACACCCTGGTGGTCTATACCGCGCCGGGCTCCTCCTTCAGCGACTCCACGGCCTACCAGCAGGTGATCTATTCGCAGGCAACCGGGAGCTACACCGCAGGGACCCATTCTCTGACGGTCACGATCCCGAACACCTATTACCAGATCGACTTCGTTTGCGGCGCTGCGATCGGCCAGTTGGAGCCGAACCAGAACTGTCCTCGTGCGTCCCGTCGGGCGTCTACCAGTGGGACGCCAGTTACAGCGGCGACTCCAACAACAAGGCGACCAGCGACAACAACGACCTGGCGGAGCAGGTGACGGTGGTCAGCCCGTGCTGCAACTTGACTGGTATCACCTACTCCGTCTACAACCCGAACACCCCCAACATCCCCCCCACCACGCCGGCCGACCTGAGCGGCAACACCCAGCAGGGCGACACGATCACGGTGACCTTTACCGTGCCCGCCGGGAGCTACGACCAGATTTCGCTGGTCAGCTACAATGCTCCGGAAGGGTTCTACAACGCCAACGATGCGAACCTCCAGACGGTCTTCCAGTCCGTTACGCAGGTCGAGGGACCGGGCACTCATTCGCTCAGCGTCAATTTGCCGCTGAACTTTTACCAGGTCGACTTCGTCTGCGGGACCGTGATCACCACGCTCGGCCCGGCCTCGACCAACCCCAACAACTTCTACCACGCCCAGAACCGCTTCATCGACGGAGACAACGGGGGCGTCAACCCCGTCGGGTCGTTGAGCGCGCTCTCTGTTACGGGCGAGGTCTACAACGACGTCAACCTCAACGGCAAGCTGGATAGCACCGGCGACCAGGCCGTCTGCAACGCGACGGTCACGCTGACCGGCACCGATGCTTATGGCAACTCGATTTCGGCGACGACCACGACCAACGGCTCCGGCCTCTACACCTTCAGCGGGTTGCCCTACAGTAACTCCGCCGGCTACGCGGTGACCGTGTCGCCGCCGTCGGGCTACACGGCCGGTGAAGCCACGGTCGGGAAGGTCAACGGCACCGCCGACGGCTCCGCCGCGACCAGCCCCGAGCGTGTCCAGGGCATCGTCCTTGCCTCCTCGAGCCAGACCACGGGCACTGGTTACAACCTCGGCGTCATCACTTTGCCCTGTGTCACGGGCAGCACGTACCCCGTCGTTGTCCTCAACACGACGGCCGCTGGCGCCTTGACTCTTTCGGGCAGCGCGAAAGTCAGTGTCGCCGGCGCCGTCGTGGTCGACTCCAGTGCCGCGAACGCGATTTCGGGCAGCAGCGGCACTTCCGTGAGCGCCTCGATCATCGATGTCGTGGGCAACGTAACGGGCGCTGCCTTCAGTCCCGCGCCGTCCACGGGAGCCGCGTCGCTGGCCGACCCGCTCTTCAGCCTCGTGACACCCGGCACTACCGGCCTCACTAACTATCACGCTTACAGCCTGGCCAGCGGCACCGGGAGCATCAGCCAAGGGATCTATAGCTCGATCAATATCACGGGCGGCACTCTGACCATGAGTCCCGGCACCTACATCATCGAGGGGGGCGGCTTCAAGGTATCCGGCGCCGCCAGCGTCACCGGCACGGGCGTGACGATCTTCAACGCCGGCGGCTCCTATCCCACCTTGGGCGGGACCTTCGGCAGTATCAGCCTGGGCGGTACGGGGACAATCAAGCTGAGTGCACCGACCAGTGGGACGTATGCCGGGATCCTGATCTTCCAGTCCCGCGATAACCCGAATACCTTGAGCATCAACGTCAGCACGGCGAACTCGGCCATCACGGGCACGATCTACGCGGCCTGCGCCCAGCTCTCCGACAGCGGCAGCACCCCGCTCAACGGGAGCCTGGTCGTCAATTCCCTGAACGTCAGCGGCAGCGGCGTCGCCAACGCGCTGTCCTTGAATACTCCGGCCGGATCGGTCGCTTACACCCCGGCCCAGGTCCGAGCCGCCTACGGCATCAGCAACCTCGCGCTCGACGGCACCGGCCAGACCATCGCCATCGTGGATGCCTACGACGACCCGAGCATCTACCAGGCCCTGGACGCATTCGACACCCAGTTCGGCCTGACCGGCTCCGGGCCGACGCTCGCGCAGCAGTACGGCCCGGCGTCCTCGTTCCTGACGGTGCTCAATCAGAACGGCCAGACAACGTCCCTGCCCGGGACCGACCCGAGTGGACCGGGCACCGACAACTGGGCAGTCGAGATCGCGCTCGACGTCGAGTGGACTCATGCCATCGCCCCCGGCGCCCAGATCGTCTTGGTCGAGGCCAACAGCCAGTCGCTGTCCGACCTGATGACCGGCGTGGCCACCGCCGCCAGTCAACCCGGGGTGTCAGTCGTGACGATGAGCTGGGGCTTCCCCGAGGGCCAGGCCGTCTTCGCCGCCGATGAGGCGAATTACGACAGCACGTTCAACGTGCTGGGCGTGACCTTCCTGGCCAGCACGGGCGACTACGGGACGGCCGATCCCGAGTACCCCGCCTTCTCGCCCAACGTCGTGGCGGTCGGCGGCACGAGCCTGAATCTCAACGCGGATAACTCCCCGTTCGAGGTCGTGGGCGGCACCAGCTTGTCGGCCCCTGCTTTTTCCGGCTTGGTGGCCCTGGTCAATCAGGGACGGGTGGCCGCGGGCGAAGCGAACCTGAACAGCTCCAGCCCGACCGAGACTCCGCAAGCTCTCTACAGCCTGCCCCAGAGCGATTACAACTCGATCACCAGCGGCAGCAACGGCTACACCGCCAATGCCGGCTACAACCTGGTAACCGGGCTGGGGACGCCGGTCGCCAATCTCATGGTGCCCGACCTGGTGGCCTACCAGGGCCTGGGCACGTCGTACGCGGGCCCGACGGTCAGCCCCTTGCAGGATGCCACGCTCAGCAGCACCTGGTCGAGTGGCGGCAGTACCACCAATGTGTTCAGCGTGTTCAGTGCCCTCACCGTGTCGAGCAGCGGGCTCGGTCATGGGCAAGGACTGGGTGCCGCAAGCGCCATCAGCACGTCGCTCGGCGGGACACCGGCGCAGGGCATGGCGGCCAACCACACGGCGACCACCCCGGTCACCGCGGCCGGCACCACACTCGGCCTGGCGACCGGCTCCTTCGATCACTTACGTGAACCCGGGCGGATCGCCGGGAACCGATCGGGAAGTCATCGACGCATTCACCCCGACAAGGTACCGGACGGACCTGGTGTCCGACTCCGTCCTGGACGAGCTGGCCGCCGATTCGGTCGTGCAGGAAGCGCACCACGGGGATGGAACCATCACGATCCCGGTCCTCCCGCCGGCCAGGGTCACTGGCGACCAGGTCACTGGCGATCCCCTCCCGCAGGGGGACCGGCCCCAGCCGCCCACCGGTTTCGCGGGACGGCTGGCGTTTCTGGGCCTGGCAGCCGGTTTTTGGGGTGGCGCAGGCATCATGGCCCGGAATCGGCGGTCAGGAGGCCTGTCTCTCCGAAGGCAACCGCTCAAGCCAACGCCGAAGAAAGGTTGACGGTCGGGTGGGCGGGTGCATCCCACCGCCGCGCGGGCTGGCTGTTGCAGAGCCTTGACCTGGTGATCAACGCCCGTTAGATCGCTGGCCGATCGGCTGCGCTGCCATGCTCTCTGAGGATTGCCTCACCAGAAATCCAACGGTACGATGAATCGGGGATCAGTTCCGTCGTGCATTCCAGGGAGCACGATCATGGTCCAGCTTGTTCTCGTCGCTGTTGGTTTGGTTGGCTTTTCGCCTCAGGAGTCCACACCTCCTTCCGCGTCGGACCTGAAGACTTACGAAGCGGTTCGACCCAAGGTACGCCGCGACCCCGCGGCCCACGTCAAGCTTGCGCTCTGGTGCGAGGCGCACGGGCTTGACGCCGAGCGGGTGCGCCATCTGGCCCAGGCCGTCGCGATCGATCCCAACCACGTGACGGCACGCGGTCTGCTGGGGCTGATCGAATTGGGCGGCCGCTGGCTGTCGCCCGAACAGGTCCGTGACAGGCGGAAATCGGATCAGGTCTTGACGGCGAAGCTGGAGCAGTACCACGCCAGGCGAGCCGCGCTCGAGGGGTCGCTCGAGCCAACAAAGCGCGGCGCCGCCGATCCCCGCAAAGCGTCCCGGGCACACGAGAAGCTGGGAGTGTGGTGCGAGGAGCAGGGGTTGAACGACCAGGCACTCGCCCACTTTACGATGGCCGTTCAGCTCGACCCTTACCACGAAACCACCTGGAAACACCTGGGCTATGTCAAGCGCCGCGGGCGGTGGATGAGCCGCGAGCAGATCGCCGCCGATGAGCGGGAGACCGACGCCCAGCGGAAGGCTGACAAGCACTGGGAGCCCTTGTTACGAAAGTGGAAGGGCTGGTTGGCAGAGAAGACACGGCGAGTTGAGGCCGAGGAGCTGCTGGCAAAGGTCGTCGACTCCGGTGCGGTCCGCTCGATCATCCGCGTGTTCGGGCCCGGCCCTCCGGACAAGCAATTGATCGCGGCCTCGATGCTGGGGCGGATCGACGGCCTTGCGGCCTCCAGGGAACTGGCCAGGTTGGCCGTCTTCAATGATTCCGAATCGGTCCGTCGAGCCGCGACGGCAGCGCTCAAGGGGCGCGTGCTCCGCGACTACGTCGGTGAGCTGATCGAGATGGTCCAGCCGCGGGTCGTCTACCAGATCCATCCCGTCGGAGGGCCTGGTTCGACGGGAGCGCTCGCCATCGATACGCCAAGGTTCCACCTGGTGCGAACCTACGACGTACCACCCGCTTTCACCCTGGCACGCACCTTTCGCGGCTACGTGGGCTACGATCCCAACGGCATGCCGGTCGTCGCGCCTGGGATCGAGCTCGATCGGCTGAATCGTGAGAGTCCGCTCCTCCAGGCGGCCCATATCATGAGGCTCGAGGCCGCCACGCAAGAGCTGTTCCTCGCGGCGGCCATGGCCGCCACGCGGGAGCTCGTCGCTGACGTGAACGTGATCGAATCGTTCAACCGCGAGTCTGCCGCTGTCAACCAGAGAATCTTGCCGGTCCTCCAGAGTCTGGCCGGCGTGCCCGGCAAAAAGGACGACAAGGATGCCTTGAACGTTTGGTGGTACGACCAGCTCGGCTATCAGTACGAGCCACCAGCCAAGGTCACCCTCGTCGAGAACGTCTCTCCACAGTACTCCGCCCCGCAAATCTACACCTGCTTCGCGGCGGGCACGCTGGTCGACACCCCGGAGGGCTCGCGGCCGATCGAACAGATCCATGCCGGCGATCTCGTGCTCAGCCAGGATGTGACGACGGGCGCCCTCGACTATGAGCCCGTCCTGGTCGTTCATCACAACAAGCCCAGCAAGACCCTTCGGATCCGGCTGACGAATCACGAGACCGTGGTGTCGAGCATCTATCACCGATTCTGGCGGTCGGGACTGGGCTGGGCGCTGGCACGCGAGCTGAATCCCGGTGACACGCTGCGTATCCTGGGCGGGCAGGTCACGGTCGCCTCGATCGAGCCGGGCGACGTTGTCCCGGTGTTCAACCTCGACGTGGCCCGCAAGCGCAGTTTCTTCGCCGGCCTGTCCGGCTTGCTGGTCCACGACAACACCTTGCCCGAGGCCCGGCTCACGCCGTTCGATGCACCGCTGACTCTGAAGCCGGCGGGGTAGGGCTGACCGAACACGCAACCTCACAGGATGTCTTCGATCACATGGCCGAGGACCTGGCCCCGATGGCCTCCACGCGCCGGCGCTGCGATCCGATCAACGTGGAGATCTCACCGGGCGACCTGATCGACAAGATCACGATCCTGCAGATCAAGCGGCAGCGCATCGCTGACGCGGCCAAGCTCGAGAACGTCGTGTCCGAGCTCGCGATGCTCGAGGCGTCGCGAGACCGGGCCATCGTGCCTTCGGACGAGCTGGCCGGCCTGACCGCCGAGCTCCGTGGTGTGAACGAGGCCCTATGGCAGGTCGAGGACGAGCTGAGGCAGTGCGAGCGCGCGCGCGACTTCGGCCCCCGGTTCATCGAGCTGGCGCGCTCGGTCTACCAGCGGAACGACCGCCGCGCTTCCCTCAAGAGACAGATCAACGAGTGGCTCGGCTCGCGCCTGATGGAGGAGAAGTCGTACCAAGGTAGGGCGGAACGGGCGGAGCCGGCGACGGGTTCATCGGGTGCGACCGAAGAGTGATTCAGCCGCAGAGCAACCAGGCCCCCGTGGCCAGCACGGCGGCCGCGATCAGACCGTTGGGTTCCGGGGACACCATACCTGATTCTTGCTTCCGGTTCTCGCTCCTGGTCGTTTCCGAAAATGGATCGATTGGCACGTGTCATTGCTCCCGGCATTCCTCATCACATCACCCAGCGGGGTAACCGCCGCCAGCCTACCTTCTTCTGTGCAGAGGACTTGGCTCCAGAGCAAACGCCTCAACATTGACTGCCTGATTCTCTTTGTTATAAGATTATGATTGTTTACATTCAGCGTCCGTGCCGTCAGGGATTCTCTCGCGAGGTGATCGATGAACTTGTCGAGAAAGATCCGTGACCTTCGCTATGCGAAGGGATGGGGACCTGACGAGCTGGCAAGTCGTGCCAAGATTTCACGGACCGCTCTTTATCAAATCGAGCGGGGCAACACGAGCAAACCTCAGGCTGGAACCTTGAGGAGGATTTCTCGCGCCCTCGGCGTGCCACTCGAGATCCTGCTGACATCGACGGTCTCGAGCGAGGGCGCCGCGGCGATGCCCACGGATGTGACAGCCGCAACCACTGCTTCGGCAGCGGTTTCAGCGCGGGTTTCTTCATCGGATCGGTCGGAGGAACTGTTGGAGAAGTTCCGGCTGCTCCTTGCCTCGCCGATGGCTGAGGGAATTGCCCGGATCGTCGAAGAGTCATTTCGTCTGCTCCTGATCATTGGTATGCGCCCGATGAATCCCGCCCCCCCCTCGGGCCCCTCGCGCGGCGAGTCGCCCTGAGAGCGGCCGACCCGACGTCCCGCAGACACCATGTGTCGACCCGCGTGGAGTCAAGAGTGCGTGAGTCAATGATTTCTCGCCCGAGAAATACCTTGGATTCGCAAACTTTTGGTACCCTGACATTTTTTGTTTTGCAGTGCGCATGGAAATGTGTTGGACTTAGCTCGCGATCCCAGGGTGAGACGATCGAAGTGACTCATCCGGGAAACCCCGGCCAAGATGTTGCTCGCTGTGTTCGCGTGAGCGTTGATACGTTCACTGTCGCCGAGGTCTTCCAACGGGTCCAGGGAAGAAAGGAACTGAGAGATGGGCAAGAGCGGGTTCGAATTCACGGAGGACATGAAAGGGTACGTCACCTTTGGTCAAACGAGCTATGAGGACGGCTTCGACCAAGGTCGGCGCGACGGCAACTTCCTGATGTTCCACCTCACGATTCGAACCGACGACGTGGATCATTTCGCCTCTTCGCCCGAACACCAGGCCGAGGCGATCGGCTACGTCCAGTGCGATAAGCTGGGCGGGCGCCGGCCGGTCGAGACGGGCGTGTTCAACCTGTTCGTCGATACGGCCGACAACCGGCGGAAGAAGATGAAGTACCGCCTCTTCTTCCATGACGATCACGGCCGCCCGCTGACGCTCACCGGCTTCAAGGACGTCCAGGACATCGTCGGCAACAACGTGTGGAAAGCGACGACGACCCTCTATACGAACATCCTCGAAGGCCACGTAACGGCCGAGCAAGAGGCATCCGCGACCGTCGTCGCGGTCGGGATCATCCACATCGAGATTGTGGACTTCCTCAAGGAACTGACGACGATCCGCGCCTCCGGCCCTGACGTGGCCGCCCGCGCCGCCGCGATCGACAAGTTCGGCCGGCTCTTCATGGGCAGTCTCTGGGACGTCTACGGCCCCTCCTGCATGCCCAAGATGGCCCCGTTCGAACGCGAGATTCCGCTCTACACCACCGAAGGCGTCAAGGACGCCGCGATCTCGACCCACCCGTTCTTCACCTCCGACAAGCTCGGTCTGAGCCTCTTGAGGTTCCTCCGCGAACCGTCCGACGACGTGGTCGTCATCATTCACGGGCTGACCACGTCGTCCGACATGTACATCATGCCGGAGCACACCAACCTCGTTTCCTTTCTGCTCGACCACGGCTGGACGGACGTCTGGACGCTCGACTTCCGGATGAGCAACCGGTATCCATACAACCTCCGGCGCCACTCGTTCACGATGGACGACGTCGCGCTTTACGATTTCCCCCCGGCGCTGGCGACGATCCGCGAGCAGATCGGTCCGAACCGGCGGATTCACGTGATCTGCCACTGCCTGGGCTCGGTCTCGTTCATGATGAGCCTGTTCGGCAAGGCGGTGACGGGTGTTCGCAGCGTGATCTCCAACAGCGTCTCGCTCACGCCGACGGTCCCGTTCTGGTCGCGTTGCAAGATCGGGTTCGGGCCGTTCATGGCCGAGTACGTGCTGGGCATGGAATACATCAACCCTTACTGGCGGCGGGAACCGGGCCTGACGATCGGCAAAGCGTTCGGCACCGTGGTCTCGTTGTTCCACAGGGAGTGCAATGTACCGGAATGCCACATGCTCAGCTTCATGTGGGGTTCGGGCTTTCCCGCACTTTACAGCCACGAGAACCTGCTGGACGTCACGCACCGACGAGGCGGCGACCTCTACGGCGGGACGAGCATGAACTACTACCGGCACGTCCGGAAGATGGTCTCGCATCACAACACCGCCGTGAAATACCGGCCGGGCGATCCCAGGTTCCAGATGCTTCCCGACGATTACCTGGCTTACGCCAAGGAGATCGAGACCCCGGTCCTTTTCATGACCGGCGAGCGGAACAACGTGTTTCGCGACTCGAACATCGTCTGCCATCAACGGTTGGAGAAGATCGTCCCTGGACGGCACGAGCTGGCTGTGTTTCCAAACTATGGCCATCAAGACGTCTTCATGGGAAAAAACGTCCATGTCGACGTCTTTCCGAGACTGTTGCAGTTCCTGAACAAGCATCGGAACTGAGCGAGGGACGTCAGGTCTCCTTCGCCGTTTCCGTTTGAATCCACGGTGCGTTCCTCGCGCGAGCGAGCTGTTGTTACTCTTACGAGGAGGGATCACCCATGCCCGGGAAACGTCATATCGTGACCGTCCGCGACCAGCGCGACTCGGTCTGGCAGAGCGTCGTGGAGAAAGTGGCCAAGCGTGCCGCGATCCAGGCGGCTGCCGCGCCCGCCGTCAGTGGGGCGCCGGCCGCGGCGCAGGGGATCACCGCACCGTCACCCGCTCCCGCCGCCGCCGCCGCGACGCAGGGTCATCTCGCCGACTTGGTCGACGCGGCTCACGCTCAGGTCTTCGAGCGGGACGAGATGTTGCAGGGTCGGATCCCGGTTTCGTTCTCAATTCCCGCCGCACAGGCGATGCAAGGGGTTCCTGCCGGCGCGGCGGCCGAGGTTGCCGTGTTCGACGCGACCAAGCGTTGCGCCTCGCTGGCGCTCCAGATGGCCAAGGCCAAAGTTTTCGGGACCGCCGATCAAGTCAAGGTTCTCCAGAACGCGTTCGATTTCAACGTCTGCGACCCCTTCTGGACCAAGTGCGTCGACGAGTACGTGACTCATTTCAAACTAGGTGGAGGCGTAATCCCCTACCGGGCGGGACTGAACAACGTCCTCCCCACCCCCGTGCTCCCCAACGCCACGATCGCGCTTTTCGGCGACTGGGGCACCGGCACGCAGGAAGCCGTCGACCTGCTCCAGCAGATCAAGGGATTCAATCCGGACATTCTGATGCATCTCGGAGACGTCTACTATTCGGGCACCCAGGACGAGATGCAAGAGCGGTTCCTGGACGTTTGCGATTTGGTGTTCGGCTCATCGATGCCGACGCGTTTCAGCCTGTCCGGAAACCACGACATGTATTCCGGCGGCGACGGCTACTACTGGTTGGTCGACCAGCTTGGCCAGCGAGCCAGTTACTTCGCGATCCAGAATGACGACTGGTTGTTCATCGCGATGGACACTGGCGTACACGACTTCAACCCGCTTCAGGGTGGTTCGGCGGCCAGCTTCTTGAATTCGACCGAGGCGGACTGGGTCAACAACCTCGTCGCCAACAAGGGGAACAAGAAGGTCGTGTTCCTTTCCCACCATCCCCTGTTCTCTGCGTTCGATCCGATCGGCGGGTCGTCGTTGAATTCCGTCTTGCTCAGCCAGCTCCAGGGCTCGCTCCCGAGCGTGACCGCCTGGTTCTGGGGCCACGAACACCGGCTCGCGATCTACGACCCGTTCCAGGGCGTGAAGCGCGGCCGATGCCTCGGCCATGCCGCGGTCCCGGTCTTCGCGGACGCGACGGGCGACCCGCCCAAACTCGCAGGCGTTCCCGTCCACCGAGAGAACGGAAACCTGCTGGACATGGGTGTCGCCAGCGGAGTCTTCAAGCACGGCTTCGCGATCATGACCCTGAGCGGGCAAAATGCGAAAGTTTCCTATTACCGCCAGGGCGACTCCGGTCCGTTCTGGGACGAGACGTTCTGATTTCAGTCCCGGAGAGGGCTTCACCATGGGCTTTGATTTCGACGTGATCGTGATCGGCAGCGGCTTCGGCGGAGCGATCACGGCCTGCCGGCTTGCTGAGGCGAACCTCAAGGTGCTGGTCCTCGAGCGGGGTCGGCGCTGGTCCAAGGAAACGTATCCGAGAAAACCGAACGATGCCTGGTTCTGGAACAACGACGCGCCCGAGCGTGAGAACGGTTGGATCGACTTGCGGATGTTCCCCCGCATGGCGATCGCCCAAGGTGCGGCGGTGGGCGGAGGCTCGCTCATCTACGCCAGCATTTCCGTCGAAGCGCCTCCGCATGCGTTCGACCAGAGCTGGCCGGCCGAGATCAACCACGCGGAGCTCAAGCCCCACTACGACGCCGTCGCCCGGTTCATGAACATCCAGACCATCCCCGTCCCGCAGTGGACTCCGCGCACCAAGTTGATGAAAGAGGCCGCCGAGAAGGTAGGGTACGGCGATCGTTTCAAGCTGATCGGAATGGCCGTCTCGTTCGACCAGAACCTCACCCTCAACCCCGACAATCCGCCTCGGATCGAGGACAGCAAGACCTTCACCAACGCCCAAGGCGTCACGCAGGGCACGTGCGTCCACCTCGGCAACTGCGACATCGGCTGTGACGTCTACGCCAAGAACACCCTCGACAGAAACTACATCCCCTGGGCGGAAAAACACGGGGCCGACGTTCGCGAGTTGCACATCGTCACGGACATCGCCGCGGAGGGCTCCGGCTATCGCGTCTCCTACGACCGGATCGTCTCCGGCCAGCGCGTCTCGGGGCACGTGACGGGCGCGAAGGTGATCGTGGCGGCCGGCTCGCTCGGTTCGACCGACCTCCTCCTGAACTGTCGGGATGTGACCGGCTCACTGTCCAGGCTCAGCCCGTTCCTTGGGCGGAACTGGAGCAGCAACGGAGACTTCCTCACACCGGCGATTTACCCGTCGCGGACCGTCGCCCCGAGCATCGGTCCGACGATCACCAGCGCGATCGATTTCCTGGACGGGAGCTTCAACAACCAGATCTTCTGGATCGAGGACGGCGGCTGGCCCAACCTGGTCAACGATCTGTTGCGCACCGGTTCGACGGACGTTCGCAACCTGGTCTTGAAGGGTATTCTCGAGGGAATTCGCGCCGGTTTGCAACAGGTCGACCCGGCGAAAGGAGTGATGCCCTGGTTCGCGCAGGGCGTCGACGCCGGCGACGGGTCGTTCCGGCTCAAACGCCCCTGGTACTTCTTCGGCCGAAAGAGGCTCTACCTCGACTGGGATCCCGCCAAGAGCGAAGCGGCGGTTGACGCCATCGTCGAGATGCACCGAACGCTCTCCGCGGCGACCGGCGGGACGCCGATCGTCCCGCCGACGTGGACCCTGGCGAAGAGTCTGATCACGCCCCACCCGCTCGGCGGCTGCGCCATGGCCGGCAGTCCCGAGCGCGGCGTCGTGGACCACAAAGGCGAGGTGTTCGGTTATCCCAACCTCTACGTCTGCGACGGCTCGGTCTTTCCTCGCGCGATCGGAGTGAACCCCTCGAGGACCATCGGCGCCATCGCGGAACGCACCGCGAAGCTGATCATCGCTGTCTAATCCACACCTGGAAATCGCCGGTCTTGGAGGCAGCGCGATGAGTTACCTCGACGTCCCTCGGCTCAACTTCTCCGGCGGGTTCGCTGCCGATCCGTCGACCGTCGACAACAATCGCGATAACTTCGTGCTCGGTGCGCCGCTGAGCAACGACCCGAACAGCCCGAACTGGGTGCTTTGGAACCCGATGGGCAGCCATGTGTTCCAGTTCTTGGGCTGCACCGTGCGGTCGGCGGTGCTGCAAGACGGACCGGCGCCGCCCGCCGACGCGATCGTCGGCGCCGGACTCGAGTGGGAAGGGGCGTGTGGTGGGGACGATCGGTCCGGCGTTCGCGGGCGAGCCGGCCCGATTCGTCGCCGGTCGGCGGCTCTCGTCAGCCCCGCCGGCGAACCTGCCCAGCCCGCCGTATGGGGCCGTCCCAGCCAAGTGGGACCCGGCCCGGGGCAAGCTGACGCTCGACCTGGGCAACTTTGTCCCGACGCTACGGGGCACGGCTCAGAC
>JBIOJM010000116.1:0-26850 GCA_044450785.1 Isosphaerales bacterium
CTGCTGGGCGCGGGTCTCCTGACCCCGCCCCTCGGGCCGACCGAAGGTCTCCCCGTGTTCCACCCGTCCATCGAGGGTTGACTTATCACTAGTTCCCGGCGGGAGGCTCTTGATGATGGCCGGTCAAGGCTCGTGGCGGTTTCTGTTCCTATCCATGGCATTTTCCGGGTTGGCAGTCGCGATTGCGTCGGGTGCATCCCCGGCGATCCCTTCGGGCCCACCCGGTCACAAGGGTCGAGCATTGCGGCTGCACCAGGACGGTCCCGCCGACTTGATCATCAAGGTCAAGCGGATCTGGACCGGCGACAAAGACAATCCTTGGGCCGAGGCCTTGGCAGCGCGGGGCGGCGTGATCGCCGCGGTCGGCTCGTGGGCGGACCTCAAGCGTTTTCAAGGCCGCCTGACTCGAATGATCGAGCGGCCGGCGGCCTTCGCGATGCCGGGCTTGATCGATGCGCACGGTCACATGGAATCGCTTGGGGCCACTCAAGAAGAGCTCGACCTGCGCGGGGTTGCGTCGATCGAAGAGATCGCGAGGCGAGTGAAGGCGCGGATCGACCTCAACCCGGGCGACTCATGGATCACCGGCCGAAACTGGGACCAGAGCCTTTGGCCGGGCGGCGCGTTCCCGACCGCGGCCGTGCTCGACGCGGTCGCCCCTCGCAGGCCGGTCTGGCTCGAGCGGGTCGACGGTCACGCCGGCTGGGCCAACGCCGAGGCCATGCGCCGGGCCAGGGCCGGCAAGCAGTCGAAGGCCCCGAAGGACGGCCAGATCATCCGCGACCGCGACGGCCAACCGACCGGCGTCTTCATCGACGGCGCCATGAGCCTGATCGGGCGGGCCGTCCCCCCCTCGACCAAGGACGACCTGAAGCGCAGGCTGCTCGCGGCCCAAAAGCTCGTGCTTCAGAACGGCCTGACGTCCGTCCACGACGCCGGAATCTCCAAGCTGACGGCCGATGCCTATCGCGAGCTGGATCGAGACGGTCAGCTCGCGGTTCGGGTCTATGGCATGGCTTCGCTTCCCTCGGGGGGCGAGGTCGCCTTCGTGAGCCGGCCCCCGCTGCAGTCGGCCCCGAATGCCCGGTTCGAGCTGCGGGCCGTCAAGCTCTTCGTCGACGGGGCCATGGGTTCCCGCGGTGCCCTCTTGTTCGAGCCTTACCACGATGATCCGGGCAACTCCGGGCTGCTCTTGATCGATCCCAAGGTGCTCGAGGCGACGACGACGGCCGCGCTCGCGCACGGCTGGCAGGTCTGCACGCACGCCATCGGCGACAAGGGCAATTCCCTGGTGTTGGACGCCTATGCCGCCGCGCGGCGTGCTGTCCCCGAGAGTCGCGATCCCCGGCTCCGGATCGAGCATGCCCAGGTCGTGCGCAGGGATGACGTACGCCGTTTCGCCGAGTTGCGAGTGATCGCCTCGATGCAGACGTCGCACGCCAGCGACGACATGCGCTGGGCCGATGCCCGGCTCGGACCGGCCCGGGTCGACGGGGCCTACGCCTGGCGTTGGTTCGCCGACGCGGGCGTCACCCTGGCAAATGGCAGCGACTTTCCCGTCGAGGTCGTGAACCCCTTCTGGGGCATCTACGCGGGCGTGACACGCCAGGACGCCCAGGGAAAGCCCGCGGGCGGCTGGCACCCCGAACAGGTCCTCTCGCTCGAGGAAACACTGCGTAGCTTCACGGCCGGGGCCGCTTTCGCGGCCTTCGCCGAGAATCGCCTGGGCATTCTCAAACCCGGATTTCGCGCCGATCTGACCATCCTCGATCGCGACCTGTTCCAGGCCAAACCCAAGGACCTGCTCGCGACCCAAGTCGACATGACGATCATCGACGGAGCGGTCGTCCACGAGCGGGCCAAGTGAAAATCAACCAGACAATGCTCGATTGCGAGGTCTTCAACGTCTTGAGCATTGAGGAGACTCAAATTCCAGATCACGCCTTCACAGATATCGTCGCAGTAGCGTTTCCATGCTTTCGCGGTCGAATTCTGGCCCATGCTCTGCTGGGCGGATTCCCAGGCTGCTCTGTAGGCGCTGAGAGTGTACAGAGGGCACAAGACGACGTTCCGGACCTTGCCGTGTTCCAGGTCGCATGCCTGCGTCATCACGATGACGTGACCGCGCTGAGCATCCAACAACTCGCCGACGGAAAGCACTTCTTGGCCCGAGGAAAAATCCAGCCGCACCTCCGGCCGCCAGCCAACGACCGGGCAGGAAAAGATGATATCTCCCTGCGTCAACGGTTCCTCGGCGGGGGCCGTTCGATACCACCGGTCACTCATCTCCATGCCTTGCACCAATTTCTCGACACGAGCCCGGGAAGTTATTTCCTGCCCGCTCCTTAGCTGTTGACCGTCACGCCTTGCTTGCTGATCGTCGCCACGTAATTCGCGCCGGACTGGCCCGAGTCGTTGCCATCCAGGGGGCGATTGAGCGCATCGAGCAGGGCCGCTGCCGTGATCGTGAGCTTCAGTGGCGGGTTGAGCGCGAGCGACTTGCGGGTCAAGAGCGTCACGGTGAAGGCCTGCGCGTTGTACGTCGCCTTGGAGATCGCCACCTTTTGGCCCCGCTGCTTCTTCTTTTTGGGCACCGTGACGAGGTTGTAAGTGCTGATGATCTGGGCGTCCGCGGAATTGAGCGCTTCGCTGAATTGGAGCACGATTGCTTTTGTGGTCTTATGTTTGCCCGTGGGGACTTTCTGGATCGAGACGGACAGGACAGTGGCCGGCGCGGGAATCACGGTGAGTGTGCCGTTGACGAAGCTGATCGTGTAATTCGCCGAGCCGGCGCCGCTCGCGACGATGGGATAGCTCCCGGCCGGGCTGGCCGGGGTCGCCGGGGTCGTGAGCTCGAGCGGCGTGGTGAGGCTGGCGGCCGTGTCGCCGTTCACGAACCCGCTGAAGGTTGCCGTCAGGGAGGGGACGGCCTGGCGGGCCACCATCGACTGGGAAACGGCGGTGATCGTGAGCGGGACCTTGTTGACAGTCAACTGGCCGTTGAAGTATCTGATCGAGTAGTTGTCCAGCCCCGTGCCAACCGCCGAGCTCGGCGTGATCGCATAGGGCGAGCCGCCCGCCGTCGCCGCGGCCGCCGCCCCTGGGCTGGTCAAGGTTACGCTCGTGACCGTGTCGCCATTGACCAGCCCGAAGGGGGTGAACTTGGTGCCGGCGAAGGTCACCGCGTCTCCGTAGGCCTTGCTCGTGCTTTCGGCCGTGATCCGGAGCACCGCCGGGCTGACCGTCAGGGTGCCGATGGTCAACGTCACATCGTAGTCGCTCAAGAGGCCGGTGCCGTTGGAAAGCGCGCCGGTGATGGCATAGGTGTCGACAGGGGTCGTGGCGGTGTCGCCCGTGCTGCTGTAGGCGATGCCCAGGTCCTCGCCGTTGGCGCCCGTATTGATCGTCGTTCCCAGGTCGCCGGCCAGGTTGGCCGCCGTGCCGTACGTCTGGCTGTCGTTGGCGATCGTGTAGGTGAACGCGTCCTTGTTGACCGTGAGAGTGCCGTTGGTCAGCGTCACGGCGTAGTCGGAGGTCAGGCCGGTGCCGTTGGATAGCGTGGCGGTGATGGCGTAGGTGTTGACGTGGGCCGTGGCCGTGTCGCCCGTGCTGCTGTAGGTGATGGCCAGGTTCTCGCCGTTGACCCCGGTGTTGATCGTGGCGCCCAGGTCGGTGGCCAGGTTGGCCGGGCTGCCGTAGGCCTGGCTGTCGTTGCCGATGGTGTGGCTGAAGGCCTTCTGGTTGACGGTTAGCGTCCCATTGGTCATCGTCACGGCGTAGTCGCTCGCCAGGCCGGTGTTGTTGGACAGCGTGCCGGTGATGGCGTAGGTGTTGACGTGGGCCGTGGCCGTGTCGCCCGTGCTGCTGTAGGTGATGGCCAGGTCCTCGCCGTTGACCCCGGTGTTGATCGTGGCGACCAGGTCGGCGCCCAGGTTGGCCGGGCTGCCGTAGGTCTGGCTGTCGTTGCCGATGGTGTAGCTGAAGGCGTCCTTGTTGACCGTGAGCGTGCCGTTGGTCAGTGTCACGGCGTAGTCGCTCAAGAGGCCGGTGTCGTTGGACAGCGCGCCCGTGATGGCATAGGTGTTGGCATGGGCCGTGGCGGTGTCGCCGGTGCTGCTGTAGGCGATCGCCAGGTCCTCGCCGTTGATCCCGGTGTTGATCGTGGCGGCCAGGTCAGCGGCCAGGTTGGCCGGGCTGCCGTAGGTCTGGCTGTCGTTGGCGATCGTGTAGGTGAAGGCGTACGGGTCGACCGACAACTGGCCGTTATCGTAGGTGATCGTGTAGTTGGAGAGGCCGTTGCCCATCGCGGCGCTGGGCACGATGTCATAGGGTGAGCCGGCCACAGTCGCCAGCGCCGCTGCCCCGGCACTGGTCAGGGTCACGCTCGTGACCGTGTCGCCATTGGCTGTCACCAGCCCGGCGGCGGTAAACTCGGTGCCGGCGAAGGTCATCGTGTCTCCGTAGGTCTTGCTCGCGGTGTCGGCGGTGACGATCAAGGGTGCCGGGTTGACCGTGACCGACTGGGCTCCGGCCGTGCTGATCGGGACCTCGCGGATCACGTTGTTTCCGGCATCAGCGATGGTGACGTTTCCCGATACGTCGACGGCGACGCCGGCGGGGTTGTTCAGCTCGGCTCCCAAGGCCGCGCCGCCATCGCCGCTGTAGCCGCTCGAGCCATTGCCCGTGAAGGTGTTGATCACGCCGCCTGTGACCTCGCGGATCGAATTGTCCCCCGAATCGACGATGTAGAGGTTGCCGGATGAATCGACCGCGACGCCGGCGGGGTTGCTCAGTACGGCGTCGGTGGCCGGCCCCCCATCGCCGTTGCCGGAGCTGGGGTTGCCGCCACCCACGATCGTGTTGATCACACCACCCGAGACCTTGCGGATCACGTTGTTCCCGGCATCAGCGATGGAGAGGTTGCCGGAGGAATCGACCGCGACTCCCGTGGGGCCGCCCAGCTCGGCGGCGGTCGCCTGGAGGCCGTCGCCGCTGTAGCCGTAATTGCCGTCACCCGCAATGGTTGTGATGACGCCTCCGGTGACTTCGCGGATTGCGTTGTTCCCGGTATCGGCGATGTAGAGGTTCCCGACCGCGTCCAGTGCGACGGCTTCGGGTGCGTCCAGTAGGGCGCTGGTCGCCTGGAAGCCGTCGCCGCTGTAGCCCGCGGTGCCGTCGCCCGCGACGGTCTTGATCACGCCACCCGCCACCTCGCGAATCACGTTGT
Source organism: Isosphaerales bacterium (assembly GCA_044450785.1). GTDB lineage: Bacteria > Planctomycetota > Planctomycetia > Isosphaerales > Isosphaeraceae > JBIOJM01. The sequence continues at coordinate 5,228 of JBIOJM010000116.1, forward strand.
TCCCGCTATCGGCGATGAAGATGTCCCCGGCGGCGTCCACCGCCACTCCGGTGGGGGCGTTCAGCTCCGCGGTGGTCGCCTGCTTGCCATCGCCGCTGTAGCCCGCGGTGCCGTCGCCCGCGACCGTCGTGATCACGCCGGTCGCGGCGCTCACCTCGCGCACCACACTGTTATAGTAGTCGGCGATATAGATGTTCCCGGCGGCGTCGACCGCGACGCTCGAGGGATACGACAGCCCGGCGCTCGTGGCCTGCCCACCATCCCCGCTGTAGGTCACGAAGCCGTTCCCGGCGACCGTGTCGATCACGCCGCCGGCGACCTCACGGATCACATCGTTCTCGGTGTCGGCGATATAGAGGTTGCCGGAGAGAACAGCGACAGCGTAAGGGTTTGACAGAACGGCGTCTGTGGCTGGTCCCCCGTCTCCGATACCGGTGCCGGGGCTGCCGCCGCCCGCGATCGTGTTGATCACGCCACCCGAGACCTCGCGGATCACGTTGTTATCGGTGTCGGCGATGTAGAGGTTTCCGAAAGAGTCGACGGCGACACCGGTGGGGCTCGACAGTTGGGCGGCGGTGGCCTGATGGCCGTCGCCGCTGTAGCCCGCGGTGCCGTTGCCTGCGACGGTGTTGATCACACCACCCGAGACCTCGCGAATCACATTGTTCCCGGAATCAGCGATGTAGAGGTTCCCGGATGTGTCCACAGCGACACCGGCGGGGCTCGACAGCTCGGCGGTGGTGGCCTGGCCGGTGTCACCGGTGTAGCCTGCGGTGCCGTCGCCCGCGACGGTGTTGATCACGCCGCCCGAGACCTCGCGGACCACGTTGTCCCCGTAATCAGCGATGTAGAGGTTCCCGTGAGAGTCGACCGCGACGCTGGAAGGACTCGACAGAAGGGCGGCCGTGGCCGGGCCTCCATCGCCGATGCCGGAGCTGGGGCTGCCGCCGCCCGCGACGGTGTTGATCACGCCGCCCGAGACCTCGCGGATCACGTTGTTGAGGCTGTCGGCGATGAAGAGGTCTCCGGAAGAGTCGAGTGCGATGGCCGTGGGGTAATCGAGCTCGGCGGCGGTGGCCTGGTGGCCGTCGCCGCTGTAGCCGTAAGAGCCATCGCCCGCGACCGTGGTGATCACACCGGTGGCGGCGCTCACCTCACGGATCACATTGTTCGTGCTGTCGGCGATAAAGATGTCTCCGGAGGCGTCCACGGCGACGTCGAGAGGCGAGTTCAGCGACGCGGCGGTCGCCAGGCCGCCATCGCCGTTGCCGCCCCCCGCGATTGTCGTGATGATCGAGGTGGTGGTGAGGGGAGTGCTGCTGCCCCTGAAGGCCGCATCGCCGTTATACACCGCCGCCAACACGTGGAGACCGACTCCCAGGCCCCTCGTTCTGAAGCTCGCACCCCCGCCGGAGAGCGCCTCGGTGTCCAGCGTGGTGGATCCGTCCATGAAGCTCACCGTCCCACCGGACGGCGTGATGCTGCTCACGGGGTCGGTCGTCACGGTCGCCGTGAGCACTTCCGAGTGGCCGTACGTCAACGTGCCGGCCGAGACGGCGAGGCTCGTGAGGGTCGCGTTCGACAACAGAATCCGGCCTTCGAGCAGCGCGACCATCGGCCCGATCCGCCGGCTGGACTTCCGCTTGCGCCGGTCGTTCGACACAGCCCGGTATCTCGCCTCACTCGACCTCGTGTCGAAGAGTGCCAGGCGTTGCCAAAACGACATGACGTATTCGCTCCTCCGCCGGAAAACCGTTCGGCGTCACGCTGTCAAACCCTAGGACCCCAAAAGTGAAGGCACCCAGCTTTCGAATCGTCAGGGGCCTCCGTGACCAAATTCATCGACTCATCGCCAGGTGATTCCGCAATATCCTAGTTCCTGATAGCATGATTGTCAACATGGTGTGATAGTTCGAAAAAACGGGATAAGTCCAATAAACCGGCTCGCTGTAGCGCAGCGAACCGGAATTGGACTTATCCCCTTTTCCCCTGGCACCGTACGGGAGATCGAGTTTCGAAGCCTCTCCCGCCAGCGGAGCGTTGGCTGGATTCACTTTGGGAGCTGATCGTACTTGGGCGTGACCTGGCGGATGTTGGGCTCGATGCTGGCCTCGACGCGGCCGGTTGCCCAGCCGAGCGCCCCCAGCAGGAGCCCCTGGTACATCGGGTTTTCCCACACGTCCTCGCGGTGGCCCATCGAGGTGTAGAAGACGCGCCCCTTGCCGTACGCCCGCGCCCAGGTTATGGGGAAGTTGGGACGCTGGTACATGTTGCCTTTCATCCCTTCCGTGACCTGGACCAGGATCACGTGCAAATCCTCGGGCATGTTCTTGAGGGCGTACCATTCGTCGGTGATCGTGAATGAGCGGCCCAAGCTGCCGAACCCCTTGGCCAGGCCTGGGAAAGCAGCGTCGACGATCTCGATCCGAGATTCTTGCTGCGCGCCATGGATGATGAACTCGCCGCCGATCATCTGGATGTAAGGATCATCCGCCCCCTTGTTCCGCGTGCCGAAGTGGCCGAACGTATCGGCCGCGCAGTGCATCCCCAGGAAGCCTTTGCCTCCCCGGATGGCGTCGTAAAAAGCCTTCTCACCGTCGGGCGAAATCGGCGGGTTCTTGTCACCCCCGGGCGTGCTCAGGTCTCCGGTGGTCTCGAACACGAACGCGTCCCATTGGCCGATCTTGTCTGGTTCGAATAATCGTCCATCCTTGGATGCGACGACCTCGAAGCCATGCTCCTTGCCGATTTCGGTCAAGATGCGCTCGGCGAGGCCCAGCTTGTCGCCCTTGCGGGTGATGACGGAATGCTGGAATCCCGAGCTCTTGGTAAAGAACAGGACCTTCTTGTTCTCTGCTTGGGGCACGGCCAGAACACGGCCCATTGCCCCGATGCCCAGCCAGGCCGCCCCGCCGGACAGCAGCCACTGACGACGATTCAAGTCCCACGACATCGCTATCGCCTCCTTTGAGGGCAGGATCAAGTGATGGATCAACCAGGCTCCCTTCTTTTACCCGAGCGGGAACGCGAAAGAAACCAGGAAGGCCGGTCACGCCGCCGATTCCCCGGCGATGTTGCCGGCTTTCCGCTTGCGAACTGGCCGCGAGACGAGTAATCTAGCGCGCGCCGTCGCCATTCGTTGACGCCGGCCGGACTCATACGCGCGGTCCCTCTGTGAACCCAGGGAGAGCCGCGCGGAGACCGACACCCGGCAGGGACGCTGAGGCTGAGCTCGGCGTCCTGCTATTGGTTGGGGGGACGCGATCAGGATGTCACAACTCACATCAGAACCGGAAACCACCGAACAATCCCAGCTCTCCAGGCTCGGCGTCTCGATTCGCGGCAAGCTCCAGTTCATGGATTACCTCGTCCGGGCGGCCCTCGCGGATGCCGAGCGCTACCAGGCCGAGAACGACCCTGGCACGCGTATCTTTATCCGGCAGCTCGTCGAGATGCACGCGGCCAATCTCAGGCTCGAAAGCCAGAACATGCGTCTGGTGGGTGAACTGTGCGCGGCGCTCGAAACAATGGTTGACGGCTCGTCCCGATCGCAAGACCGCGGAGATCTACCATGAGTTTGCCAAAAAATGGGGCGCTCAACGGTCCCGGAATGCGCAACGCCGAGGATTCCGCCTGTGAGCTGGATGACGCCTCCACGATGATGATCCAACCGGGCACCTCCTCGCCCGAACTTCAACGATCCTTGGCCGAGATCAAGGGGCAAGCCCAGTTCCTGCTCTACCTGGCCGATCAGATCGAGGAATCGCTCGACCAGCTTGTCGGCGAGGCCGACGCTTGCCATGGCGCGTTTCTGTGCAAGGTGCTGGGCATGTACTCGGGCCAGCTCGAGACCAAGCACCAGGGGCTCGGCGAGAAGATCGCCGAGGCGTGCCAGGAAGTGTACGTGACCGTGCGCGAGCGCGAAATGAACTGATAAAAAGAAGGCTGAAGGCTGAATAAGACAAATCCTTTCGGTCTCATCCGGCGTCTTTTCCGACTCATCCTTCATCCTTTATCCTTTTTTTTCGATCGCCAGCGCGACAAGCCAAGCTGAAGCAGGATCCAGAGCGCGGAGACGGCTTCGCGCATGTTGATCTTGGAGGTGCCGCTCCGGCGGTTTTCGAACAGAATCGGTGTCTCCCCGATCCGGCAGCCGACCGTCTGGCACCAGAACAGAATCTCTTCCTGGAACGAGTAGCCTCGCGACCGCACTACCCCCAGGTCGATCTCGGCCAGCTTGCTGACACGGTAACACCGGAATGCGCCGCTGTTGTCGCTGGTGGTCAGGCCGAGCAGCAGCCGCGCGTAGCCATTGATTCCGGAGCTCATGAGACGCCGCTTGAGGGTGAACCCCCCCTCGACGCCGCCGCCCTTAACATAGCGAGAGCCGATCATGACGTCGTGGTCAGCCATCCCCAAGAGCAGGTCGGGGATGAACCGGGGCGGGTGGCTGAAATCGGCGTCGAGGTTCAACAGGTAGTCGAAGTCGTGATCGATCGCATACCGGATCGCGGCGAGAATCGCCGTTCCCAGGCCTTGCTTGCCCGGCCTGTGGATCACGTGAATGTTCGGCAGAGTTTCGCGGAGCTCGTCGGCGAGCCGGCCCGTCCCGTCGGGCGAGCTGTCGTCGATGATCAGGATCGAGCAGAGCGGAGCGTAGGTTCGGATCGTCTCCACCAAAGGTCGCAGGTTGCCAGCCTCGTTATAGGTTGCCAGTGAGACCAGGAGTTTCTGAGCAGGATTGGCGGGCGAATCGGGTGGGTCGGACACGGCCGGGTCATTCCTTTGAGTCAATCGTTCGCCGAGCCTCGGGCGCGAACCGGATCGCACTCCTGGACCAAGGCCGTGCCCAGGATATCGCCGCCGAGCGAGCTGCGCCAAGCCAAGGCGGATCGACAACCGCCGGGCCGAGCTTTCAGCATCGTCATGGCCGGCCCGGACCTCGCTGTAGGTCAGGCTTTCCAGCCTGACTCTTCGGGAAGTCGGGCTGGAAAGCCTGACCTACTTAAAGACCCCGTTGTCTAGCCATATGACGGGTCGTTGAAGAAAAGCAGGTGCCGCCTCCGGAAGGCCCTGTCCCGAATCGACGAATCGTCGTCCAGGCCAGGTCGACCGCGGTCGCCGTCCCCCCCGGGAAGAGGAACGGCCGGGAGCACCAGGATCTGCGTCGGCGACACCTGCTCGTCAGAGAGATCGGCAACAACCCTCGCACGTCGAGAGACGCCGTGCCAAGGCCGTTAAGAAAGCATTCGGCGCACGACGTACCATTTCATTACTCGATCTGAGAGGTTATCGAGGAAAGGATGAAGGATGAAGGACTCCGGAAGGATGAAGGATGAAGGATGAAGGATGAATAAAACAAAGTCTTGCGGTCTCATCCAGCGTCTTTTCCGACTCATCCTTCATCCTTCATCCTTCATCCTTTCGCGCGGAGCCGCGTGAAGAGGTGACTGTAGGGCGCGAACTCATGTTGACTTTCCGCGCGGATGCCGGCGGGCGGGATGGCGGCCGGCGGACCGGTCGAGGCGGCCGGATCGGACGGGACCGTCGGTTCCGCGCCGGTTGCCTCTTCCGGTCCAGCCGTCTGGGGTGGTGACCATCCCGGCTGGTCGGACTGAGCCGCGGGGTCTAGGCCGGCTGATCGGCCCTGACCTCGGGTCCATTCCGCCCGGGCCTGCAACGCCGCATAGCGATCCTCGATCAACTCCTCGTTGAAGGACGGATCGTCAGCCAGGGAGGAACGGGGCACGGTCGAGACGGCGCCGGCCTGGACGAGCTCGCTTTCGATGTCCCCCTCCCAGCCCACCTCGACCAATCCGTCCTCATCGCGGATCGGAGGTCTCGCGGGAATCAAGGGCGGAGCATCCGATCGAGCCTTCACTGCGCGCTCGTTTCCGGTGGCCGGATCCGAGACAGGCTCGTCATCTTCGATTACGAGCGGCTCTTCAGGTCTGATCAGGTGGGTGGCAGGCAGACGCTTGCGTGCATGGGCCTGGCGCCGCTGATCGCGATCCGAGCCCGGCTGCCAGGGCCCCGGCCGCGAGCGCGCCAGGCGGAGCAGCTTGCCGGGATTTCCGCATGCATCGCGGTGTAGCTCCTCGATCGCAAGTTCACCGGACGCGCTGGTGCGACCCGGATAACCCAGCAAGTCGCGCGCTTCGTCAAGATCGAGAGGCATCAGATGAACATGCAGACTCAGCCGCGAAGCGAACGCGCTGTGGCTCCGAGTGGAGAGTGCGCGGACCAGCTCGGTCTGGCCCAGCACGAGAAGCGCCGCGAATCCCGACGGGTGGCCCAGTTGATTCACGATCGCCTGGATCTCGTCCCACACCGCGGCCGAACCGCGATGGGCCTCGTCGACGACGAGGAGCCAGCGCCGGCCGTCGGTTGCTTCATCCTGGAGGACGGCCCGCAACAGCAATCTCGCCGCCCCCAGGCGGTTGGTCACGGACACGCCGAGAGCGTGCCCGACCAGGCGAAGGAAGTCCAGGGCGTTCATCGCCCGCGCCAGGTCAACGAACAGCGTCCGCCAGTCGTCGGGCAGCAGGGCGGCAAGCCGGTGCGCGTGCCACGTCTTGCCGGCGCCGGGTTCTCCCGTGATCAGGACCGGGCCGGCCTGCCCGTTCTCGACCGCGGCTCGAACGCGCTCGAGCGCGCGACCACGGCTGGAGGCCGCATGCTGCGCGTCATCGCCGTGCGGCGGCGGGATTGCGTTCCCTAGAAGCCCGTGCTCTCGCTCCATCGTTCACGCTGCTCCCTTCTCGCGCGCCCGCCGTCACATCAAGCCGTGCCCCAGCGTACACTGGGACAGCACGAAAATACGCGCGGCCTCGATCAGCTTGTGGACATCCGCATGGTGACAGGTGGCGGAAATGGATCGCCCAGCCTGTCGTCTTCACCAATCATCGGTGGGTGAGCGTGCCGGGCTTGAACTCGGTTTCACGCGAGGAGGATGTCTCCGCCCGAAGATCGGCCGCGACGGAAGTTGCTCTAGCTTTTCGGCTTTTGGTAGAATGTTGGTGATGTAGGAGTGGGAGCGGCGATCGTCCTTGGCCGACGCGCCGAATCGCCCGTTCACGCGACGTGAGGTGCGCTATGGTCCAGCCCGGTTGGGAGGGGGCCTTGGCAACTGATCTCAACACGACCAGCGACGATCGAATCGGCGGCTACCGCTACGTCCGCACGATCCATCCCGGCAGCACCTCTGTCGTGATGGAAGTGGTGCAAGAATCGACTCAGCGCCGGTTCGCCTTGAAGCAGCTACTGGCCTCGCGAGCCGAGGACCGCGACGATTACAAAGCATTCATGCACGAAGCCAAGCTCGGAATGGGGCTCAGCCACGCCAATCTCATCCGGGTCTACGAGTTCGTCAAGGATCCGGTCCAGCCGTATTTCGTGATGGAGCTCTTCACGGGCTTTCATCTCAAGATGCCGATCGCCCGGCCTTCCATTTACCCAATGCCGAAAAAGCTCTTGCACCGGATCCTGGAGCAAGCCGCTTCGGCGCTGGCGTACATGCACGAGCAAGGCTGGGTGCACCGCGACGTCAAGCCGGAGAACATCCTGTACAACAAGCCGGGCGAGGTTCGCGTGATCGACTATGCCCTCGCCAGGCGGATGGCGACCGGTTTCCTCAAAATCTTCGAAGGCAGGATCCCGCGCCAGGGAACCAAGACCTACATCGCCCCCGAACAGATCCGCTGCGAATCGCCGACTCCCATGGTCGATATTTACAGCTTCGGAATCACCTGTTATGAATTGGCTTGTGGCCGGCCGCCATTCCGCGCTAACTCCTCGCAAGAGCTGCTCGACAAGCACTTGAACGAACGGCCGCTCCCGATCACCACTCATAACACTCTGGTCACGCCCGAATTCAACGATCTGGTCATGAAGATGATTCAGAAGCGGCCGGCCGATCGGTACTCCAGCTTCCACGAGTTCCTGTCTCGATTCCGGACGATTCGAATCTTCCAGGATGACCCCGACCCCTTGGCGGGCAGGGACGGTCTCATGTCGTGAGTGAGCCGGGCTATTCCGGTCGAGCCCGATCGACCGGCAGAACGGGCCCCGCGGCCGGCAGCACGCTTCCCTCCGCGATTCCAACCGTTTTGAGAGGCCCAGCCATGGCCAAGGATCCTGCCCCGATGCGCAGTGCCAGCGAACCGCGGTTATCGTTCGAGGTCCCCATTTACGAGATGGAAGCTCGCCTGAGCGAGATGGAGGTTCACTACTCCAAGAACCGCGCCTCGGGCGACGCGACCAAGATCGCCGAGCAGATCCGCCGGCTGCGCCGCGAGCTGGCCGCGCTCAAGCGCGAGATCTACTCGCACCTGGATCCCTGGCAAGTCGTCCAGGTCTCGCGCCACCAGCAACGCCCCCAGACGCGCGATTACATCGAGCTGATCTTCGAGCAGTTCCTCGAGCTGCAAGGTGACCGTGCCGTCGGCGACGACAAGGCGATCGTCACCGGGCTGGCCCACTTGGACGATCTCAAGGTCATGTTGATCGGCCACCAGAAGGGGAAGAACCTGGCCGAGCGCAAAGCCTGCAACTTCGGCTGTGCCCATCCCGAAGGCTATCGCAAGGCGCTGGTGAAGATGCGGCTGGCGGCCAAGTTCGGCCTGCCGATCATCTCGTTCATCGACACGCCCGGCGCTTATCCGGGCATCAGCGCCGAGGAGCGGGGCCAGGCTGCGATCATCGCCGAGAACCTGATGGCCATGAGCCAGATCCGCGCCCCGATCGTCTGTGTCGTCATCGGCGAAGGCGGGTCCGGCGGCGCTCTGGGCATCGGGATCGGCGACCGGCTCGCGATGCTCGAGTTCGCCTACTATTCCGTCATCACCCCCGAAGGCTGCGCCTCCATCCTCTGGAAAGGGAGCGAGCATGCCCCCAAGGCGGCGGCCGCCCTCAAGATGACCAGCAAGGACCTGCTCGGCTTCGGCATCGTCGACGAAGTGATCCCCGAGCCGTTGGGGGGCGCCCACCGCGACCACCGCGAGGCCGCCGCCAGTCTCAAGTCGTACTTGATTCAAACTGTCCGCCACCTCAAGGAAGTCCCCCTGGACGACCTGCTCGACCGCCGCTACGACAAGTACCGCAAGATCGGCGTCTATCTCGAACCGGCCGGCGACGCCGAGCGGAACGGTCAGGTTGAATCCTGAGGCGAGCCGAAGGGCCTTGGGCGACCGGCGGATGCAAATTCACCGTAGGACGGATTGCCAATCCGTCCTACAATCACTCGGCCCCGCGTATATTTCCATCTGCCGGTCGCCTTGGCGCCTGATCAAACCTTGCTTGGAACGACGAACGGGGCCCGGTATTCGCGGGTGAGCAGGGCGTCCGCCTCGGAGTCGCCGACGAACGATTCGGTCGATGGGTTGAGGTGGAGTTTGCGGCCCAGCCGGTAGGCGATGTTCCCCAGGTGGCAGCAGGCGCTCGAAAGGTGCCCCTGCTCGATATCCGCGTTCAAGAGTTTGGGGTCGCGGGCCTTGACCGCCTTGACGAAGTTGGCGAAGTGGTCGCCGCCGCCCTTGCTCCCCGGCCCCTTCTCGAGCTTGGGTCCAAAGAACGACTGCCATGAATCATAGCTGGTGATCGCCAGGATTCCCTCGGTCCCGTAGAAGATGTCGCCGATCTTGACCTTGGCCTCCTCGTTGGTCAGCAGCCCACGGACCTCGAACTGGAGCTCGGCATCGTCGTATTCGAAGCTCACGTGCAAGGTGTTGGGCGTCTGGCCGTCGTCGGAATAACCGAACCGGCCGCCCGAGGCCAGCACGGCCTTGGGCAGCTCGTTCTTGCCCAGGCCCCAGCGGGCCAGATCCATTTGATGGATGCCCTGATTGCCCAGGTCGCCGTTGCCGTAGTCCCAGTGCCAGTGCCAGTTGTAGTGGAACCGGTTGGGGTTGAAGGGGCGCTGGGGCGCCGGCCCGAGCCAGATGTCGTAGTCGACTCCCTGCGGAACAGGCGCGTCGGCCTTGTGTCCGATCGACCCGCGCGGCTTGTAGCAGAGCCCCTTGGCCATGTAGACCTTTCCCAGCTTGCCCGAGTGGAGGAAGGTCATGGCATCCTGGATTCCCTGGTGGCTGCGGCACTGAGTGCCCGTCTGGACGACCCGCTCGTACTTCCGCGCGGCCTCGACCGTCCTCCGCCCCTCGCTGACGTTGTGGCTGACCGGCTTCTCGACATAGACATCCTTGCCGGCCTGGCACGCCCAGATCGTCGCCAGCGCGTGCCAGTGGTTGGGCGTGGCGATCGAGATCGCGTCGATCGATTTGTCATCGAGCAGCCGGCGCAGGTCCTGAACGACCTTGGGATCGCTGCCGTAACGGCTCTTGACCGCCCTTCTGGCCGGGCCCGTCACGTTGAGGTCGACGTCGCAGATCGTGGTGATGCGAACGTCCTTGAGCGCGCTCCAGCCGGCGATATGCTCCATCCCACGCCCATGCACGCCGCAGACGGCGACGCGCAGCGTATCGTTGGGCCCGGCGGGCTTGGTGTCGCCCTCCCGGTCGTCCGGAGCGCCGGCGGCGGGCAGGGCCGGGATCGCGGCCAGGCTGGCAGCCAGTGCGGCGGTGTCTTGAAGGAAATGCCGGCGTGCGAGCGAGCGCATGGGTGGTACCCCCAAGGGAGTGTCGGAGCAGGCGGGAAGGGAGCAGACTAGAATGCCATCTAACCGGAAGCGATCGGGCCAAGTCAAGTCCTTCGTCATGGTTCCGGCTCCTTCATCCGCACGTCACCCAGGTCCTTCGTTTGGCCCGCGTGGAGTGGACCGTCGCCGAGGGTCAGCTCGCCTTGGCCATCTGACAGGCGGAGCGGGCAACCGGGCAGCAGGGCCTCGATGCGGAACCGGCCCTCCCTATCCGTCTCGATGCGCTCCCGGGAATAGCCCGACCAGCCCGACCCGTCCTTCAGGAACGCCCCCGCCAATTTGACGCCGGCCCGCGGTTGTCCGGCCGCATTGACCAGCCGCCCCGTGATCGATGCGCCGGGCTCCATCCGCACGGTGACCGAACCGCCGTTCTCCTTCGGAGGCTGCGCCACACCGACAAGCCCCTTCTCGGGGTGCTGGAAGAAAAGATCCCCCGGCCGGCGCGGGTTGAATCCTTGCACCTTGAAATCGGCAGTCTTCGTTCCGTCGCGGTTCCACAGGAGGAGCCCGCTGGTCATGCCGAGGCCCTGCGCCCCGGGCAGGGGCTTACCGTCGGGCCCGAGCACCGTGCCCGTGAACGACCAGCCCGGGTCGAGGGTCACGTTTCGTTTCACCGAATCGACCCCCTTGGGCGGGTCGATTCGGGCGAGGGCGCTGTAGTTGATCGGGTGGAGCAGAGCGAAGGGAGCCGTGTTGTTCAGAGAGGCCTCCTTGATCGCGTACTCGTCGTCCCGCTCGGGGGCCCGGAGGTAATGGTCCTTGTGGAACACGGCCACCAGACCCGGCCCGGGCAGGCCGGCGACCTGGTACGAACCGTCCTCTTCGGTTGCGACGGTTTTGAACGGGATCGAGCCGGCGAAACCGTCGTAGTCCGACAGGTTTGGGTTGCTGTACAGTGTGAAATACTCCACCTGCCCCTGCACGGGCTTGCCCGTCACCTTGTCAGTAATCTTGCCCTCGACCAAAACGCCGCGCTTCAGCTCGACATCGACCGTCACCGGGTCCAGGCCGGGGCTGTCGGGCACGTCCTTGGCGGAGACGACGTACGGCTGGCCGGCGCCCGGGACGGCCATGATCTTGTTGCCCTTGCCCTTGGGCATGCCCGTGAGCCGGTAGTGCCCTTCGGCGTCGCTCGTGGTCCGGACGATGTCCACCATGTACATGGGGCGGGTGGCCAGCATGTGGCTGCGGATCGTGATCCCCGCCAGCGGCTTCTTCGTGTCTTTGTCGCGGACCACGCCGACGATCGGCTTGGTCGGCGCGGCGACGTGCTGGAAGCTGGCCGCGTAGTAGGTGGTGACAATGCGCGGTTCGCCGCGCTCGGGATTGCCCTTGTTTTCCGGCACTTCGACGGTCTTTCCCGGCCGCGTCAGGATGTGCAGATACTGGCTGACGATGGCCGGCCCGTCCAGTTGCGCCGCGACGAGGCGGTTGCGGCCGATGCCGGTGAGCCGGAAGCGGCCCTCGTCGTCCGTCGTGACCTTCGGGGACAGTGCGATGGTGAACCGTGAGAGATACTCCTGCTCGAGCTGGAGGCTCAGCCCTTTCTTGCCCTTGACGGCTTCGAGGAAGTTTGATTCACGGTGGCCAGCGCCGCCCGCACGGTCGCTTCGCCCCAGGCTGCCGGCACCGCGGCTCGGGCCTCTCGGAGGAACACCGCCCCCAGCATCCCGCCCTCCTGCGCCAGGCCCCGGCGAATCAATCGAGCCTTGAGCCGCTCGCGTCCCTCACTCAGTCGGCGCTGCAAGGTGCGCTGACTCAACCGCAACTCCCCGGCGGCCCGATCCTGAGGGACGCGCTCGAGATCGCAGAGAATGACCGCCCGGCGGAACTTCTCGGGCAGCCGGGCGATCTCTTCGTGGAGTGCCTGCAACTGCTCGTCCGGGACCGCCGGCCCAGACGTTGAGGTTGCCGCAGCCATCTGTCCCGCCCGCCTTTCGCATGTCCGCCGCCGGGCGGCGGCGGCATTGGCTCCGATCGCCACGCGGTGGGCCACCTGATAGAGCCACGGCCCCAAGGCAACGTGGCCGCGGAAAGTACCCGATTTCTTGACGAGGATGAGAAAGGTTGCCTGGAATGCGTCCTCAGCGTCGTTCGAATCCTTCAAGATGCCACGGCAGACGCTCAGGACCATCGGCCCGTGACGCGCCACCAGGGCCTCGAACGCCGGCGCGTCATGCCCGGAGACGAAGCGTTCGAGCAGTTGCGCATCGGAGAATCCCGTGACGGCCCCACCCGCAAAGAGGCGGTTGATCTGCCGAAGTACGGCGGCTAGCGTCTCGATGGCCATGTCTCCTGATCGCCTCCAACCGTTGCCTCACTATCTAAAAGACCCGAGCGATGACCGACCCGCCATTTTTTTTTGCGAGTCGTAAGAATGAATGGTACAACCAGCCAGACAACGGGTCAGGTTCTTCGCGCCGCCCTACGTCGGCCCGGAGGGCTGGGTCGGAGTATGGCTCGACGGCGTCGTCGGCTGGGATGACGTGGATGAGTTCCTGCGAGATTCCTACCGACTCATCGCTCCCAGGCGTCTCTGCATTCTGCTCGATTCGGCAGGATCGAACGACGCTTGATCCGCGCGGCGACGGGCCGGTCCATTGAGCATGGTCGTCAGGCGGGCCGCGAGGTCCCAAGAACGGCACGCAGCCTGCCGTCGAGGGCCGAGCGGCGCGCGAGCCCCCAGAGCGGCCGATGAACGAAATCTGGCTCCCTCTCCCGTGGGAGAGGGCTGGGGTGAGGGGCAACGCCGTTAGGGATTCTTTTCGGACAAAATCCCTGCAATCATGGTACAGACTCGAGTAAAGTCGCCTTTCGCTCCGCGAAACGCATGTTCTTTCGCGGAGCGAAAGACGACACAGAGACCTCCACGATGCTCGGTGAATGCTTCGATCTGAAAGGCCAATTGCTCGATAAAGCGAGTCTTGAGCATCAAATGGGGGATTTACACGTGATCCCAATTCGCCGCCCGTCCAGAATCCTCAACGGCGTTGGGTGAGGGGCGGATCGCACCAGCAGCGCCGTTCGTATGACTCACCACGAGAGACCACGGCCAGCGGGCAACGCGTGGCGCAGCCAACGACTGGTTGCCTCCCCTCTGGGAGAGGGCATGGGCGAGGCGCTGGTTGATCGGAGCAGGACAACAGCCGACAATGAAAGCGAGGACAGGGATTCCTTTTGTAGAAACGATGCGGATGGGGTGATTCAACGGCGGGAGGCTCTCGGTGCGGCTGTCCCCTCACCCCGGCCCTCTCCCCGAGGAGAGGGAGCCAGAAAAAGTTCATCGGCCGCTGCTGTGCTGGGGCGTGGTCTACGGCCCCCCCTTCCCTGTGACGGCCAGGCGATCGAGGGGGTGTGACCGATGATTGATGTCGATACGGGGAGGGGACAGAGAGTCGATCTTGTCAGTTCGTCCTCGCATCAGCATCCCGCATCCAACCAACCTCTCGGGGAGCAGGGAACGCTGCTTTGAAGTCGGACCGAAGCAGGCAAGATGGCTGGCGTCGATCGGATGTGACCCACGCGATCGATAGCATTGGCGCAAGGGAGCGAGTGCAGCGATGGCGACTGAGGGCGAAAAGATCCCGGGACTCCACGATTTCTTCGTGGAATCGTTCACGGCATCGGAACTACACATGTTCCTCGCCCGGAATGGGTACAGGGAGATCGCGTCCGCCGCGAACCAGAGTGTTGGCGGTACCCAGTATTTCTTCGATGTCGAAGAAGCATTGAATCGCCGGGGCCTGATCGATGACACGTTCTTCGTCCGTTTGAGGCGGGAACGCCCCGCGAAGGAGGCGCTCATCCGGGGTCTCCAGGAAGCCTGGCTCGTTGAGGAAAACTTGAAGAAGAGGCAGAGAGTTGAGACTAATCCTGATCTAGTTCAATTCGAACTGACGATTGACCGGGATTTCGCCCAGTTTACCCAACAGGAACAAGACAAACTGCTCAAGGCAATCGGAGAATTGCTCGGAATCGGCGGTACGATCCAGGTGCTAAGCAAGATTAGGGGCAGCGTTAGAATTGTAATCGAACTGCCGAGATCATTGGCCGCGGTTCTAGCTCGGGCGATCAACGACGGTAGACTTGTGGAATTCGGCGTCACTGATGCCGCGGTGATCCCGCCTCCCGGCGTCAATCGAGCGACGGTCGCCGCCATCGGCGGGTTGGCTGGCCCCGGAGAGGACGTTCGGAACAGTATCCCCGGCTCCGCAGATCCGCTACCAGGGTCTTTGCGATTGGATGTCGATCCGAAACGCTCAGACATCGCGGACGGGTCGCCGACCAGCGAGAATGACTTCGATCCCCGCGCCACGGAAGTCGCCAAAGCAATCCGCTCCAAGCTCGATGCGATCAAGGACGGCAAGGTACGCGATGAGAACGGCCAAGAAGTTTGGCTTCTCACTCTGATCTCGCGGGAATTGGGTGCGGGTGGTCCATCGTCAGGTAAGGATTTGAGCGAGTATCTCGCAACCTTCCTTACGGAACGCCGAGATGTCGAGCATGTTGGGTTGCTTGTCGCGCGTGTGTTCGGCCTGCTGTGCAATCGAGGGAAGAAGGCCGAGGCCCAGATAATCGGAGATGTTGTGGACCTGATGCTACCGTTGTGCCTACCGCGTGATATCCTGAGCGAGGCCTGGGCGCAACTCCAAAATCACGGGGCGGTGCTGATCCAGAGCTCGGTGGCAAGGAAGACGGGCGCGGAGATCCTCGTCGCTGGACTTTTCAAAAAGCCGACCCGCTGGGGTATCTCATCGCCCGAACCAACCGGTGAACAGCTCGTTGAGTTTGAAGACGTCCCGATCGGCGATCCCGATCAGAACGAGGAGTCGGCGCTGCGCGATCTCTACGTCGCCACGTTGCACCCGGACGACAAAAAGAAGGGAACGTCCGTAGTCATGAGGCTCACGGCGGCCCAGATGAGGGACGACCTCGGCGGACGCTACAAGTGGAGAAAGCTCAAGCATCAGCGACCGCCTTATTGTGCGTTGGAGCTCGCCGCGAGCGAGGCAGATCGCCAGAACCAGGAGAAGCTCATCTCAAAACTCGCGATTCCGGATCTTCTCTTCATCGGGCTGAAGCCGGACAGCAAGACACGGGAACTTGAGAGCTTCGTAATCGCCTGCCTCAATACTCGTCTTGAATGGGTGGCAAGAGGGTTCCCAGAATGAGTCAGCCGAACGCCGATCCCAAGCTCAAACCACCGCCCGACATTGATTGCACCAAGTCATTCAAGCTGACCAGCGCGGATAATCGACCGGAGCAGTACCACCAGTTTGAAGTGGACAGCGCTCGGGCCATCCAGGCCGCGCTCGCGGCCAAACGGCCGTTGTTGGTGCGTGGAAAGCCGGGCGTCGGCAAGACTCAACTCGCGGAAGCCGCGGCGAAGGCCCTCAAACGACCTCTTGTGCGTCGTGTGGTCGATTCGCGCACCGAGGCGCGCGACCTGCTCTGGGAATTCGATGCCGTGATGCGGCTTGCGGAGGCCCAGATCACGGCGGCGCTCGCGACAGTCCTCGATTCCGAGAACAAACCTGAGCGCAGCGCGTCTGGCGACATCAGTCTGGATTCGAGACGAATGTCCAGGCGGCTCCTCAAACGCCTCTCCGTGCGACGGTTTCTCCAACCCGGCCCCCTGTGGTGGGCGTTCGACTGGTCGAGCGCTCACAGGCAGGCTCGGATCAGCGGATCGCCCGTGCCGGAACTCGAGGAGGAAGCAGACCCCGCGAACGGCTGCGTGGTACTGATCGACGAAATCGATAAGGCGGACACCGACGTCCCCAACGGACTGCTGGAGGCCCTCGGTTCGGGCGAGTTCACTCCGCTCGGATCGAAGAAGGCGGTCAAGGTCACGGGCGAGCCGCCGCTGGTCATTATCACCACGAACGAGGAACGCGTGCTGCCGAATGCGTTCGTGAGGCGCTGTCTCGTCCTGTGGTTGAAGTTGCCCGATGATGATGACAAGCTCATCGCCTTTCTCAAGGCCCGTGCGCGGATTCATTTCCCGGAGCACGCCAAGTCCGGCAAGCACGAGGGGCTTTTTCACGCCGCCGCCGTGATGCTGGTGCGGGATCGCGCGGTGGCCAGGCAGCAGCTCGTCGAGCCGTGGCCGGGTCAGGCGGAGTATCTGGACTTGCTCCGCGCCGTCCTTCATATCGAGCCTGATACCGTGGAGAACCATGTGGCCATTCTTGAGTCGGTAGCCCAGTTCGCCTTGAGGAAGTATGAGACGTCCTGAGCGTGACAACGTCCCGGTCGGTCACAAGGACGTCCTGGTCGGCCGCGTCGATCTGGTGCGGGCCCTGAGCGCCGGCGGAGTGGAACTTCAGGAAGCCCTCGCCGATCTCATGGGTTTCCAGCGCGAGCCGGTATTAACCCTGCCCCCCGCGATCGAAACGGCCCCAGGACAGCCTCAGGGATCACAGCCGGAATCCCCCGCACACGGCCCGGTTCCGTTCTGGCATGTCCGGGAGTTCAAGGCGCACGAGCCGCTTCGCGGCGATGAGTTGATTCCCGACGAGCCCGCGCTACCGCCGATTGAGCCGATACATGCACCGCCTACATCGCTCGCCTCAGGCGCTGAGATCCTGACTCGCTTGCGCCGGCACTCCGCGTTCTCGGAACCCAGTGGGTGCATCGATGTCGATCGAACCGTGGCCAGCCTGAGCCGGGGGGAGTTCCTCAGGGTCCTGCCACGCAGTCCCCGCAAGCGCTGGGGCCAGTTGATCCGGGTCATCGAGGACCGCAGCCGGCGGCTGGCGCCGTACTGGCTGGATCAAGACATGGTGGTTACTCATCTCAAGGGTCTCTATCCCGAAAGCGGGTTCCAGCTCGCGATTCTCGAGGAGGGGGCCTCGTCTCCGCGAATCCAACGACCGCCCGAGCATGAGGGTCGCTATACGCTGCCCGATCCCGGCACCATTGTGCTGGTGTTGGGTGATCTCGGCTGCCTGGCGCGCCAACGGGAACAGCGGGATCGGCTGACGCAGATGTGGCTGGAATGGGGCCGCCGGCTGCAGGCAAACTCCAATCCCGCGCTGGCCATTGTTCCCTGCCATCCAAACCGCTGCGGCGCCGAGCTCGCCCGGCTCTGGACGATCCTGCCCTGGGAAGCCGCCAGCCTGACCACGAGTTCCTTCCTGAGCGGCAAGGACACGGCCGAATTGACCGAGGAGGTCCTCACACGGCTCGCCTTCGCATTGCGAGTCGAGCCACAGTTGGTGCGGGCCATTCGTCGGACATTTTTCGAAGGACGGGCCGACGCCGGGATCGAGTCCCACGTCTGGCAGCACGAGGCGTTCGTGAGTCGCCATCACGAAGCCGCGACGCTTGACCATCGCAGCATGCACAGCCTTCTCCCCAGGTTCTTTCGTCTGAAAAAGGAAGAACGGGGGCGGATCTACGCGCTTGTCCGCGAGCTCCGGCGCAACGTCTATCCCGGCGTCTGGTGCTCGGAGCTGCTGGCACTCGAGCGGGACGTCGACCGGGGCTTGCTCGATCCGGCCGAGCTTCGGCGAGCGGCGTGGTGGTACGAGCAGAGGAAGCGCCACCTGGTGACAAGCGGGGCGGTGGGCAACCCAGCGGCGAACGAGCCGACCTGGTTTCGGCGGGTCTTCGCCCGACTCCCGGAGTCGGTGAATCGAGGCATCGCTGCCCAGACCCTGCATGAGATCGAGGCGGTGGTCCGCCCGGACGGGGAAGACCGGCCCGCGTTCCTTGATCCTGCGTTGCTACCGCCGACCGCGCAGCCCGAGCGTCTCATCGCGCTCCGGCTCGCCGGCGACCGTCTCGTCGCCAGGCCGTTCCTGAGCGAGCCAGGAGGCACTGGGCATGAATCCAAGACGGCGCAAGATGAACCTCGCGCCAGCCTCCTCGGCCTGATCCGGACCCGCAACGGACTGATCAAGATCGACGAACCCGACGACGTCTGGGAAGACGACGTCGCGCCGGCATGGGCCGAAAGCTGGGGGAGAGATGACTTCGGGCCTTGGGTCGACCTGCGCGTCGAAAAAGTCAAGCAGCGCCTCCGCTGGATTCCCTCGGGCAAGTTCTGGATGGGGTCGCCGGAGGAGGAGGAAGGGCGATTCCCCGATGAAGGACTGCGGCACGAGGAGACGATCGCGTCGGGTTTCTGGATGTTTGACACGCCATGTAGGCAGGCCCTGTGGGAAGCCGTGATGGGGGAGAACCCCAGCCGCTTCAAAGGGCCGGATCGTCCGGTCGAGAGCGTGAGCTGGGATCAATGTCAGGAATTCCTCGAGCGGTTGAACGAAAGGTGCGATGGGCTTGAATTAAAGCTTCCGTCGGAGGCGCAATGGGAGTACGCCTGCCGCGCGGGGACGGACACGTCGCGCTATCGCGAGGATCTGAACGAGATCGCCTGGTACTTGGACAACAGCAAGCAGGAGACGCATCCGGTTGGCGAGAAAGCCCCCAACGAATGGGGCTTATACGACACACTCGGCAACGTCTTCGAATGGTGTCAAGACGTCTGGACCGACGATTACAACACGAAGAAAACGGCCGCCGCGTCCGCCCACCGCGTGATCCGGGGCGGCTCGTGGCGCGACGTCGCGCGGTACGTGCGCGCGGCGTACCGCTTCCGCCGCGAGCCCTCGCTCCGGGGCAGCGGCCTGGGCTTCCGCTGTGCCGAGTTCAGAGCTCCAGGACCGGTAGGTCGGGAACGGCACGCGCAGCGAGCGCGGGAGCGGGGCGCAGGGTGCGGAGCACCCGGAGACCGCGACCAGGCGAGTGCAGCGGGCTGGATCAATCTCGACGCGCCCGGATTGGACGGCGTGTCGTTCGCGGCGCTGGCGCCGGTGCGCGTGAGCTCGGACGTCGAGCAAGTCGTGCTCCGCACGACGACGCGTCCCAAGTGGGCTTCAGCCATCGGTCGAGACAAGTATGGGCTTTGGGCGGAGCTCACGATCGAGGGGAAAGTCGCGCAGCCGCCCGCGAAACGTGCGGCCAGGAAGAAGAAGAGCGCTCCGCCGGAGGCACCACTCGGCCCCGTCCGCCAGCGCCTCCGCTGGATCCCGCCCGGTCGGTTCCTGCTGGGTTCGCCTCCCGACGAGCAAGGGCGATACTCGGACGAACGACCACAACACGAGGTCACGATCGCCGAAGGATTCTGGATGTTCGACACACCTTGCACCCAGGCGCTCTGGGAAGCGCTGATGGACGAGAACCCGAGTGAGTTCAAGTCGCCGGATCGGCCGGTGGAGAATGTGTCTTGGGACGATTGCCGGAAATTTGTTGAGACGATCAACGAAAAGTTCAGACTTGAGAAGGCCGGCCTTTCTCTCTCGCTTCCGTCGGAGGCCCAGTGGGAGTACTCTTGCCGCGCGGGAACGACGACCGCGACTTACGCCGGTCCTCTGAAAACCGAGGGCGAGAACAACGCGCCGATCCTTGACGCAATCGCCTGGTACGGTGGGAACAGCGGGATCGATTTCAAGCTGAGCAACGGCTGGGATGCTTCAGAATGGCCGGAGAAGCAGTTCGAGTTCGACAAGGCCGGGACACACCCCGTGGCCGGGAAGAAGGCAAATCTTCGGGGCTTGTACGACATGCTGGGGAATGTCTGGGAGTGGTGCAAGGATGTTTGGGTGGAAGACTATACTGAGAAATCTCTCGCGGCGGCGCCGGCCGATTCCGCGTCCGCCCGCCGCGCGATCCGGGGCGGCTCGTGGGACAGCGACGCGCGGGTCGTGCGCGCGGCGTCCCGCTACCACGGCGAGCCCTCGGACCGGCGCGACGACCTGGGCTTCCGCTGTGCCGAGTTGAGGCAGGGGGACGTGAGCGGAGCGAGGCAGGGGAGCGAGGCGCAGGGTGCGGAGCAACCCGGAGACCGCGACCCGACGAGCGCAGCGGTGCGATTGGGTGCGGACGGGGGATTGAGCGCGCAACCGAATTGAAGAGTTCTCCCTGAGTGTCGAAATGTCGACGAAGCCTCATCCTCCACGAGCGTGGACTCACCCTCTGCAGCGCGGCATTCCCCCGGCCTGGGCGTCGGAATGGGGCGAGGATCGACTGCATGGTCCCTGGTGTGCGTTCGAGGTCGGCGACGTCGTCCAGCGCCTTCGCTGGATCCCTCCCGGAGTTTTCTGGATGGGGTCGCCGGAGGATGAAGAAGGGCGGTTTTGGGATGAAGGACCGCGGCACCTGGTGTCGATCGATTCCGGGTTCTGGATGTTTGACACGCCTTGCACCCAGGCCCTCTGGGAAGCCGTGATGGGAGAAAACCCCAGCCACTTCAAGGTGGCGGATCGTCCCAAGGAAGGGGCGGATCGTCCCGTGGATTCGGTGAGCTGGGAACAGTGCCAGGAATTCTTGACGGCGCTGAATTCCCGGCTTGATGGTCTCCAACTGTCGCTTCCCTCGGAGGCTCAATGGGAGTATGCCTGCCGCGCGGGGACGGAGACCGCGCGTTACTCGGAAAACCTCGATGCCATCGCGTGGTACGGCGAGAACAGCGGAAATGAGACCCACTGCGTCGCCGGCAAGGAAGCGAATTCCTGGGGCCTGTACGACATGCTGGGGAATGTGTGGGAGTGGTGCGCGGATGTTTGGGTGAATGACTATACCGAGCAAGCTCGCGCGTCGGCGGCCGAATCGGCGTCCGCCCTCCGCGTGATCCGGGGCGGCTCGTGGCGCTACGACGCGCGGTACGTGCGCGCGGCGTACCGCCGCCGCATCGGGCCCTCGTTCCGGATCGTCGACCTGGGCTTCCGCTGTGCCGAGTTCAGGCCCGGGTCGTGAGCGGAGGGAGTCAGGGGAGCGAGGCGGAGGGTGCGGAGCACCCGGGAGCCCGCGACCCGGCGAGCGAAGCGGGGCGTCGGGCAAGGCCCGTCGGGTGCGCTTTCCGGGGCAGAAGGCGCACATCGAAATGACCGAACACAATCGGGCATTGGTTTCTGGCTGTCTGTCATCAGCAGATCAGGTCCGTTTGTTAAGTTGCTCGGTATCTGGC
>JBIOJM010000117.1:0-26771 GCA_044450785.1 Isosphaerales bacterium
AGTGCGTTTTTAGGCCCAAAACGCCGACACGTCGACACGGCCTTGGTAGCATTAGACTTGCGCGTTTTCGACATTTTTCGTGCATCGGCGGCTCAGGACCGAACTCCTCGTCTGCCGAGAGGTGATCCCTGTCGATTTTTTTTGTACAAGTCCTGGCTCTCGTGAGAGTAGCGACACGACGCGACGATTGTGGCAACGGTTGGAGATTGACGAGTATGCCGTGTATGCGGAGTTGAGGGGCAATGCGGCGCAGCTTGATGGCGAGCCACGCGGGCGATTTCGGCCACGGGCTCTGTGGCAGTGGTTAGTCGTGTGAAATCAAGTGTCGGGCTGGAGACCGCCCTCGGAAGGGCGGAGGACGGAGGGCCGAGGGCCAAAAGCCCTTCATCGCCAAAAGTCCGCTCGCGGTCGCGAAAAAAGGCCTCTCCCGATGGACCGTCTTCTGCTGTAAATGATTTGGAGTCTAATATTTTCGTCGAATGAGTGGTCGCACTCCGTTTTCAACTGTGCGGACCTTGGATTTGTGTGATCAAATGTCAAGCTGGAGACCGCCACTCTCAAGGGCGGAGGGCGGAGGACGGAGGACGGAAAGGACGACGGAGAACACTCGGAAAGGCGCAGGACGGAAGGAATGAAGGAGAACACCCGGAACGGCGCAGGACGGAAGGAATGACATGAACCAACGCGCCCGGTCTGGAGATGAAGTCGCCGAGATCAGGGCTCGGATCAGCGGCCGAAAGGACGAGAACGCGCGGCACACAAAGCTGATTGACCCGCGGGCGCGTACCTTTAGCGAGTCTCCATACATACAGTATGCGCCATGTTGGAACGAATGAAAACGAGAATCGGGAGCATCCGAGCAGAACATGATATTGAATAGTAAGTTGCGATGTTTTTCGAATTATTTTGGCGACCATTGCGCGTATCGAATCACCGCTCAGGGATCACCATCAGACATCCACTTTTCTGCTCCGAAAACTTCCCTGACGGAACGCTCGGACGGTCTTAAGATGGGGCTCATGACGGCCTTGATTCAGTCCAGGGCTGTCCTTGCCTGGCTCCGCAATTTGGCCGCTGCCGGCGTCGGCCCGGCGGAAGTTCGGATCATCCCCCGGCCTGACGCCGAGTCTATTGTCGACGCGATCGGAGGTGTGGAGGGAGCACAAGTGGCGACCCGGGCCAGATCCGTCGAGCAAGCCCTCTACCAAGTGATGGGGGCGCTTCTCGCTCCTGCCGAGTCGGAACTTACACTGATCGTGATTTCACCATCATGTACGTTGAGGCGCTCAGCTATGTCGTGGACCTCGCGAGGCTCGACCAGGCGCGAGCAGCGCGGCCTGGGGACTTGGTGCACGTCTGGCTTCACGGCGAGGCGTACGGTATCACCGGCAGCAAGGAGGTCGCCGGCTCATGAAGAATTCTAAGCTTTTGACAGACTCAGCACCGTTGGCCGTCGGGACCGGCCTCGTCGCCTTGGAC
This sequence comes from Isosphaerales bacterium, assembly GCA_044450785.1. Classification (GTDB taxonomy): domain Bacteria; phylum Planctomycetota; class Planctomycetia; order Isosphaerales; family Isosphaeraceae; genus JBIOJM01. Next base: position 1,480 of record JBIOJM010000117.1, read on the forward strand.
GTGGTACTCGCCGATGACAGCCGAGTGCCGGCTCGCCAGTGGGCGGGGGGCACCTGTGGAAACGTCCTGCTCGCACTTCGTTACCTCGGCTGGGAGTCCGCTCCGATCGCCCGCTTCCGCGAAGGACATGCGGCGAACCGTATCCTCGACGACCTCCGTAGGTGGGGAGCGTCGACGGATTTTATCACCGTCGCCGACGATGGCAGTACCCCGGTCATCGTGCAGCGCATCGGGCGGACTCCCTCGGGCGAACCCTGCCACACGTTCTCATGGCGCTGCCCGAGATGCGGCAATCGGTTGCCCGGATACAGGCCCGTCCTCGCCTCCGTCGCCCACCACCTTGCGGCCGAGATCGGTACGCCTCAGGTTTTTTTCTTCGACCGCGTTTCGCGAGGAGCACTGACGCTTGCACGCGTGGCTGCCAGTCGTGGTGCGGCAATTGTCTTCGAGCCTTCGGGAGTTGGCCATCCCGCGCTATTCCGCGAGGCTTGGGAGATCGCCCACGTCGTCAAGTATTCCCATGAACGTCTTCAAGAATTGCCTGCGGAAGTTGAAGCAATCAATGGTGTGCGCATTCAGATCGAAACGCTCGGGAGGGATGGGCTCCGCTACCGAAGTCGGCTACCCGGCTGCAAGACAAGGGGCTGGCAACGGCTGGAGGCCTTGCCTGCCGAAGACGTTAAGGATACCGCCGGTGCGGGGGACTGGTGCACTGCGGGAATCGTTCACAAGCTCCTTCGTGAGGGCGCCAATGGACTCGGTGCGGTGAACGACGCGGGCCTCCGCGAGGCAATCCGCTACGGGCAGGCACTCGCGGCGTGGACTTGCGCGTTCGAAGGAGCCAGGGGCGGAATGTACAGTGTTGAGAAGGAAGTCGTCGATCAGCACGTCGAACGGATTCTCCGAGGAGCGGACCGTCAGGTCACTTCACTCACCCCGGAGCTTGAATCGATGTCAGACGCTTATGACTGCGTCTGCCCGGCGTGCGAGAACGATCGGACCCCTGGATTCGATCTTCGTGGTAGCCGAGCCTGTGCGTGAGGCCGGCCCGAGACTCATCGTCAGGCCCTCGCAGGCTGTGGCCGGAACGTCGATGAGACCGTTTATCTCTCTGTCTTGTTCCCGGGAACACGATCGTTTGAAGGGCGGCGCTTCCGTTCTGTGTCTTGTTCCCAGCGCGGCGATGAGATGAGACCGATCGCGAAATCAATTCATTTGCCGTGGCCTGGTGGCGGACTGTTCTATTCGGCGAGGCAACCTGCGATGATAATCCCTTGATGGCTGCCCGCGTTTCTTCCAGAGGGGAATTCATGCCATGTCAACAACGCTCACGGTTCGCGATGAAACGACCAGCGGCGGCACACTACGCGAGTTCGCCCTGGAACTGCTGACCGAGCGCATCACCGTCCGAGAGCTGATCCGCAGCCGGGTTTACCAGGAAGTGCAAGATTACAACCGCCTCCAGCCGCAGGTCTTTCATGGGCTGGTGCAGCCAACCGACGCCGAAAATGCCCTGAACGGCTACAAGCTCGGCAAGCCAAGAATGATCGACTGGAAGATACAATACGACAAGGCTACCGAGGCGTTCGAGGCGAACGGCATCCTGATTCTGGTTGACGACAAGCAGGCCGAGTCACTCGATCAAGAGATCGTCGTTCGACCCGATACGCGCGTCAGCTTCCTGCGCTTGACGATGCTCGTGGGGGGATGATGTGGCGACCGATCAGCCCCAATCCGACCTGAGGGCCGGCGACAGCAATCGTGCGGGTCGCCTGATCGATGCCTTTTTTAAAGAGCTGGACGCCTCAGGCGTCGATTTCTACCCTCAGTTGGACGTCAAATCGTTTCGGTCCGTCCAGACCATCCTCGAATTGCCGCGCGATCGGCAGGTCGCGGTCGTTATCGAGGCCGTTGCCCGGCAAGTGGACAACGAGCGGCAATCCGGCCGGCGGCTCACGGACTCTGGCATCTCTACCGGCGAGCCCTCGTGGAACGAACTTCAGGGGTTCAAGCAACTGATCAGCCTGCTGCTTCGTAAGCGGTTACCGTTCCAAACCGAAGACCTCGGCCGGCTTGTGCAAACGATCTCTGCGGGACGCGGCTTCCTGATCTGGCAACTGTCGCTTGGAGGCATTCTGCGCGCGCTCGAGGACCTTTGCAAAGAGCAGGGCGTACCGGATTGTCTGCGCCCTAACCTCGCAGTCCTGAGAGACCGATTGTGCGCACAACCGGATTACGCGGAGACGCGCGATGCGGTCAAACGACTGGACCAGCTCCTGGGTCCAGCACCCGCGGCTCCCGCAGAGTCCCTCCTCCAGACCGACGAAGCCTGGACTCGGTACCTCCGGGCGCAGCTCGACAGGTTGGAGCCGCCCGCGAGGACTGCCTGGCACGCTCTGCTGCTTCACTGCAATACCGCCGTTCAATCCAAGCCATCGCGCAAGTGGCTTCAGCAAGTCGATATCCTTATCGCCGGCATCGGGCCAGCGGCGTTCGCCACGGTTCTGAGTGGCGCGCTGGCAGAGATCGGCAAGCCGGGCACTCCGCAGATCAAGCGAGTCTACAGCCAGGAGTTCACACTCGATCCAACGCTCATTCACGATACCCACAGCGACCTCCTGCGCGGCCTAGTGTGGTGCGCCAGTCTCGTCAAGGACGATAACCTGATCGTGTCCGTGGGCGACGCCGCTGCTGTCTGCTTCAAAAAGATCCCAGGCATCGGGCCACGGGCGCCCAAGATTGGCAACGCCTGCCTCTATGCGCTGTCTGCCACGTCATCGCTGGCCGCCGTGGGCCAGCTCAGCCGACTCAAGACGCGAGCCAAGCATGCCTCGATCCGTAAACAACTGGCCAAAGCGCTCGATACGGCCGCCGACAAGACCGGCATGACCGCGGCCGAGATGGAAGAAGTGGCCGTTCCCTCCTGTGGCTTGACTGAGGTAGGCGCCCACCGCTTGCGACTGGGCGACATGACCGCCGTGCTTGAAGTCCCTGGCGGCTTCAAGGCGGAACTCAGTTGGCTCCAGGCCGATGGCAAAAAGCTGAAAGCGGTTCCGGCCTCGGTGAAGGAGGCCTTTGCCGCCGGCCTCAAATCGCTCAAGCAGTCCGAAAAGGAGATCGCCAAGCTGCTCCCCGCCCAGCGCGACCGCCTGGAGCAGCTTTTTTTGCTGGAGCGAATCTGGTCCTTCCCGGAATTTCGGTCCCGGTATCTCGACCATCCCCTGGTGGGCATTCTGGCGCGCCGATTGATCTGGCGCTACTCGGACGGCGCTAACGCCTGCGACGGCATCTGGTTGGATGGCCAGATCGTCGACGACCGGGACCAAACCCTGGACTGGCTCGGCGCCGAGACTGGGGTCGCTCCCTGGCACCCCTTGGCGTGCGGCCTGGAGCAGGTCAGGGCCTGGCGAGACTGGCTCGATCGGCACCAGGTGCGCCAGCCATTCAAGCAGGCGCATCGCGAAATCTATATCCTCACCGATGCCGAGCGCCGCACCGATACATACTCCAATCGTTTCGCAGCCCACATCATCCGGCAGCACCAGTTCAGCGCCCTTTGTCAGCAGCGCGGCTGGCGCTATACATTGCAAGGCAACTGGGACTCCTACAACATCCCAACGCTTCAACTCCCTCAATGGGACGTGCGGGTCGAATTCTGGGTGCAACCGCTCGCCGACGACGATGAGGCCACTGCTTCCGGAGTCTACCGGCATCTCTCAACCGACCAGGTGCGCTTCTATCGCCGGGATGAAGTCGATCCCATTCCGCTCGCGAACGTCCCGCCTCTGGTCCTCTCGGAAGTCCTGCGCGACGTCGATCTCTTCGTCGGCGTGGCCAGCGTCGGCAACGACCCCAATTGGTCCGACGGCGCTCGCGCGGGCCACCATCAGGACTACTGGCAGAGCTATTCCTTCGGCGACCTGTCGACGACCGCGCAGACGCGTAAGGCCGTCCTCGAACGCATCGTTCCGCGCCTCAAGATCGCCGAACGCTGTTCGTTCGGCGATAAGTTCCTCATCGTCCGCGGCGACCTGCGGACCTACAAGATTCACCTGGGCAGCGGCAACATCCTCATGTCCCCCAACGATCAATACGTCTGCATCGTCCCCAAACCATCGGCCGCCGAGGTGGGCGGCAAGGTTTTTCTGCCATTCGACGGCGATAACCTGCTGTCGATCATCCTCAGCAAAGTGTTCCTCCTCGCCGAGGATAGCAAGATCAAGGATCCGACGATCGTGAGCCAGATTCTAAAGCGCTAGTTCAAAGTAAGATAAGCCCGAGGGGCTTCGACTTGCCGGTCTGGCCATCCTGTTGCGGCGTGTGTAGGTCCACGACGAGTGAATCGGCGGTGGTCCCGTCCGCCACGCCGGGCTCACGAAGCACGAACGCCTGGCCAGCCCGTCCGCGCCAAGCTGCGGTGCGCCACATCTTGGGTTCGGAGCCACTCCGCGCAGTTCCGTGCGTGCCGAGCGACGTGGGCGCGCGCACCGAACTCATCGCCCCGTATCCATCCAGCGACGGCGCTGCCCTCTTTCTGATCGAAACTGACTCCATTTCGCTGATCGGTCCCAGTAATCATAATAATATGCTCGTCACTATAATCTGTGAATATTTTGCTGTTATTCTTCCGCGCTTTTCGAGGGGCGGCCACGCGGATGGCGACGTCGGCTGCCTACTCATCAACGAGCAACTCGGCGTTAATATTGGCTCCGAGCGGGCGGAAACTAATCAAGGTTTCGCCGCCCCCAAGGCGGTTTTTCTCGGGTTTTCGGGCTCCCTCCGGGCCAAATCGTTGATTATTTTCCGGGCTGTGGAAATCGGCGCTCAATGCGCGAAGACATTGTCCGGCAAGGCCGTGCCGGAAATGATCGCCGCCTCGGCCTCGGCGCGGAAGCGGAGGAGCTCGGGATCGCGGCTCTTTCTCTTTTCCATTCCATCGACGGCCTTGCTGTACCACTGGCGAGCCTGGTCGTGATGTCCCAACTGCCAGTGGGCCATGGCCAGGAAGAACCAGTCGCTGCTATCTCCTCCCTTGCCGAGCTCCATCGACTTTTCCAGCGCTTTGATGGCCTCCTTCCAGGCGCCGGACCGGTACTGAGCCACCCCTAATGTATTCCAGTACCCTCCTACCTGCGGGAACGCCGCAACAGCCTTCTTGGCCAACTCCACGGCCTTGCCTGGGTCGCGGAGCCCGGACAATTCGGGAGCGGTGGCCAGATACCAGGAAAGAGCGTTCGTTGCCAGGATCGTCGAAGGATGATTCTCGCCCAGAGTGCGACGGCGACTCTCCAGAACCTTCATGAGCAGCTCTTGGGCTTCCTTGTACGTGCCTTCTGCCCATTTCAAACTCCCCAGAGATTGCATCGCACTGATCGTAGAAGCATCCTGTTCACCCCGCGTGCGACGGAAGCGTTCCACGGCGTCGGTCATCAGCTTCTCGGCCTCCGCGAACTTCCCCTGGGCCTGGTAAATCTCGCCCAGCCGAACTGTTGCCTGGAGCACGTGAGCGCGGTCGTCGCCCTCAATACGGCGCCAGCCTTCCCGCACTTTCGTCGTAAGCGATTCAGCCTGCGCGTATCTGCCTTCTTGTTTGTACACTAGTGCCAAGTAGCCCAGGGTGAGGAGCGTTTGAGGACCCTCTTCCCCATCAAAGCGGCGACAGGCCTGCAATATCTCGCTCAATTCTTGCTCGGCCTGTCTATTCTTGCCTTGGCGAAGATGCATAATTCCGAGCTGGAACCTGGGGGCCAGTGTGGCGGGGTTTTCCTCGCCAAAGATGCGGCGACGGATTTCTAGCGACACAATGAAGTGCTTTTCGGCATCGACGTACCTGGCTTGGTTCGAATTCAGACGTCCCATCGTGTTGTACGCGACGGCCGTTTCGAGATGGTCCTCACCGAATACGCGACGGCACGTTTCCAGATATTTGATCGCGAGCGGCTCGGCCTCCTGGTTCTTGCCATGTTCGATGTACAGCAATGCGAGGCATCCCATCACATCCAGCGTGATGGGATGGTCCTCACCCAAGGCGTTGCGACTCAGCTCCAGCGTCTTCCTCCCCAGCGGCTCCGCTTTACGGTAGTCAAGCTCCCCTGTGTACAACCAGAACAACTTGTTCATCACCGATAGCGTTTCTGGGGCCTGTTCCCCCTGCTCGCGACGGCGCAGATCGAGCGCCCGTTTGAGGTTCTGCTCCGCCTTGTCGAACGAAACAAGCGCGGTGTAGGCTGTTCCGATCGTTTCGCGGATCGTCGCTTCGACCAGCGGCTGCCCCTGGAACTTGCCTCCGCTCCGCCGCGCGGTCCAGCAACGTCCGCACCATCAGGTTGGGTTGCGGCATCACGTCCGGCCGGATCTTTCCCTGCTCACCAAGGCCGGCCTGGGCCAGCAAGTCGTTTTTCAAGAAATCGATGACGGCCATCGCGTCCGCCCTGGCTGCGATGGCTTTGTCACGCTCGCGGGCTGCCCGGATTGCGAAGACCGTCGAGAAAGCGGTCCCGGCCACCAGGGCGACCAGGAAAAGCGACAGAAGCACAGCCGCCGTCCGATGGCGCCGTGCCAGCATCCAGAGCCGCTCCAGCTCGCCCACCCGCCGCGCGCGGATCGGCTCACCCTCGATGAACCGCAGCAGGTCCTCACCCAGCTCGCCGGCCGTCGCATAGCGACGCTTGGCGTCCTTCTCGATCGCCTTCAGGACGATCGTCTCCAGGTCGCGCGGAATCCGTGCGTCGATCGCACGCGGACGGGCCGGCTCCTCGTTCTTGATCTGCTCGATCAGGCGCAGCCGGTCGCCCGATCCGAATGGCGCCCGGAGCGCCAGGAGCTCGTAAAGAGTCAGTCCCAGGGAATACACGTCCGAGCGCGGGTCCGACTCACCGCGGAAACGCTCGGGGGCCATGTAACGCAAGGTCCCGAGAATGTCTCCCTGCCCAGTCAGTGCTTCCTCTTCGGACTTGGCCAGGCCGAAGTCGGTGATCCAGACGGTTCCCTCGGCGACCAGTAGCAGGTTTGAGGGCTTGATGTCGCGGTGAATGATCCCTCGGGCATGGGCGTGGGCCAGGGCCCCGGCCACTTGGTACCCGATCCGGGCCACACTCAGGTGGAAGGGGCGCTCGCCGGACCTGACGTCGGAAATCTGCGCGCCCCCCGGCATTGTCAGGGATGAGCTCGACCTGTCGACCGCGGATGATCGGGCAGGTCCCGGCTCGGGCGTAGGTTTGTCCGACCGAGTTGCCGAACCCTCATGAGCTACCGACTGACCTGGCCTCTCGGCACGACTTTCGGCAGATGAACCTTCGCCGCCCTCTTCGGCCGGTTCGCCCCCAACGGCCTTTGCCGCGAACCGCCCGGTCAGGACGGAAAGGGCCATCCGGCCCACGTCGCTCGTGCGTCGCGAGCCGGCCTCCGGCGCCACTGCGAGGGCGTCCGCGGGCTGCAACGCGGTCTGGGCCCTGTTGACTGAGAACGAGCCAGCATGGTCACGGATCCGCCGCAGCTCAGCGATCACCTGGTCCAGTCCACAACCCTGGATCAACTGCATCGCATAGTAGCTGACCGCTCCGTCCTGGCCGACCTCGAAGACCGACACGATATTGGTGTGGTGAAGCCTGGCCGCGGCGCGGGCCTCGCGGCGGAACCGCTCAATCGCCGAACTACCCACCGCGTGCCGTGGCAGGACCTTGAGCGCGACGCGCCGGCCCAGCGACACCTGCTCGGCCTCGTAGACGATCCCCACCCCCCGCGGCCGATCTCCCGGTCGATCCGGAAGTCGCCCACCTGCGCCAGCACAGGCGCGGCTTCCGCGGGCTGCGACGGAGCCGGTCCGGTCGTCTGAGGCCAGTCATCCCCGACACACTGCATCTCCACCAACGCCGGAAACAACTCGCGGATCGCCTCGGCCAGCTCAGGATACCGATCCGTGTATTCCGTCAGGGACGGACGTTCCCCCCGGCGATTCCGCGCGGCGAACTCTTCGGCCAGCTCATCCAGCAGCTTGAACTGACCGGAACCGGGCGTCGATGAGGAATCCGGCATTTCACAGGCCCTCCAATCCGCCGGGCATGCCCGCGAGGATCTCCTTGAGTCGCTTGAGCGCGCGTAAGTAACGCTTGGCACCGGCCTCTTCACTGATGCCCAACACCTGCGCCGCCTCGATCCGGCTGAGCAGCTCGAAGTGCCGGAGCGCCACGATCTCCCGGTCCGAGGCATCCAGCGTGTTGAGCGCTTCCTGGAGCCGCATGACCCGCTCGGCGCGAATCGCCGCCTGAGTCGGCGAGGTCAACCGGCCCAGCAACATCGACGCCAGGGCCGCCGAGCTTGCCGCCGGCATCGCCCCGCGCTGGAGCGAGACCTCGCAACCCGCGTCCCGCATGCGCGTGCCCAGGTGGTGGCGATGCAGGTTGGTCAGCCGCTCACCCACGATCAACCGCAGCCAGATGAAAACCGGGACCTTCGGCTCGCGCAGATAACCGTCGAGTCGCGCGGCCGCGTCCAGATATGCCTCTTGAAGCACATCCGAGGCGTCGACACGGGCCTGGAGCCGCCAGTCCATCCGCAGTTCGACCATCCGGCGCAGCCGGTCGCGGTGGGTGGCAAACAACTCGCCGAGGGCCGATTGGTCCCCACTCCGCAGCCGCTCGAGCTGTCGCACCGCATCGCTGGGACTGTCGTTGCTTCTCGTCGTCCCCATCTCCGCTTGCCCTACGCCGGGATGACACCGGGACCAACGGGTCACGGGTCTCACAACAACGTATCCGGTAACCCCCGCAATTGCGACCTGATGGATGGAAAGATCCGAGTCGATCTCCATGCCTTGGGGGGAGACCGAGCTCGGACCGATGGATCAGGCCCTCAAGGCGTTCCGTGCAACCCCGGCGACACAGTCAAGGTCGGACTGGGCGACCTTTGAATCTCACTGGCATTCCTAGCGATTGGCCTGCCAGTCTGCGACGCCATGCCCCGGGTGTCCCCCCTTCAGAATGTACGACGGAGACGGAGTCGCCACCACGGGCCTGATCACCGCGAATTGATTGTGCGTCGGCGAGCCAGTTGGGATGTGGATGTAAGCCGGATGCATAACCGCCGAGGCCCCGGACAGTGCGATTCGGGCATCGAGATGTTCCAGGCTTGGCTTGATCCTTCGCTCGCTCCTCCTGTCCCTCATGCCGCGGACATGGCCGATCCTCAGGGAGTTCTTGAACATGGAAGGTCTCCTCATTGATACTCGGGTCAAGAAAGGTGGGACGCCACCTCATGGACGATGGTGTGAGGCGGCTCACGGCTGTTGGTCGGTTGTCTCACCACCTCCAACGTCTCTAACAGCCGCGTTACCCCTCAACCTCATACCCGCGCGGGCTGGGCAGTTCGGGACAGAGAATTCTCGAAATCCGCAATCCTCCGAATTTGTTAGTCAGTTGAAGCAGACCGGCGAGCCGGTCGTGCTCACCATCAACGGCAAGGCCGAGCTGGTCGTCCGGGACGCTGCCGCCTATCAGAAGCTTCGCCAACTGGCCGAGGACGCCCGTGTGATCGAAGGCATCGCCCAAGGCATCGAGGACATGAACGCGGGCCGCACGGTCAGCCTCGACAACTTCAAGGAACACGCCCGCACCAAGCATGGAATCAAGGCGTGACGTACCGCCTCCGCGTCAGCGCACGGGCCGTGGCCGACGCCGACAAGGCGTATGACTGGATCGCCGAGCATTTTTACCATCCGCAATGATGATGTTGTCGTGCTCTACGTCCATCACGGTGCCCGCAAGGAACTGGAGCCGTAAACACGGCCGTCGGCCCTTTCGAACCAAAGAAAGGAGGCCGCACATTGCTCGCAAAACCGCATCTGACCGATTCGCCCCATGGCTGTGTTCTCTGGCGGAGGCATGCCAACACAAACCGACGTTCGATGATGACCAATCGGCGCGGGACGCTGGCACCGTGGACGCGCCAGGTCCGCACGGCCAGGTGACCCTTCGCGTTCTCGGGACCTGCCCCGGTTCTCCAACCTGCCAAAATCGAACCTGTCCCGCTTTTCGGCCCCTTTTCGGCCCCAAGATCACGTACCGGGCTGGCCGAACCGAATTCGTGGCAACTCCTTGACTGCGTTCCGGAGCGACTGCTCCCACTGGGTCTGGATCGCCAGGAGATCCGGATCTTTGTCGATAAACCGTCGCTGGCGGGTGATGCGCAACTCGTCGCGGGCGTAGACCAAGAGGTCGAGCGGCGGGCCGACCGCCACGTTCGAGCGCATCGTCGAATCGAGTGAGATCAGGGCATACCGCGCCGCGTCGTCCAGAGACGTGCTCGCGTGACAGACTCCACGGTCGAGGATGGGGCGGCCGTACTTGGACTCGCCGATCTGGAGGAACGGGGCGTCCTCCGTCGCGCGCAGGGGATTGCCCTGCGGGTAGATCAGGTAGAGGTCGTGCGGTTGCCCGCGGATCTGCCCGGCCAAGAGGAGGTGGACATTGAACCGGAAATTGTCTTTATTCAACGCCGGCTGGTCCATGTCCGCGACCAACCGCACCTGTTCGCCCACGATCCGGGCGGCGTCGTACATCGACGAGGCAGAGGCAAGGCCCTTGCCTTCGTCGAAGTCGCGGCGCAACAGCGTGAGGATCGATTGCGAACACGAGAGGTTCCCGCTGGTCAGGAGAGTGAAGACGCACTCCCCCGGATCGACGATCGTGTGCATCTTCTGGCAGACGTTGACCTCGTCGAGACTGGCGTTCGACCGAGAGTCGGAGGCCATGACAAACCCCTCGCGCATGATGATGCCTACGCAATACGTCATTCTCACCTCGGTTCCCAACGCCTTGGTCGTTGCCGCTCGGCGATACCCTCGATACCATTGTAGGGTTCCTCGGCGTAATGTCGCGGCGAATCAGACGCATCACGTGGATTTTGATGGGTCAAAATGAACGAAATTGGCATGAAACATGCGTGATCGATAGTAACATCGAGGCGATCTCGAGGTGCGCTGTCATTGAAGCCATCAGGAATGTTGAATGTTCATTCGGATCGGGTACGAATTCATCTTTCAGTTGGAAACCCCTTCGCTGATGCTGATGATGCTTGCGCTCCACCCCGATCGCGAGCACGCGGTGCGCCGGCATGCCGGGATGATCGTGGAGCCTTACGTCCCGGTCGAAGAGTTCAATGACGGCTTCGGCAACCGCTGCCGACGGATCTTCGCGCCGGCGGGGCGTCTTCGGCTTTGGGATGACATGGTCGTCGAGGACTCCGGTGAACTCGACCCGGTCGTTCCGTCGGCGAGGCAGCACCCCGCGCAGGAGTTGCCGCCCGAGACGCTGGTCTACCTGCTCGGCAGCCGATATTGCGAGGTCGACCGGCTTTCGGACATCGCCTGGGGTCTCTTCAGCGGGGCGCCGGAGGGCTGGGCGCGGGTCCAGGCCGTCTGCGACTGGGTGCATGCCCACATCCGGTTCGATCTGGAGTCCGCCCGCCCCACCAAGACGGCCCACGACGTCTTCGCCGAGCGGACCGGCGTCTGCCGCGACTTCGCGCACCTGGCCCTGACCTTCTGCCGCTGCCTCTGCATCCCGGCCCGGTACGCGACCGGATATCTCGGCGACATCGGCGTCCCGCCGCAATCGTCCCCGATGGATTTCAGCGGTTGGTTCGAGGTGTACCTCGGCGGCCAGTGGCACACGTTCGATGCCCGGCACAACGTCCCCCGGATCGGCCGAGTGCTGATGGCTCGGGGTCGCGACGCGGTCGACGTGGCCATGACGACCTCGTTCGGGAAGAACACTCTCGAGCGCTTGACGGTCTGGACGGACGAGGTGCCATTGCGGGGCTGAACGGATACCATGGAACACATCGAAGCCAAGCACGTGATCGTCGGCGCAGGCGCGATGGGCTCGGCCGCGGCGTACCACCTGGCGCGGCGCGGGGAGCCGGTGTTGCTGATCGAGCAGTTCACCGTGGGCCATGATCGCGGCAGCTCGCACGGGGCGGCCCGGATCACCCGGCACTCGTACGCCGATGCCCGGTACGCCCGCTTGATGCCAGCGGCCTTCCGCGCCTGGAAGGAACTCGAAGCCGACGCCGGGGAGCCGGTCTACATCCGGACCGGCGGCGTCTCATTTTCTCCGGCCGGCGTCGATTACGCGGCCCGGGTCGCCGCCAACCTCGCGGAGCTCGGCGTGCCCCACTGGCGGTCCTCGGGTCGAGCCTGGAACCAGCGCCACCCCGCCTTCGCGTTGCCGGAGGCGTACGACGTCGTATTCGAGCCCGATGCCGGCATGGTCGCGGCCGCGCGCGCCGTGGCGCTCCAGGTCGAGCTGGCCCGGTTCCACGGCGGCGACAAGACGCGGGTGCTCGACCAGACCCCGGTCCGGCGAATCGACCTCGATCAAGAGCGCCCGACCGTCGTGACCGACTCGGCACGGATCGTCTGCGAACGTCTGATCGTATCGGCCGGCGCCTGGGTCAAGCGGCTGCTGCCCCAGCTTGCGGTTCCGCTCCGCGCCACGCGCCAGCAGGTCCTGTACCTCGAACCGATCGAGCCGAGCCCGTTCCGGATCGGCCGCTTCCCGGTCTTCATCTTCAAGGGAGAGGCCGAGGACGATGCATTCTACGGTTTGCCGGAGTTTGAGGGCCCGGGCGTGAAAGTCGCGCGGCACGGCGGCCCCGAATGCGACCCCGACGTCGTGGACCGCACCGTCGGCGCGGAATACGTCGAGATCGTACGCCGCTTCCTCCGGGGCCATATCCCCGCCTTGGCCGGCGCGAACATCGGCTGCACGGAAGTTTGCCTGTACACCGTCGCACCCGGCGAACAGTTCCAGGTCGATTTCCTGCCCGGCCGGTCCGACGTCATCGTCGCCAGCCCATGCAGCGGGCACGGCTTCAAGTTCTCGTGCCTGATCGGGCGCGCGCTGGCCGACCTGGCTCTCGCCGGAGAAACCGACCTGGTACTCGATGCATGGACGCTGCATTGATCAATCGATGTTGTCGAAAGGAAACATCCTGGGCACGGGAACTAGAATTGGGGATGTCCTGCCGGTGTGAATTCGTAACAATCGAGATCGAGAATGTTTCCAACAAAAACCCCGCAACGACAGGCTCGAACGACCCTGGGAACGGCTGAATCCTATTTCGCCCACCCATGCGTGTACGCAGAAAACCATCGGGGTATTGTGTACGCGATGTCAGCAATCAATAATGGAAAGTGACCGCAGGGATGGCGGGCTGACCCAGGACGAGACCCTCCACCTCTTGAGCGAACAGTCATCCATGAATTCGACTCTGGTCGACCACACGACGTTAGTGAAAACGGGCCCCTCGAAGGAATCTTCCTTGAAGGAATCGGCACCCGGCAGTGCAAGCCGATTGTTAGCCAAAGCAACGCGCTCACCATGGGGGTGGGCGGCCGTAACTTGTCTGATCTTGGCGATTTCGGGCGGTATTCGCTTCGGGCGCGACTGGGAATTCCGGACGTTGGCGCAAGAAAACAAGATTTCTCCATTCCCGCTGGCAGAACTTCCCAGGGTGCTGGGGACCTGGCGAGCGATCGAGGGAATTGAGTCGAAACTCGATCCCGAGATCGCCAGCGCGACCGGATCGACGGACAGCCTGATCCGAGTCTATCAGGACGAGAAAACCGGCGAAGAGTTCCGCGTCTTGGTGCTGTACGGGCTCGCCACCACGGTCTACGCCCACTCCCCCGAGGTCTGTTATCCGGCTAACGGTTACCGACGGATCGGAGAGTCAGCCGACCATGAGTTGACCGAACCCGGCTCGACCCCGGTGCGATACCGAACGTCGTATTTCACCAAGAGGTCAGGCTCAGTCGGGCATGCAGTGGAGGTCTGCCACACGTTCCTTCACAATGGCGAATGGCTGCCCGACGTGCTGAGCCGGTGGAAGCTGTTCCGCGTTCATAACGCGATGTTCAAGATCCAGATCCAGCGCGAGGCCAGCGCCGGTTCGTTCGAAGATAGCCCGAGTGAATCACTACTCCGGGAGCTCGCCGGCCAGATCAACCGCCGTCTCGCCGAGAAGTCAGGGCGCGCGAAGAACGCAACGAAGACCGCCCAGGCCACATCGAGTCAGAAATGACCCCGGGCTCAACGGTCGGGGGGTTTATCGTCATCCGAGTTGAGCTCGCCGTTTCGCGATCGCGAACGGCCCTCGGCCCTGGACCCTGCGGGCGGCTCCGCGACGCGCGACGATGGTTTGGCTCGGTTGGCCGTCTCGGCGTCGAGGACGACGAGCACTTCGGTGCCGGTGGGGTACGTACCCGGAATCCCGAGGTTGAACCAGCCCCCCTTCTTGTCAAGGACCCCGGGATGGATGCCGGCCGAAATGACGAGGGTCTGGCCCAGCCGCCAATTCTTGACGGTCTGGTCGAGACGGGTCTGGGTCGCCTCGGGGACGTCGATCGCCATCTCGCCGGGGCCCACGTCGCGGGGGGTGATCACGCGCGTGCGATGGAACGATCGGACCGTGTTGACCGTCAGGTCGATCATGGCGTCGAGTGCATCCCCGTCGAAGTTCAAGAGCGGGCTGAGCTTGAGAACGATGCTCTCCTCGAGCTTGTCGGCCTTGGCCTGGAATCCCGCCCCCGCCGCACCGTCGCGCTGGAGACCGCTGGCGAAGGTGCGCGGTTCGGCTGTCTTGATCGTCAGGGTCTGGCCGTTGATCATCTCGACTCGCTGATCGGCCAGCAATCGGAAACCTTGCTGGACTTGCATCTGAGACACCACGAGGCCGGCGTCATCCGGCCGCATCGTCCAGATCTGCTGCCCTTGAGGGCCGCTGCCGACGTACGTGAGCCGCGAGAAGACCGAATAGCGCCAGCGGGTATCGACCGCGGCGATGAACTGGACGTGGACCGACAGGAGGTCCTCGGTCGCGTTTGTGAATCGTTCGACGACCTCGTCGACCTGCTTGAGGACCTCGGGTGAGTTGTAAGCGCGGAGCTCGGTCCGGTTGGCGGAAAGGACGGCGACCTTATCCCCGTGCCATTCGGCGATGCCGGTCCGTTTGAAGATCCAGTCGATCAGGGCTTTCTGGGGGTTGGACTGGCTACTGGCGATCCTGGTATACCGAGCGATCGGATATCTGCGCCACTGGAAGCCGGGCTCGGGGGCGAACGGTGCGGACGGCTCATCCACCGCGGCGGCCGCGTCGTCCGGGTCGTCGTTGCGCGACGACACCGGCGCCAGCGTTTTCTCACGAGTTTTCGAAGACCTTCGGCCCGCGCTCTGTGCCCAGAGACTGCGGGGAACCAGACCTCCCAACAACATCGACAGCATCAGGGCCGTGCGGCGGTTCATGCCAGGAGGCCTCCTTGCCGAGCTGGCCGGCGAGCGATCCGATCGCGTCCAGTGAGATTCATAACAGAGGACGAATTCCGGCTCAAGTCCAAACCGGCGAAAGCCGGTGGGCGCGACAGTTCTCTTCCGCATTCTGGGGAACCGGTCCTCCCGTGACGATCGAGGTTTTCGATTGAGATGACTTGCCTCCGCGCCAATCCTCTCCTTATGATCGATGGAGGCAACTCGGGGGTCGCGACAGTCGTGTCGAGCAATCCAGGGATGCGGCTCGACCTCGCCGCCCCTTTGATTCATCATCGGTCGTCATCAGCTTTCGTTGCGATCGTTTTAACCGGAGACTTTCCAACATGTTACGATGGATAGTCCTCGCTGCTGTCGTGGTTGGCCTGACCGCGGCCGCAACCTTCATGATCCAGTACGGACCGGATTCGGACACCAGGGGGAGCAGTGCGGTCGTCGAGAGCACGGGCCCCCAGCCCAAGGTGGAGATCGACAAACCGTTGATCCACGACTTCGGCGCCATGTCGCAGCAGAGCAACTCCACACACGCGTGGGAAATCAAGAACGTCGGCGAGGGAGTGCTCGACTTGTGGCAGGAAAGCTCAACCTGTTCCTGCACCGTCGCCAAACTCGCAACCAAGCGAGAGGGCGGGGAAGTCGAGAAAAAGGTCGTCAAGGTCAAGCCAGGCGACTCGACCAAGATCGATCTGGAGTGGCAAACCAATAATGCCAAGAGCGAGGACTACTTCCAGAGCGCGACGATCGGTACCAACGACCCGAGTCGTTCGTCCTTCTCACTCAGTGTCAAGGGAAAGGTTTATCCCCCGGTGGTGATCTTCCCTCCCGAGATGATCACGCTCAACGGCATTTCGAACGAGGAGGTGACTCGAACGCGCATCGCCGTCTTTTCGATGGATCGACCCGAGATCAAGATCGAGAAGGTGTCCACCTCCCGGCCGGCGTTCATCGTCGCCACGCCGGAGCGCCTGTCGGAATCGGATTGCGTGCAACTCAAAGTCACGAAGGGCTACCGGGTCGACGTGGAGGTCAAGCCGGGCATGCCGCTCGGTAACTTTGAGGACGTGCTGGTCATCGAGACCGACCATCCGCTTCGACCCGTGGTGAAAGTGTCGATCGCCGGTAGGACCACCGGGCCGATCAGCGTGCTGCCCGAGCGGCTGCGGATGTCGAACGTGATCAGCAGCCAGGGAGCGACTCAGAACATGACCCTGATCGTCCGCGGCGGCAAGCCGACCAAGTTCGAGGTCACGCAAAAGCCCGCGAAGGTCAAAATCGAGATCAAACCGAACCCGACGCCGTCGCAGCAGGGACGATACCTGTTGACGGCGACCGTGCCGAAGGGGACTGCCGCCGGCCATATCGAAGAAGAGATCATTATCAAGACCGACCACCCCAGAGCCAGTGAACTGAAGATCCCGGTCACCATCCTGATCTCGAATACGGACGCGGGCTGATCCATTTGTCGGAAAGGAAATCCAACAAGATGAGTCGCATCGACTTCCGCCCGGCGGTGAGCGCGGCCCTGCTCGTGGCCGTGCTGGCCTATGTCGGCTGCACCAAGAACACGCCGGTCTCTCCTTCCGGTCGGTCTTCACCGCCGTCCGCACCGCTGGCCAACTTCGGGAATCCTGCCGCCGTCTTGATCGTTTCGGGCGAGCAAGAAGGGTACATGGAACCCTGTGGCTGCTCGAAGGAGCAGATCGGCGGCTTGATCCGCCGGTATGACTTCGTCGAGCGACTGCACAACCAAAAATGGCCCACGGTCTTGATCGAGCTGGGAACCTTGATCAAGGACCCCGCCGGCGCGCGCGGAGGATTCGAGCAGTCCAAGTACAAATTTGACTACTCGTTGAAGGCGCTCACTCTCTTGGACTACGACGCCGTCGCACTCTCCGCCCAGGACCTGAAGGTCGGCGTGGGCGAGGCCCTGGGACTGTTCGATAACAATCTGGACGGCAAGAAATCCAAGATCGTCGTCGCCAACGTGAAACCGGAAGCCACTTATGAGAAAATGTTCAGGACGAGCATCGTGGCGGCGGCCGGGCCGGTCAAGCTAGGTATCACGGCCGTGATCGACCCGGAAACGCTCCAGAAACTTGCCGACTCCGACAAGGATGTCCTGCTGCCGTCGATCAAGCGTCCGGACGAGGTCCTGCCGGGGGTGCTGGCCGAGCTCGCCACCAAAAGCGATTATCAAGTGCTGATGGTTCAAGGAAGCCCCGCGCTCGCCAGGCGGCTCGCCCTGGCCTACCCAGCCTTCGACGTCGTGGTGGCCACCTCCCTAGCCGCCGATCCGTTCAACCATGAACCTGACCTGTTGAACGGCGGCAAGACCATGCTCGTCTCAATCGGCAAGAAGGGCAAGTACGTCGGGGTCATCGGGTTCTATCCCAACGAGCCGGATCGGATGCGCTATCAGCTCGTCACCTTGAACGGGAAGTACGATGGTCCCGGGGCCCCCATGAAGCATTTGATCCAGGATGAATATCGCGGGTTCCTCAAGACCGCCCGCGTCGTCGAGACCTTCGCGCGGCAGAATTATTTCAACGGCGCGCCCGGGGCCGTCTTCGTCGGTGCCCTAACCTGCAAGGAGTGCCATCCCAAGACTTTCGAATTCTGGTCCGGTACCAATCATGCCGAAGCATTCAACTCTCTGCTCGAGGACCCCAAGCCGAACACGGCGTTCGACGCGGAATGCATCACCTGTCACACGACTGGGTTTGAATATCACTCGGGATGGCGGTCAGAAACCGACACGCCTCACCTGGCCGGCAATCAGTGCGAGAATTGCCATGGGCCCGCTTCGAGACACGTGGCGGATCCCGACAATACCGAGTTTCGCAAGCGGATCACCGTGACCGCCAAGCAGGCTGACAAGAACCAGCTCTGCAACCATTGTCACGACGAAGACAACTCGAGAGACTTCGACTTCCGCGAATATTGGGACCAGATTTCCCACAAATCGCTGGACAAGTACACCGATCCGAGAGTCCACCGCGGGATCACACCGAAGACCGCGCCCGCCCGCTCAAAGTCGAGCGCCCCGTAGTCGATGTGCTCGCCCTAGTGGGGGCGCAGCGTGCCCGTCCGAGGAGCCAGCCCCAATTGGCCTGCCTTTTTTTGGGATCGAGGAAGGGAATTCCGCAGATGAACAAGCCGTCATTGATGTCGTCCCGCACGGCTGAACCGTCTCGATCGGGCTCGCGGCCGAGCAGGCTGACGGACCGATATCGCCAGGATCACCGTCATCCGATCAACCATTTCCTCCACGTCGGAGTCGGCTGGCCAATGGCGGCGGTCTCGGTCATCCTGCTCCCGTTCCGCCCGCTCTGGTCGCTGGCGCTGTTTCTGTCAGCCTACGCGATCATGTTCTTCGGCCACTTCGTCTTCGAGCGAAATGTCCCGACCGTGCTGAAGCATCCGAGCACTCCGTTCGTGATTGCCTTTTCGGTGATCCGCAGTCTCTTGGGGAGCGTGGCCCGCCTGGCGGCTCCCCGGCGAATCCGTTAATCTGGACCACAGGAGCATCATTGATGGCCGAGCTGATCCCGTACGACCATTTCGCCAAGCTGGAGCTTCGGGTCGCCAGGGTCCTGGAAGTGCGTCCCCATCCCAATGCCGACAGGTTGTTGCTCCTGCAGGTCGACTTGGGCGACGAGCAGAAGCAGATCGTTGCCGGGATTCGCCAGCACTACACGCCGGAGCAGCTCACCGGCAAGTTGATCGTGATCGTCAACAATCTCGAGCCCGCGATGCTGCGAGGCGAATCGTCCAATGGTATGCTGCTGGCGGCCACATCGGGCGAGAAGGTGGTCGTGCTCACGGTGGACGACCCGAGCTGCGACGTGGGGGCGAAGATCAAGTAACGAGGGCGGGTCCACGAGGGAGTCCGTCATGGCGTTCGCGACAATCAACTATCACAGCCGGTCGCTTCGGAAAGCATCGTCCTTCAACATCGTCTTCCCCGACGATCCCGCCATCCCCCGGCCCTGGTCGGTCTTCTATCTCCTCCATGGACTTTCCGACGACCATACGATCTGGATGAGGCGCACCAGCATTGAGCGCTACGTCGCCGGCCTACCCCTGGTCGTCGTCATGCCGGACGGCGGCCGCGGCTGGTATACCAACGCCATCGAGGGGTTGGCCTACGAAGACGACCTGCTCAAGGACGTCGTCGGCCTGATCGACCGGACGTTCCCGGTCAAGGCCGAACGATCAGGGCGGGCCATCGGCGGCCTCTCGATGGGAGGTTACGGCGCGGTCAAGCTCGGTCTGAAGCACCCTGAGATCTTCGCCAGCGTCAACTCGCACTCGGGGGCCGTGCTCGCCCAGCGCGACCCTCGGCTGGTCAAGGAACAGCACCCCGAGTTCGAGCGGATCTTCGGCAAGACGCCCAGCGGGGGCGTGGAAGACCCCGCCGCCATCGCCGAACGGGTCGACCACGGCCGCATCCCCGCCCTGCGGATCGATTGCGGCACAGAGGACCGACTCCTGGAACAGAACCGGACGTTTCATCGCCAGCTCGAGTCGCTGCACGTCCCGCACGAATACCAGGAGTTCCCCGGCGGCCACGACTGGGCTTACTGGGACAAGCACGTTCAGGAAGCGGTTGCATTCCACACTCGATGCCTAGGATTGAAGTAGGTCCCAGGTTGACCCTGAACTCGTGAAAGCGAATACACAAGAGGACGCAGCGCATGCAACGATCCCGATTCCTGATTGCACTGCTCGTCCTCGCCGTGCCGTCCGGTGACGGTCGAGGGGCTGAACCCAAGGCGATTCAGGCGGCTGCCAAGACCAAGACCCGGAACGTTTTCCTGGTGACGAGCGACGGCCTGCGCTGGCAGGAGGTCTTCGGCGGGGCCGACCTGGCGCTCACGAACAAGGAGAATGGCGGAGTCGCGGATCCTGCTGTCCTCACAAAAGAGTTTGGCGGTGACACTCCCGAGATCCGCCGCAAGCTCCTCATGCCCTTCGTGTGGGATGTCATCGCCAAGAAAGGCCAGCTCTTCGGCGACGCCCGGGCCGGCAGCGACGTCAAAGTCACCAACGGCAAGAACTTTTCCTATCCCGGCTACAACGAGATATTCACCGGGGCGGCGGACCCTCAGATCGACAGCAACGACAAAATACCCAACCGCAACGTGACCGTGCTCGAGTGGTTGAACGGCCGGGATGAGTTCCGCGGCCGGGTCGCGGCGTTCGGCTCGTGGGACGTGTTCCCGTACATCCTCAACCAGTCGCGCAGCAAGCTGCCCGTCGTTGCCGGCTGGGAGCCACTCACAGGCGGCGGCCGCACCGGCGAGGAAAGCATGATCGGCCGGCTGCTCACGGAAATGCCCCGGCTCTGGCCGGATTGCTGTTACGATTGTTTCACCTTTCACGCCGCGTTCCTATACCTCAAACGGCAGCGCCCCCGAATTCTCTACATCGGACTGGGCGAAACCGACGAGTTCGCTCATGCCGGGCAATACGACCAGTACCTCCGTTCCGCCCACCGGGTGGACGACTATCTGAGACGCCTTTGGGAGACGGCCCAGTCGCTGCCGGACTATCGCGACACGACCACTCTGGTCGTCACCGCGGACCACGGCCGCGGCAATGCTCCCCTGGAATGGAAAAGCCACGGCGACAAAATCCCAGGGTCGGAGCGGATCTGGATCGCCGTGATCGGGCCCGATACCCCCGGGCTGGGCAATCGCATCAAGCACGAGCCTCTGACCCAGAGCCAACTGGCCGCCACCATCGCCGCCTTGCTGGGACTCGATTATCGAGCCTTCGCACCCAAGGCAGCCCCGCCAATCAAGGATGTCTTGCCTGGATCAGCCACTGACCACCTCGGAAGGATGAAGGATGAAGGATGAAGGATGAATAAACGCCCATTCGGCTTTCTGCCATTCTCACTGAGCACTGACCACTGCCGATGTTGCGCGAACTCTCGGTGCAAAACCTGGCTTTGATCGAGGACGTGCATGTCGAGCTCGAGGGAGGGTATTGCGCCTGGACCGGAGAGACGGGTGCGGGGAAGAGCCTGCTCTTGACCGCACTCGGGCTGGTCTTGGGCGGCAAGGCGTCGGCCGATCTGATCCGCTCGGGCAAGAGCGAGGCCCGGGCGGCCGCCGCCTTCGAACTGAACGATCCGGTCCTCAGGGCTGAGATCGAATCGACCTTGGGAAGCTCGCTCGAGGACGATGAGCTCATCATCACGCGCCGCGTTGCGTCGCAAGGCCGGGGCAGCGCCCACGTGAATGGACTGCCGGTCACCGTCGGCACGCTCCAGAAACTGGGCGAGAGTTTAGTCGACATTCACGGACAATTCGAGGGCCGTGCCTTGCTCGACCCGGACCAGCAACGGGCGCTGCTGGACGCCTATGGGGGGCTCGGCGAGCTGGTATGTTCGTACCGTTCGGCTCGTGAGGCCCACGAGACCTTGCGGCGCACGCGACAACTGCTGATCGATTCGGCCGTGGCGCGGCAGCGCGAGCAAGCGCTCCTCGAATTCGAGCGAGACGAGCTGGCAACCGCCGATCCCAAGCCGGGCGAGTACGACGAGCTGGCTCGCGAGGCGCAGCGGATGCTCTCCGCCGAGCAAATCCGAACCGCGGCCGCCGCGGGCTACTCTCTCTTGTACGAAGCAGACTGCTCAGCGCAGGACCTGCTGACGCGGGTGGCACGAACGCTCGATCCGCTCACCCGGGCCGCGCCCGAGCTCGCCCTGGCCGTGTCCACGCTCGAACGGCTCGCGGACGAGGCTCGCGAGGTCGCCTTCGGCCTCCGCGACCTTGGACGGGGCTGGGACGATGACCCGGCTCGGCTGGAAGACCTCGAAGCCAGGATGGCTTCCTATCGGCGGCTGGCAGCGCGGTTCCGGTGCACGGTCGATGACCTGGCCGAACGGCGAGCGGC
Organism: Isosphaerales bacterium; assembly: GCA_044450785.1. Taxonomy (GTDB): domain Bacteria; phylum Planctomycetota; class Planctomycetia; order Isosphaerales; family Isosphaeraceae; genus JBIOJM01. The sequence continues at coordinate 23,709 of JBIOJM010000117.1, forward strand.
GACCGAGTCCAAGCTCAGCGCTCTGCGCCAGGACGAGGCCGATCTGCTCGCGCTCGATGAGCCCATGGCCGCCGCCTGGCACGCTCTGAAGCACGCCGCCTGGCGGCTCACGACGGCGCGACGGAAGCTCTCCAACGACTTCGCGCGGGTGATCCAGCGGCGGCTGAAGCCGCTGGGGCTCTCGGGCGCGCGGCTGACGGTCGCGGTCGAAACTCGCGAGCTGGGCGACGATCCTTTCGCGGCCGCCCCCCCGGATTCGGGCGTCGACCGCGTCGAGATCTTGTTTTCGGCCAATCCGGGCGACGAGCCGCGCCCCTTGCGCAAAATCGCCTCGGGAGGCGAGCTGTCGCGGCTGACGCTCGCGGTCAAGACCGTGCTCGCCGCCGTCGATCGCGTGCCGACCCTCGTCTTTGACGAGATCGACGCTGGTGTCGGCGGCCGCCTCGGGTCGGCCCTGGGCAAGGCCCTCGCCGAGCTGGCGCGGCACCATCAAGTGATCTGCGTGACTCATCTTCCTCAGATGGCGAGCTATGCAGGTCGTCAGTGGGTGATCCGCAAACGGATCGAACAAGGCCGGTCTCGCACGACCATCACGCCGCTGGGTGCGGCGGAGCGGATCGACGAGCTCGCGGCAATGCTCCGTGGCGATTCCGCCGCCGAAGGAACCCGCCAGGAGGCCATGGCCATGCTGCGGGAAGCACAACCCGCACTCGATCGTCAGAAGTCGGTTCGAAAAAGGGCGCGAGGAGGAACGGGCCGGAAATAACTTCGAGGGCTTCTGTCGGAAGATTGATGGGAGTCAAGATATCGAGTTGGATGGCTCGGCCCATGCCAATTCCGCCTGAGAACGCTGTCGAAGCACACTGAAACGTGCCCTGTCCACCCCCCCTGGCCCCCTTAGAGGGCGGGGTTTTCGTCACCACTAGCTCCCTCTCCTCGCGGACAGGGCTGGGGTGAGGGGCGGGTTGATCAAAGAAGGACAATCGCCAAGAATGAGAGCCAGGAGACAGATTCTTTCTCCAGAGGAAAAGCCCTGGGAATAGCGCACTCTCACAAGAAGTAACAATGCATCGGCCGCTCGTGTGCTGTAGCGGGGCCTATGGCCTCCCTGGCAGGTGTCAGGAAAACCCGTCCCTGTGAGCCCCTGACCCCCCCCCCTTCGCAAGGGAAGGAAAGACCGCGCAACGCAATCGGGACGATTCCCCCCTATCGGAGGGGGGATAATAGGGGGGTAGTCCTCGATGAACGCGCAGCTTGTGCAGGACCAACTTATCACCAGCCAACCCCAAGACTGGGGCCCGTTCTTGAGACGAGCCAATCTATAATGGGCGCCATCACATTGCGGATGCGCATCGAGAGCCGGCTGCGGCGGCCGGTGGGCCGCCTGGGATTGGCGATCACGGTCTTGGTGCTTGCGACGGCCCCCGCCTTCCTCTTCTTCGACCCGGTCGACTTCATTCCGCGCCGGGGGCACGTGCCCCGAGAGCCCCTGGGCATTTACACTCTCTTCAGTGACGACGTCGCCTACGTCTCGGGCTCGCGGACCTGGCCGCGGACTCTCTCCAACCTGTTTGTGCCCCACAACACGCACATCGTGCCGGCGTGGCGGGTGCTGACATGGGCGCTCGTGACCGCGGCGGGACGTCTCGAGCGGGTTCCGGATGTGCTGGCGGTCGCATCGTACGCGATCCTGGTCGCCGTCATGCTGCTCACCGGCCGGGTGGTTGCGCGCGAGTCGGGGCAAACGATTCTGGGCCTCGTCGCGATGGTCCTGGTGGGGACAACTTCCCTGATGCTGGTGCCGGCCACGTGGTACTCGGCCGGCCAGCCGCTCTGGGCCGGGTTCGGGATGCTCGCGACCCTCTGGTACGCGCAATCGTACCGGCGGTCAGGGCGGATGGCCGCGCTGGCGCTTGCGGCCGCCTCCGCTCCGCTGGCCGGCTGGTTCTGGACGGTCGGTCACCTGGCGGGGCCGGTGGCCGCCGTGTATCTCTGGGTCGACGGCCGCCGCTGGTGCCGGCTCGCCGCGACGGCGCCCCTGGCCGCGAGCTTGCTGGCCGTGGCACTCAGCCTGGCGATCGGCGGCCGGCGCATCGATAGCACGATCAGCTTCCACGGACGCAGCGTGCGCAACGCCGTCAGCCCGGTCCTCGGGCTCTTCCACACCGGACAGGCAATCCCCGAAAACCTGGTCTTCGCCAACCTCGGCCTGACGGTTCACACCACGCAGGCTCAAGGCGCTCTTCTCTCCCTCGGCGTGATCCTCCTCTGGAGTAGCCGGTGGTGGCTCTACCGCCTCCGTCCCCTTCGCGCCGGCACGATCTCCCGCCAGCCCGGCCCGGCATCCGGAACCACCCGCTCGCTTTGCCCCCTGGAATGCGCCGGCGCCGCCTTGGTCCTCGGCAGTTATGCGATCGAGTGGGTCTTTCGAGGCTACATGGATTATCAGTACTTGCGTACGATCAGCTTGCGATTCGTGGTCCCTTGGTATGACGCGATTCCGCAGATCGGGGCCGTTCTTCTCACCATGGGCTGGTGGGCGGCCACCCGGCCGGAAACGGCCAGGCTCCGCGTCATCACAACCCACAAATCCGTGACGCTCTGGGGAATTCTCGGCGTGGGCACGCTGGCCGTCCTGCTGATCGCGCTCAACCGCCCGCGGGTCGACGCCGCGGTGAGGAACAGCGTACCCTCGCTGCTCAGGTCGGAGCGGGAGAGCAAGCTCTTTGCGCTCCCTCGTCACCAGACGCTGCGAGCCAACCTCTTGCTGATGGGTCGGGCCGAATGGCAGCGCAGGCATCTGCGGCGGCTCGACCGGTGCGAGGAAACGGCCCGCAGGATGGGTCTGGGCCGCGACGCGATCCGCGCGGCCTTCGTTCATCCGTGGATCCCCGCCACCTTCATCGTCCTGAGTCCCACTCAGTACGACCTCTACGACGCCGTGGCCTTGCTCGACCTGCCGGAGCAGGGACGCCAGGTCGACCCGCCCACGGTCCGCGGCGCGCTCGCGGAGTTCCTGGCCGAGGACAGTGAGCCCCGCCCCTTCTGGCTCGGCCCCCAAGA
>JBIOJM010000118.1:0-26755 GCA_044450785.1 Isosphaerales bacterium
GTTGATTCTCCCGGTACCGCGTCACACGAGGTCCGGGGCCAGACGACCATGCCCGGCGATGAATCTCCCGGTGCCGCGTCACGCGCGATCCGGGGGCCAGGTTACCACGCCCGGCAAGGATGGTTCGGCCGAACGAATACCGATGCTCAAACGGAAACCCGCAATGCTCTGGGGCGTCCGACAATAACCACAACGATAGCCGGCCGTCCTGGCCACGCGCTCGCGGAGGCGGTGCGGCAACCGGGCTTTGCCGGACATTGCTACAAATCCTCGAGGTTCGGCAGCCGATGCCCCCGGTACTTCAGCAACAAGGAAGCATAAGACCGCTGGAGCATCAAACGGTCCACATCAGTGCGAAGCCCGCCCAATACCTGTCGCTCTCGGTCCGCCAGCTTTCCGCGCTGGTTCTTCTCAAGTAGGCTTTCCAGTCGGCGCTGCTTGGCTGGCGCCAGGCGACTTTGCGAGATCTTCCACAAGTCTTCATCGCCGAGATCCTCCATGGCCTCGAGTTCCACACGATATTCGAGTGGCACTTTTTCCAGCGACGGTGTGGCAGCCCGGACGATGTTCACCAGAGCCTTCTCCATGGGCTGGTTCATGCCCTTGGCGGCGCGGCGGAGGCGTTCATAAATATCCTCGGGCAATTCCAAGGTGAGCACGGGATGGCTCATGGTTCGGTCCCTTCCGCCTTTACTGGATGCTGTTGTTCGGGCGAAAAACGGCTTGGCGTCCAGAAAGACCACGAGTGAGGTCACTCCTTCGGTCCCTGGTCTCGTTCCCTGGCCCAACGACACTCTTCCTGGAGACGTTCGACAGCCGTGGCATTCATGACATTCACCTCGCTTTTTCCTTCAGGTGGGCTGGGTGGCTGTGGCGCTCATTCTAACATTCAGGCCAGTGAACAAGCAGACGGTCACGACTCACTCGCCTTCTGTTCCCCTCGCTCAATGACCAGCCGAACCTTGGCCGCTTCCTTGCCACGGGTCATTTTCTGCAAAAACTCCTCGAACCGACTGCGAAGCTGCTCGATCGTGCACGGGGCGCCGCCGGCGGACAGGGTGTCGAGCAGATCGGCGGAGATCACGCTGATGGCGATCAGCCCGGACAATGCGGCCTGAATCCCCTGGACCAGATCGGCGTCGATCTTGTCCGGAAGCTGCTTGGACTTCAGGAACCCCTCGACGGCCGCTTTCTGGCCGGGCGGCAAGAGGCTGATGCTCTTCTTCGCCGTGGGTCTTTGAGCAACCCCTTCTTCTTCTCGTCCTCGTTGATCCCGAGGCGAGCCTTCTGGTGCAGGTTGACGTAGGTGGACTTGTAGTCGTCCTTGGCCTTGTCCAGCACCCGCTTGATGATTTGACGGAAGTCGGCTCTGCCTCGGAGCGCTGGGTCGAGCAACTTCGCCCGCCACGAGCCTTGGGTCGTTTCCATCTGGGCCCGCCACGGGTCTTGGGGGGGCAAGACGGCGGCGGCAGTCGCCAGGTAGCCGGTCAGGGGCGTGAGCTCTTGCACCAGGTCGTTCAGCTCCTCGACCTGCTTCACCAGGGCGAGGTTGGCTTGCTGGGCCTGAATCTCCGTCGTGGACCGTGAGAAGTTCTTCAGCTTGCCCGGCGTGTTGAAGGCTTGGAGGCTTTCCAGGAACTCTTTCAGGTCGTCGAGCTTCTGGCGATGCTCGTCCCGCTCCTGCGACGAGATCAGCTCACTGCCCCAGCAAGGCAAGCCGGTCTGGACTTGCTGGACGGTCGTCACGACCTCCTCGATGAGTTTGTTGGCTTTGACCTTGAGTTCCTTGACCGCATCCTCGTGCGTCTCGGGATTCCGGATCAGCCCCTCCGAGAGGCCGAGCAGCTCGAACAGTGCGACCAGCTCGGCCAGCGGCAAGCCCTTCGGCTTCTCGATGTGCTTGAACTGGAGTAGCGTCTCCACCGAGAGTTTGGACGCTTCGTTGAGGTTGCCGGCGTCGAGCCTCTTGCCCGTGACGGCGAGCGCAATATTGCCGTTCTGAACCAGCGCCAGCAACACGATCAAGAGGAGCTCTGGCTCGATCTGATACTGGGCCTCGATCTCGACGTCGTCCTTGGCCGAGATGAGCTCCTTGCGGTTGACGACCTGGCCCGGAGGCTTGCCGCCGAGCTTGGTCAGCACCGCCTTGGCGTAGCGCGAGTTTTGCGGTCGCAGCTTGTCGCCGTCGAGCAGCTCCAGGCCGTCCAGGACGGCGGTGGCGAGCTGATTCTTCACACCTCCCGCCAGCCAGCGGATCACATCCTCGGTGGGCTGCTTGAGGTCGCTGACCGTGAGCTTGACCGTGAATGTCGGATAGTCCCGATACCGATCCGCAAAGCAGGAGCCCAGGCAGAGCGAAGCGGTCAGCTCCACGAGGTCCCGCACGGTGGCGCTGCCGGTGCGATGTCCTTTGAGCCGCTCCACCATCTTTTTGGGAACGCCTTGGTGGACGACCTCGAACGAGGTCAGCATGTTCTGCCGCAGCCAGGCGACCAGGGTCTTGAGGAACCCGTCCGCCTTGTCCTCGTAGACCTTCATGGTGCCGCTGCTGGCGGAGGAGGCCATCTCCCTGGCCCCGGCATACAGCTTGAGCGTATCGAGGAAGGTCTTGTCCTTCTGGGTCAGCTTGAAGAAGACCTCGTCGGCCAGCTTCTCATCGTCGTACTGGGGAAGCTCGAAGGGCTGCAGGAAGTAGAGGTAGAAGTCACGAGGCGGCTGCGCCGTGGATCGCTCGTTCGGGGCACCGAAGAAGAGGTAGCCCCTCCGGGTGACGTTGTGGCCCCGCCACTCGATCTCATCTTCCCAGATATTGTATCCGCGGACGTAGGTCGGAGTGTCGATCTTCTCCAGTACCCGGGTCAGCGCCTCGAAGTAATACTGGTCGAGTTCCGATTCGGAGAGCATTTCGGACCTGTCCAGGATCTTGGCGTCGTAGTCGATGTCCTTCTTGAGGTCCAGGTAATACTGGTCGTGGTCGGTGTTGTGGGTGATGAACTGGCCGCTCATCGTCCTGGAGATCTCCTTCAGGCACGACTCGACCGTGGTCCTGAGAAAGAGGAGCAAAACGTCTGTCTTGGTCTCCTCAACTGCTCCGAAACGTCGAGCCTAACCAGCAGTCAGCTCACCGAGCGTCGGACGTTGACTGCCCACTGCAACGACCCTACGATGCATGAATGAGGCATGCAAGCAGGGAACGCCCGATGACCTTGTGTTGAATAGAGGAAAATTGCCCATGAGACGACTTGCGTGGCGGCTGGGGTCGATGCTGGCCGCAGCCGTGTTGGCCCTGACATTGACCGCAGCCCCGGCCTTTGATTCTCGGGAAGGTGAGGAGCCACTGCGCGTGCACGAGCCGCAGATCGGCCGATCGTTTCAGGTGCCCTATCGGCTTACCGACACCAATCACTTCCTGGTCCGAGTGCGGATCAACGGCAAGGGCCCGTTCAACTTCCTGGTCGATTCGGGCGCGCCGGCCCTGTTCATTGCGACCGAGACGGCCAAGAAGATCGGCCTGAAGCCGGACCGGGCCGAATTCTGGACGCTGGTCGATCGACTTGACTTCGAGGGGGGCGCACGGCTCAACGGCGTCAAGGCCCGGGTCGACGATCCCTTCCAGCTTGTGGGGATGAACGCGCTGGGTCTTCCCGGCGCCTCCATCGACGGGATCCTGGGGTTCACGATCCTGGCGCGGTTCCGCCTGGAGATCGATCTGACCAAGGATCGCATGATTTGGACTCGGCTCGATCACGAGCCGCGCGACCCGCCGGTGCCGAAGCACAAGCCGGGTGAAGACGCCGGCGCGCCGCCGGGAGTCCAGGCGATGAATGTGTTAGGGCCGCTCGCCAAGGGACTTGCCTTTCTGATGGGCAAGCAGCCGGAGGAAGAGCGCCATCCACGCGGCTTCCTGGGGCTGGAGTGGTCCGAACAGGTCGAAGCGGGCCGGAAGCAGATTGAAGTCCAGGGTGTGCTCAAGGACTCGCCGGCCGCCCACGGTGGGCTTCGGCCGGGCGACCACATCCTCCGGATCAACGATCGTGCGATCGAGGGCCTCAAGGAAGCCCGAGCCGCATTGGCCGAGGTCCGACCGGGTGACATCGTGCCACTGGTTATCCACCGGGGCTCCGGGACCGATGGCCGCGAGCTTCGGCTGACTCTCACCGCCGGGGAGGGCCTTTAAGCCATGAATGGAAAATTCGACGGCCGCGTTGTAAGCACCAGAAGCCCCATGGGCCTGAATCCCGCCTTGATACGGTTCAGTGTTTGGGCCACGGCGGTCATGCTGGGCCTGGGTTTAAACCTGGCGCGGACGCGTACCGGGCTCGCGCTCGAACCACAGGCGACCGCAACAGTACCAGCGCGGGAACAAGTACCAGAGCCAACCGCGGCGAAAGCAGACAAGACCAAGACCAAGACCAAGACCAAGACGAAGGCAGTCGTTCCCTTCGAGATGTTGCCGACCAATCACATGCTGGTTCAGGCTCGGATCAACGACAAGGGGCCGTACCGCTTGATCTTCGACCTGGGCGCGCCGATCACGTTGTTGAGCAATCGGGTGAGCGAGGCCTCGGGGGTGGTCAAGCCCGCCGCGCCGCGCTCATTCTTGTTCGGAATGCGGGGTGAGGCCGAGGTCGGCAAGCTGGAGGTCGGTGAGCTGACGGCCACCAAGCTGCCGGTGATCGTCCTCGACCACCCTGTGCTCAAGGTGCTGGAGGAAGTAACCCGCCGCCGGATCGACGGGCTCATCGGTTTCACGTTCTTCGCCCGCTACAAGACGACGATCGATTACCATGCCCACCAGATGACCTTCGAACCGATCGACTATCAGATCCGCGACCTGCTCAAGGAGCTTCCGGACCGCCTGATGGGCCCGAAGGTCGTCCACCACCGTGTGCTCGTGCCTTCGGGCGTCTGGGGGCTGCGACTGGGAGAACCGATCGGCGGCCTGGATTCGCGCGGTGTGCCGATTGTGAAGGTCCACGACGGCTCGCCTGCTGACCGAGCCGGACTCAAGCCTGGCGACGTGCTAATCACCGTCGACGGCCGCTGGACCACCTCGATCGCCGATGTCTATCACGCCGCCGCGGAAGTCGAGCGGGGCCGCGGGGTCGCCGTCGTGATCCACCGCGACGGCAAGGAGACGACCCTCCGGGTCACTCCAGCGGATGGCGCATGATCGAACGAATGCGTGACCAATCCGGCTTCGTTGTATCCCGCCGATCGCTGGGTTGAGGATGGTGATCCGCACCCAGAACTTCCGATTTCTAGCTTCGCCAGATGGTTGTGCGTTTATTCATGGGCGTGCTGGAGCCATATTCCGCCATCGACCCGGAGGGTGGCGCCGGTGATGTAATCGGCGTCGCCGGAGGCCAGGAACGCCGCAACTTTGCCGATGTCCTCGGGCATGCCGAGCCGGCCCCAGGGGAGGGCAGAGCCGGCTCGGACCAGCACCTCGTCGCCGAACGTTTCGTGCTCGCCAGGCGTGTCGATCCAGCCTGGCTCGATGATGTTGACATTGATTCGGTGCGGGTAGAGCTCGGCGGCGATCGTGAAGGCCATCAGGTTCAATCCCCCTTTGCCGGCGTTATAGGCAACGCTACGGGCGTAGGGGGTGTGGACGTGGCAGCTCGAGATGAAGACGATCTTCCCGCCACAGCCCCGCTCGACCATGTGTCGCGCTACGAGTTGGCTCATGTGGAACCCACCGGTCAGGGTTCCCTCGATTACCTTCGCAAACGTGGCCGGATCAAAGTCGATGAAATCGGCGCGTCGCTGATATGCCGGGTTACTGATGAAGATGTCGATCCGCCCCAGGGCGTCAATCGTGCGCTTGACCACGCTCTCGCACGACGGGCGCTGAAAGACGTCGCCTTCGACGAGCACCGAGCGCCGGCCCAGAGCCTCGACTTCGGCGACAGTGGCCTTGGACTGGGATGTCTGTTCGCGATCATTGATCGCGACGTCAGCTCCAGCTCGGGCCAGCTCGAGCGCGCAGCCGCGGCCAATACCCCGCGCCGCACCTGTTACCAGCGCCATCTTGCCGAGAAGCTTCATGGTGATGCCCGGAAAAATCCAATTCGCGGTCCAGACGGGAAGGATAACGTTCGGGGAGTCGCGGAGCAACGATTGAGCCCTCTGGCGGCTAACCCTGTTCCTCGGTTGGAAGCAAAGCCGGTTCAAAGCAAGAACCCGTTGGCAAATCGGGACTTATGTTCGAGAATCCTTCGTCCGTGATGGTTGCGTCATCGTGCCGATTTTCGGTATAATAAAATGTTCCGAATTCTAGTGCCGCGTGTCGGTGGCCATTGTAAGTAGCAACACCGGCGGTTTGGGATCGCGGCATACGACTTATTGAAGAGGGATCGACTGAACGTGGAAACCGCCGTTTTGCCTCCGACTCCCCCGCTGCCTTCCCTTCCGCTGAACATCGAGGAGGAGCTCAAGGAGAGCTACCTCAACTATGCGATGTCGGTCATCATCAGCCGGGCTTTGCCGGACGTCCGCGACGGGCTCAAGCCGTCGCAGAGGCGGATCCTGGTAGCGATGCGCGACTTAGGTCTGAATCCCGGCTCCTCCACCAGCAAGTGCGCGGGCATCGTTGGCGAGACGATGAAACGGTATCACCCGCACGGGGATAATTCGATCTATCCGACCTTGGCCCGCCTGGCTCAGTGGTGGAACATGCGGCACCTGCTGGTGACTGGCCAGGGAAACTTCGGCAGCATCCACGGCCTGCCCCCGGCGGCGATGCGATACACGGAGGCCAAGCTCAGCCCGGTCGCCGCCGAGATGCTCGAGGACATCCAGCTCGATACGGTAGACTTCCAGCCCAACTACGACGAGAAGTACCTGGAGCCGCGGGTCCTGCCCGGCAAGTTTCCCAACTTGCTGGTCAACGGCTCTGGGGGCATTGCCGTGGGGATGGCGACCTCGATCCCGCCCCACAATCTAGGCGAGGTCTGTGACGCCCTGATCGCTTATATCGACGACCCGTCGATCGACCTTGACGCGATCATGGAGCTTCTTCCCGGCCCTGATTTCCCCACCGGTGCGACCCTCTGCGGGCGAATGGGCATCAAGGATGCCTACCTGACCGGACGGGGCCGGGTGATCATCCGGGCCAAGTACGAGATCGAGGAGCTCAAGGACGGCCGCAGCCAGATCATCTTCACCGAGATCCCCTACCAGCTCACCAAGGAGATGCTCCTCAAGAGGCTGGCGGATCTCGTCAACGGCGGCCGGATCACCGGCGTGTCCAACATCGACGATTTCAGCGACCGCAAGCAGCCGGTGCGGATCGCCGTCACCGTCAAGAAAGGCGAAGATCCCAACGTCGTCGTGAACCAGCTCTTCGAGTACTCGCCGCTCCAGGACACCTTCAGCGTGATCATACTGGCCTTGGTTGACGGCCGGCCCAGGACCCTGCCGCTGAAGGACCTCCTGCGGCTCTTCGTCGAGCACCGGGTCAACGTGATCCGCCGGCGCACCCAGTATCAGCTTCGGCAGGCGCGGCAGCGGGCGCACATCGTCGAAGGGCTCTTGATCGCACTGGCCTACATCGACGAGATCATCCGTGTGATCCGCGGTTCAGCCAACCCGCCGGAGGCCCGCACACGCCTGATGGAAATGGCGGTGTCGGCCGAGATCCTGCGCCGCGCCTTGAACGATCCCGAGGCCAAGGAATCAACGAGCCTGACCCGAATGCAGGCCGACGCGATTCTGGCCATGCAACTGCAGCGATTGACCGGGCTGGAGGCCGATAAGCTGGCGCAGGAATACATCGAGCTGAAATCCGACATCGCGGGCTACGAGCGGATCCTGGGCGACGAGGACCTGATCCTCGACCTGATCCGCACCGATCTGCGCGAGCTGAAGACCAAGTACGCCAATCCGCGCCGCAGCATGATCTCCGACGAGGAAGTCGGCGACTTCGACAAAGAGGCGCTGATTCGCGAGGAAAACATGGTCGTGACCGTCACCCATGACGGTTACATCAAGCGGCTTCCCCCAAGCACCTACCGCGCCCAGGGCAGGGGGGGCCGCGGCATCGCCGCGACCAATACCAAGGAAGGCGATTTCCTCGAGCACATGTTCGTCGCCTTGACGCACGACTACATCCTGTTCTTGACCGATAAGGGCAAGGTCTACTGGCTGAAGGTCTACGACCTGCCGCTGGCGACGCGGACCGCGGGGGGGCGGGCGATCGTGAATTTGCTGCAACTGGGGGAAGGGGAACGGATCACGGGGATGATCCCGGTGCGCGAATTCCGGGACGACGAATGCCTGTTGATGGTCACGCGGCGCGGGACCGTCAAGAAGACCGAGCTGGTTGCCTTCCGCCGTCCCCTGGGGCGCGGCATCATCGCCTTGGGACTGGATGAGAACGACGAGCTGATCGGCGTGGCCCGCGTCAAGGCCGGCGACCATGTCATCCTGAGCACCCGCGAGGGCATGTCGATCCGGTTCGATGAGATGCGGGTGCGGTCAATGGGCCGGCCGGCCTACGGGGTCAAGGGGATCGACCTGTTCCAGGGCGATGAGGTCATCGGCATGATCGTGGCCAATGGCGACGATGACCCGGCCAGCCTCTTGACCGTCTGCGCCAACGGCTATGGCAAGCGGACCCTTCTGACGGAGTACCGGAGCCAGAATCGGGGCGGCAAGGGCTTGATCGACATCCAGACGAGCGAGCGCAACGGTTCGGTCGTCGCCGTGAACAAGGTCACCGACGACGACGAGGTCATGCTCACCACGAGCGGCGGCATGGTCATCCGGACCCGCGTCAGCACAATGCGTACAATCGGCCGCAACACCCAAGGCGTCCGATTGATCAAGCTCGACGAGGGTGATACCGTCAGCAGTCTGGCCAAGCTTCCCGAGGACGAGCTCGGCGATGCCGCGGAGCTCGAGCCAACCGACCCGGACGGCCAACCTGTCGAGACCGGCACTGAAACCGGCAACGGTGACGCGAGCCCCTTCCCCTTCGAAGAGCCTCGCCCCCACATCATTGATGACGGCGTGGCCGAGGCTGAGGCCAGCGATCACCTCAATTTCAACGGAGAGGATGAAGGCACTCGCGGCCCCGACGTCAACCCGCCAGCCCAGCCTTGACACGGCCGTGAACGAAGACCCTCTTGCAACCGGCAACAGGACTTGCCCGTGATGGTCGGGACGGATTAAGTTAGCGCCTTCTTCGGCGACGACAACATCCGTGGCATGGCACGATCAGCAGGGATGGGCACCAGCATGGGAGGCGAGGTTCCGATCAAGCGGATTCTGGTGACGGGGTGTTGCGGCTTCATCGGCGCGAACTTCGTGCGCCATGAATTGGAGATCGATCCCGCGATCGAGATCACGAACCTCGATGCGCTGACGTATGCCGGCAATCCCGACAACCTGGCGGGGATCGAGGCAGATCCGCGCTACCGCTTCGTACTCGGCGATATCGCCGACAGGCCGCTCGTGATCAAGCTGGTGGCCGCGGGAAACTTCGACGCAATCGTGAACTTCGCCGCCGAGAGTCACGTCGACCGTTCCATCAACGACGCCACACCATTTCTGCGGACCAACGTGCTGGGGACCCAGTGCCTGCTCGACGCAGCGCGCATGGCCAATGTCCCCCGCTATATCCAGGTTTCGACCGACGAGGTTTACGGCACGCTCCAGCCGGATGCCCCGGCGTTCTCCGAGACCACCCCGCTGGCGCCCAACAGCCCGTATGCCGCCAGCAAGGCCGGCGCCGACCTTTTGGTCCGCGCCGCCCACCATACGTTCGGACTGAACACCATCATCACCCGCTGCTCGAACAACTACGGACCTTACCAGTTCCCTGAGAAGCTAATCCCGCTTTTCATCACCAACGCGATGGCGGAGATTCCGGTACCAGTCTACGGCGACGGCCGGCAAGTGCGGGACTGGATCCACGTGCTGGACCACTGCCGCGGCATCGACGCCTCCTTGCGCCGGGGCCGGGCCGGAGAGGTCTACAACTTCGGCGGCAAGAGCGAACGGTACAACATCGACGTGACCCGCACCATCCTGGCGCTCTGTGGAAAGACCGAGAGCCTGATCCGATACGTCACTGACCGCCTGGGACACGACCGCCGCTACGCCATCAACTGCGCCAAGGCCGAATCTGAGCTGGCCTGGTGCCCCACCGTTACCTTCGAGAAAGGACTGGCCGACACTGTCGCGTGGTACCAGACCCACGCCGCGTGGATCGAACACGTTCGGTCGGGAGCCTACCGCGCTGGGGCGAAGTGAAGTTCACTGCAGAGACCGCGAGAGAAGGGGTATCCTCCCATGCGTGCGGTGGTGACGGGAGTCTCCGGATTTGTGGGCGGGCATCTGGCCGAGCACCTGGTTGCAAAAGGCGATCTGGTGGTGGGTCTGTCAGCATCCGGCCGCTGGCCGGCGGCGCTGGCGCACCTGGGAAAGAGCGTGCGGATTGAGAGGTTCAATCTGGTCGAGCAGGGCGAGGCTGACCTGGCCGAGCTGTTGAGCCGCGAGCAACCCGAGGTGATTTATCATTTGGCCGCGCAGTCCAATCCGCAGGGAAGCCTGGCCGACCCACGCGGCACATGGTCCCTCAACTTGGGGGGGAGCCTGAACCTGCTCGAGGCGGTCAAGATTTCGGGCCAAAAGCCTCGGGTGGTCTTGGTCAGCTCAGGGGTCTGTTATGGCAACCCGCCGCCCGAATTCATTCCGGTCAGGGAAGACTGCCCGTTGCGTCCAAACAACCCTTATGCGGCGAGCAAGGCCGCGGTCGACCTGCTCGGGATTCAGCACTACCTTGCGCACGGCACCGACGTCGTGATGGTCCGGCCGTTCAATCACGCCGGGCCGCGGCAGTCGCCCCGCTATGTTTTGGCCGCGCTGGCGCTTCAGGTGGCTGAGCTGGAATCAGGCCGCCGCGATTGCCTGGAGGTCGGCAACCTCGATGTTGTCCGCGACTTCACCGACGTCCGCGACGTGGTCTGCGCCTACCGGCTACTGGCGCGGGACGGCAAGCCCGGCGAGGTCTACAACCTGGGCAGCGGCCGGGGTACGAAGATCGCCGATGCGCTGGAGCATCTCCGGTTGCAGGCAAAAACGCCCGTACCCGTCCGCGTCGATGTCACTCGCATGCGACCCGTTGACCAGCCCTTGCTCGTTGCCGACGCCTCCAAGCTCCGCGCCGCTGTTGGCTGGGAACCGCGCTATACCATCGAGCAGACCTTGGATGACATGCTCGAGTTCTGCCGCCAAACGCTCTCGTAACGGGAGACCACTTCAGACAGGACCCGCGCCCATGCTTCCCGAGATCACCCAGACGATCTTGAACGCCAAGTCGGCCAAGCAGTTGACGTTCGCCATGCTGGCGACCATCGTCGGTTGTCATCCGGTGTTCCTGGCGGCGGTCTGCTACCGCCAGGCCAGCGCCAGCCACGAGCAGGCCGTCAAGCTACTCGATGCCTTGGGACTGGACCATGCCCTCACGGCGAGTTTAACCAGTTTCCCCGTCAAGGGGGGATTGATGCCTACCGTCCCTGTCGACCCGCTGCTGTACCGTTTCCATGAGATCATGCAGGTCTACGGTCTTCCGCTCAAGGACGTCATCCAAGAGATATTTGGCGACGGCATTATGAGCGCGATCGACTTCACCATGCAGGTCGATAAGGAAGCCGATCCCAAGGGGGATCGGGTCAAGATCACCATGTCGGGCAAGTTTCTGCCTTACAAGAAGTGGTAATCGAAAGCCGTGAGCTTTTGCCTCCCTCAGGTTGGCTTCTTGAGGTATTTGTCAAACCAGTCGGCGAGCTGGGGCAGATCCTTGTCCAGCCCGAGCCAACCATGTCCAGCACCTTTCTTGACCACCAGATTCGTCTGCACCCCCGCCTTTTTGAGTTTCTCTGCAATCAGTTCAGACTGCTGGAGGGGAACAAGCCGATCTTCATCCCCGTGGATGATGAGCGTGGGTGGGTCGTCCGGGGTGACGTGCGAGACCGGTGAAATCTCTCGGGCGATTTCCTGGAGCCGCTTGGGGTCGGTGATCGGCACCCAGAGCATGCTTTGCTCGTCCAGTTCACGGTAGTCAAAGGCGGCCCTGAATGGTGGGGCGTGATCAGTGGGGTGGATTTTTTCACCACCCGGCTTGCCGTAGTTGAGAAAGTCAGTGGGTGGGAAGAAGCAGGCCACCGCTTGAACCCGGCTGGATTCCCTGTCCACTGGGTCCTTGGCGGTCGGGTTACCCTTGTCCCCGGCGGTCCCCAGCATCAGCGACAGGTGACCACCCGCCGAGGCTCCCATGACACCGATGCGATCGGGGTCGATTCCGTAGTCCTTGGCGTGATAACGGATGAACCGCACGGACCGGTTCATATCCTGGATGATCTCAGGAACAGTGTAGCGGGGCTGGCTGCCGTGGACCACGGCGAAGACGGTGTAGCCTCGATCAGTGAACGGCTGGATGAAGGCCGGTCCAATCGCGTCGTGAGAGGAGCGGAAGCCACCGCTGACGACCAGGATCACGCCGACGCCCTTGGCGTCCTTCTTGGGTGTGAAGACATCCATGGTCAGGGCGGTTCCGAACTTGCGGCCGTAGATCACGTCTTGCTTGCGGTCGAAGGCTGGATCAGCGGCCAATAGGACGGAGGGAAACAGGATCAGGGTGGTAGCCAAGCCGAGGATCATTGACGTCCAAGCTCGAGTCATCGCAGCGCCTCCGGAAGGTCGAACTTCGTTGCGGGCCGGTCGGTTCCTGGAGGCAGCATAACCGACAGTTGGTCTTGGTGCTGCATCGTCGATCGACCTGGCATCCAGATCAACGCTGGAAAACCGACCGTGAGAAACGATATCGCACCGCTCGCGCCGTGTCCTTGTCGCCGGTTGAGGGGGCTCTTATCATGGGCGATCATCAAGGGAAGATGGGTCGCGTCGTGTGCCGCCTGCGGGTGCCGCGAACGCAGACCGTAGCCAACGCACACGACGAGAGAACCGACGCCCATGGCCACGACGAGCAACTATCTGGCGCTGGATCTTGGGGCTGAGAGCGGCCGGGGGCTCCTGGGCCGGTTCGACGGCCAGCGTCTGGCGCTGGAAGAAGCCCACCGCTTTCCGAACGGCCCGGTCCGGCTGATGGACACCCTCTACTGGGACTTACCTCGTTTGTTTGACGAGGTCAAGACGGCGCTGCGGAAGGGGGCCGCACAGAGCGGCGAGCTCGATGGCGTGGGCGTTGATACCTGGGGGGTCGATTTTGGGCTGATCGGCCGGGGTGAAACGCTACTCGGCAACCCGGTCCACTATCGCGATGCGCGGACCGATGGCATGCTCGAAGCGGCGTTCGAGCGCGTCCCGCGCGCGCGGATGTACGAGATCACCGGCTCGCAGTTCTTGCCGTTCAACACGGTGTATCAGCTCCTGGCCTTGGCGCGGTCGCGCTCGCCGCTTCTGGAGGTTGCCGAGACGCTGCTCATGATGCCAGACCTGTTCGGCTGGCTCTTGACCGGACGCCGCGCCGGCGAGCGGACCAACGCCTCGACGACGCAGTTGCTCGACCCGCACAGCGGCACCTGGTCCGACGAGCTGTGTCGGGAGCTGGAGCTACCTCGCGCGATCTTGCCCGAGCTGATCGAGCCGGGCAGCGCGTTGGGCGAGTTGCGTTCATCGGTCGCCGAGGAGACGGGGCTCGTCCATCCCGTCACAGTGATCGCGCCGGCCACGCACGACACCGCCAGTGCGGTGGCCGCCGTGCCGGCCACGATTCCCTCGACATCGGCATCACCATCGTCATCCGGCGCGCCGCCGGACTGGTGCTATCTCAGCTCGGGGACATGGTCGCTTCTGGGTGTCGAAGTTCCGCGCCCGGTGATCAACGCCGAAACAATGAGGTATAACTTCACGAATGAAGGGGGCGTGGCGGGGACGACGCGACTGTTGAAGAACATCATGGGGCTCTGGCTCGTCCAGGAATGCCGCCGGACCTGGGCCCGTGCCGGGCGGGAACTGTCATACGAGGAGTTAACCGCCCGGGCCCAGGCTGCCCCCCCCTTTGTCACCCTGGTCGATCCCGACGATGTGACGTTCCTCGCCCCCGGCGATATGCCCGCACGGCTGGCTGCTTTCTGCACTCGGACGGGACAGGCCCCCCCTGGCGACGAAGGAGCGATGGTTCGCTGCTGTCTGGAAAGCCTGGCTCTCAAGTATCGCTGGGCGATCGATCGGCTCGAATCCATCCTGGGCACGACGATCAAGACGATCCACGTCGTTGGTGGTGGATCCAAGAATACCTTGCTTTGCCAGTTCACCGCCGATGCCTGCGGCCGGCCCGTACATGCCGGCCCCGTCGAGGCAACGGCGATCGGCAACATCCTGATGCAGGCGATTGGCCGCGGCCGGCTCGGCTCGATCGCTGACTTGCGCGCGGTGGTCGCCCGCTCTTTCCCCGTGATGGTTTACGAGCCGCGCCAGACTGCCGCCTGGATCGCCGCCGCCGGTCGGTTCGCCGTGCTGGTGCCGGCTTGAGGAACAGGCCCGAAATAACTTCCGGACTTCGTATTTGTGTGCCACTGGCTATGCCAGTGTCCCCATGCTTGGGCGGGCACTGGTAGAGCCAGTGGCACCCGGAAAACCAGAGAAGCTAAATCGGGAACATATTTCCACGGTCCATTCGGGCTTGAGACGCTCCTGTGAGCGGCACGGCGCTAGCCGCCGGTGAACCCGGCGATCGCCGATCGCCATACACCGGTGGCTAGCGCCACTCCGCTCATTTTCCACCGTCCATTCGGGCCTGCGACGCTCCTGTGAGCGGCACGGCGCTAGCCGCCGGTGAACCCGGCGATCGCCAAACACCGGAGCAGACGGATCACTTCTCCAGTGGGATGAGCTCTCAACCAGGTCAGCGGCCCGGGCCCGGCGGAGAGGGCCGGCTGGCCGGCGGCGCGGGTCGATCCTCCGCACCATCTTGTCCTTTGCCTTTTCCCGCGCCGGAGTCGCCTTCCACGGGGGGGATTGCGAAGACGATGTCCATCGGCTGAGATCGGTGGCCATTGTCCATCCCACCGTCGTCATGGCCGTCAGGGCCGACGCTGTAGAGTAGCCAACTCCCTTTCGCGGGAGCTTGTAATTCGCCCGGCGCGGGACGAAGGGCAAAGCGTAGAGAAGAAACAACTTGCCCGTCTGCGCGGACGTAGCCGAACGGGCGGCCTGAATACGGGTCAGTTGGGAGGCTGGGCAGTTCCTCAGGTACAAGCGCATCCAGCCGGTCGGGGAACTGCCCGCCATGCCGGCGTTGCCAGGCGCGCAGCGCGATGATCTGAACCAGCGCCCGCCACGCAACCTCATTGTGGTCATCGACGGCGAGGGCGGCGAGGTACGACCCCGTCGGCGGGATGATTCGCAGCATCGCGAGTGGCGTGGTCGTTTGGGCATAACGAATCTCCGCGTCGTCCAAGCCGCCTGCGGTACGTCCGGACCGCTGCCAGGGTTCGCGCATGGCAAACTGGATCGCCGCGGCAGAAACAAGGCGATTGAGCCGCCGCGCGCGGGTGCGCTCCCACGGAGTCATCACCACATCGAGCAAGGCAGACGCCAAGACTCGTTCCGATTCGCGAGGCCCGTTCATGGACTCATACAGCCAGTCGCGGAACTTGCTGGTCGGGAGATCGAGCGTCTTCTCGACGAGGTTGGCCTCGACCCGCACGACATCCGCGGGGGGGGGCATTTTCGGCAGGTCGCGGTAGGCCGTCAACGCTGCGTGGAGCCGCTCGGGTGTTTGGCCTCGGGCAACCGCCCACTCCATCGCCAGGCCCAGCGCGTCCCGTTGCACCGATACAACGGAAAAGGCTGGATACAGCCCCGCCCCCTCGCCAAAGTGCCGGGCCATGCGGAACAGCACCACGATGTCGTCCCAGGCGCCGGCGAGGTCACCGCGCTTCTGACGGTCTTGCAAATCAAGCGTCACCAGCAGGGCGAGCCGCTCGATCGGCGGCAGGCCGGTCGGATCGACCAGCGTCAACGTGTCTGGTTGTCGGAACCGGCAGTCGGGTCGTGCCGCCGCGCGACGGACCAGGTCGAGTGCCTCGCGGTTTCGGTTGAGAAACTCCGGCGAATCCGTGTCGGGACCGACTAGCCGGCCTTCCGCCTGCCGGTAGAGGTCGGCCGCGTTTTGCTCGGCCGGCAACGGGCGTGCCGCCGCATCAGTCCAGGCCTGCGGCGCAGTGATCGGGCCGACGTCGGGCAAGCTCCAGGCGCGAAAACCCGCGTACCACCCCAACAGCAGCGCAAACGTGCCGGTCAGAAGCAGGCCGAGGCACAGCCACCGTCCGGGGGCCGGTCGGTCCAGCAGCCAGTCGCCGCTCCACGCCCAAGAGACCGCCAAGAGCCCTATAGGAATGACCAGAAGTCCCTGCACCGGCAACATGTGAGCCACCACCAGCGCGCCCAAGGGAATCACCAGAGCCAGCCCGATCACCAGCGCGATGACAACCGCTGTGATTCCACGCCGGAGCGCCATCCCGCAGAGCTGCGCGACGCCGAAGAAGAGCGGAATGATCAATACGCTGAGGAGCCAATTCTCGATTCCTCTGACAATTGTTTTCTCCATGCTGTTCTTGGTCATGAGGGCCAACGGCCCCCAGATCACCGCCAGTCCCAAGCTCCAGACCGCCAGCTTCACCAGCCAGATCAACCCCGGCCGCGCCCCGTGGTGAGTGAGGAAGCGGTGGGTGCGCATCCGGTTCTCCAGCCCAAAGACACTGGCTCCCGCCACCAGGGCAACGCCGATGCTCAGGATCACGATCAAGGCAAAATCGAGATAACCGAAGCGCAGGAAGATCAGCATGGGAAGGCCCAGTCCGATCGCCGCCAGCAGACACCATGTCCTGCCGCCTTCCTTCATCGTCTGCCACGCCAGGGCCCGAGCCTCGACGACCCACGATCGGCGCGGCGACTGGTCCGTCACCAATGACTCGGGCGTTCCCGCCGCCGCCCTCCGAGACACCACCGTGGCGACAGGCGACTGGATCTGGAGCTGCACCCGCCTTGCGCTTGCCGATTCGGCCCGCGTAACCACGACGGGTGACCGGAACTCGAATTGCACCTGTCTCCAGCGCATGGCTCGGGTGAAAATCACGTCCGACGCGATCACGGTCGCGAGAATCACGAAAAGCTGCGCAACGATGGGCAGGCCACGGCCCCCATCCATCTCGACGAGCCTCACCAGGAAGCTCAGACTCAACACCGTGCAGCAGATCGCCGTCACCGCGGCGGTCAGCGCGTTACTCAAGATCGCCGACCAGAACAACCCCCACCCCAGCGCCACCAGCACGATCATGCCGAAGCCGAGCGCCACCCAGAACGCGAGAACTCCCTGCGGCATCCACCGATCCGTGCTCATCGCGGCCATGGCCAGGAGCACCAGGGTCAGCGCCAGCGTCGTCACCAACGCAAAAGAGACCTTGCCCGCCCAGACGACCCGCCGATCGACGGGCAGGATGTCGAGCAGCCCGAGCGTACCCGCCTCGCGCTCACCGGCAAACGCCGCCGCGCCTGCCGCAAAAGCATAAAGACTCGCACAGAGCAATGCCGAAAGGCCGAGTAAACCTTGCCGCGCATCGCGACCCAGGTAGTGCAGCAAGAGCCCCTGGACGACCGCCGCGGCCAGGGCCAGGAAGACCCAGATCGGCCAGAACTGCCGGACGTCTTTCCACCACAATCGTGCGTACATGGGCGGCTCATTCCCCCCCACTTTACATGATTTCAATATTCAACATTCATGCCACATGCACCGCCAGTGATGGCGCCGGCTCGGGGCGGCGAGCCCGCATGTAAGCGATATAGATTTCCTCGAGGCTCGGTGTTTCGATCTCCAGGTCCTCAACGCCTGGCAGCGCCCGCACGATTTCGCAGGCAGAGCGGTTGGCGGCGTGGACCAGCCAGCGCGCCTGGCGCGGGGCGTCGGACGCATCGATCAGCTCGAGCGCTGTTCCCTCGGGTGGCGCGGCCGGGTGGTCGCGGCTGGAGAACGTCACCGAAAGCAGGAACGTTCGTGACTTGAGCTCGTCCAGCGGCTCGGCCAGGATCAATTTCCCTCGGTGCAGAAGCGCCACGTGGCTGGCCACCCGCTCGACCTCGCCGATCTGATGGCTGGAGAGGAGTACCGTCCGGCCCGCACCGGCCAGGTCGACCATGCTCTCGAGAAAGTCGCGTCTCACCAGCACGTCGAGCCCCGAGGTCGGCTCATCGAGGATCAAGAGAGACGGATCCGACGCCAGCGCCAGGGCCAGCGATACCTTCGCTCGCATTCCTTTCGAGAGGGCCTTGATCTTCTTCCGCGCGGGCAGGTCGAAGCCGCGAGTCAGCTCGGTGTAGCGGTACTGATAGCCGCTGGTGGTCCCCTGCGCGTCAAGGTGAAACGCCGCGGCGAACCAGCCGATCTCGGCCACGGTCATCCAGTCGTAGAGCACTGGAGCTTCGGGCACGTAGCCGGTTCGACGGCGCACATCAAAGCCCTGCCGTGTCGGGTCGAGCCCCAGTACCTCGAGCCGGCCGCCATCGGGTTTGACCAGCCCGAGCAACATCTGGATCGTCGTCGTCTTGCCCGCGCCGTTCTCGCCGAGCAGGCCGAAGATCGAACCCTCGGGCACCACCAGTGACAAACCCTCGACCGCCATCTGGCGTTCGTATCGTTTGGTCAGCCCTTCGACCCGAATCACCACCCCCGTCTGCGCCTGGATCTGGATCATGCCGCGCCTCCTTCAGCCCGTAGTGGCCCTCCACCCGGTCCCGACGGGTTCACCGCCGCGCCGAGGGTTGACTGTCGCCATCGCCATCACTATTGCCCGTTGCCCTGATTGCTTTCCCTGGCCCATTCTTCGCGGAGGATGGCCTCGATCTCGGCGGCCTCCATCTTGCTTTGCCGGGCCTCTTCGATCGCGCGCCGGAGCCGCTGCCGCACGATCTCACGGCGCGCGGCGAGGCACCGCTTCCCCGCACCGTCGGCCACTTGAAGACCCATCCCCCGCACCGATTCGAGCAGGCCCTCCGTTTGCAGGTCTCGGTACGCTCGCGCCACCGTGTTCGGGTTCACCACGAGCTGCTTCGATAGTTCCCGAACCGAGGGCACCAGGTCGCCCGACCGCAACACTCCCGCAGCCACCGCGAACTTGACACGATCCGCGATCTGGCCGTAAATCGGCCGATCGTCCGCGGAGTTCAAATCGAGTAAGATCATGCGTCCTGGCCCCTAGTGTGTTACGTGACTAGTACAGTATATCAGTAGGGTGCGGCAGGTCAAGACCCCGGGAAAAAAAGTGCAAAATGCTGCGACGTTTGGCCCGTTACCAGACCGCGATCGGGCGGTTGCAGTGGCCGGACCTACTGGTTAGATTGACAGCCTCCGCAACCATCCGGAACGCATCGAAGTGCAGTTCATCCCGCGGCGGGGACACGCCTGAAAGGAGCTTGATCATGGATCGGCGCGACATCTTGGGTTGGCTGTCGGCCGGTGCTGCCGCCGGCTGCGCCGGCCTCGTCACCGGGCAGACTCCGGTGGCCCGCGCGGCTCAAGCGAGGCCCGACTCACCGCGCGGCCTGCCGCCTTTGAAAATCAACGACATCACCACCATCCTCACCGCGCCCGATCGGATCCGCCTGGTCATTGTCAAGGTCTCGACGGGCGAGCCTGGCTTGTACGGCCTGGGCTGTGCAACCTTCACCCAGCGGGCCTACGCGGTGCAGACGGCGGTCGAGAAGTACCTCAAGCCCTTCCTCATCGGCCGTGACGTGGACCAGATCGAGGACATCTGGCAGTCGTCGTACGTCAGCTCGTACTGGCGGAATGGTCCGGTGCTCTTCAACGCGATGAGCGGTGTCGACATGGCACTGTGGGACATCAAGGGCAAGCGGGCGAACATGCCTGTTTATCAGTTGCTGGGCGGCAAGTGCCGCTTCGCCGCGGCACTTTACGTTCACGTTCGGGGCCGCGACGTCAAGGAGGTCGAGGCGAACGCGCGCGAGGCAATGGCCAGGGGTTACCGCCATATCCGCGTCCAGGTGGCCATCCCGAGCATGGTGACCTATGGGACCCGCTCCGACACCGCGCGCACCGAGCCCACCGTACCGGATGTGATCGGGCCGACTGATCCCAGGTCCGTGTGGGAGCCCGGGCCCTATCTGCGCACCATTCCCAAACTATTCGAGCATCTGCGATCGACCCTCGGCGACGAAGTCGAGCTGCTGCATGATGTTCACGAGCGGATTTCACCGAACCAGGCGGTCAACTTGTGCAAGGAGCTGGAGAAATACCATTTGTTTTTCCTGGAAGATCCGCTGCCACCCGAGGAGAAAGACCACTTCCGGCTGATCCGCCAGCAATCGAGCGTACCGATCGCCATGGGCGAGCTGTTCAACACCCAGCAGGAGTACGTGCCATTGATTGCCGGGCGACTGATCGACTTCATTCGCATCCACATCTCGCAGATCGGTGGTCTGACCATGGCGCGCAAGGTGGCTGCGCTCTGCGAGTTCTTCGGAGTGAAAACCGCCTGGCATGGCCCCGGGGACTGCTCTCCCGTCGCCCACGCCGCCGGCCTGGCGCTGGAGCTGGCCAGCTACAATTTCGGAATCCATGAGGGATACGTCTTCCCGCCCCAGACGCGAGCGGTCTTCCCCGGCTGCCCGGAGACCAAGGACGGCTACATGTATGCCCACGAGGCCCCCGGCTTGGGGATCGACATCGATGAGAAGCTGGCCGCGAAGTTCCCGTTCCCCGATAGCCCTACCTTCGATTACCGCTGGGGCACCACCCGGAGACGAGACGGCACGGTGATCCGTCCGTGACGCCCATTTCGACCGACCGAGCCTCGGTCGGTTTTACACCGGTACGGATGGACGATCTCCGCGAGTCTTTTCTCTGGAGCAGCGTGCACGATGCCCTGGTCGCAAACCTACGACCCCCTGCATGCCTGGCCGTTGTCGACGTTCGTCTCGGCCCTCCCGGTGGTCACGCTCTTCTTCTCGCTCATCGCGCTCAAGACCCGCGTTTGGGTGGCAGCCTTGTCTGGGCTTCTGATGTCCGTGACGCTCGCGTTGGTTGTCTTTCGCATGCCGGCGGCGATGGTCGCCACCGCGGGGGCCCTCGGGGTCATCTTCGGCTTGCTACGGATTGCCTGGATCATCGTCGCCTCGATCTTTTTGTACCACGTCGCCGTCGAGACGGGGCAGTTCCAGGTGATGAAGGAATCGATCGCGGCGCTCTCGACCGACAAGCGGCTCCAGCTCATCCTGATCGCCTTTTGCTTCGGGGCCTTTCTGGAAGGGACTGGGGGCGGTGGGGCGCCGGTCGCGATCGCCGGCTCGTTTCTCATCGGGCTCGGCTTCGAGCCCTTTCAGGCGGCGACGTTGTGCTTGATCGCGAATACAGCACCCGTGGCCTGGGGCGCGGTCGGCACCCCGATCCGCGTGCTGTCGGACGTGACCGGGCTCTCCGAGCCGGCCTTGAGCGCCATGACCGGGCGAATCCTGCCCCCCATCTCGGCGATCCTGCCGCTCTGGCTGGTCCGCAGCATGGTCGGTTGGCGCCAGACGCGCGAGGTCTGGCCGGCCCTGGCCGTCAGCGGACTGTCGTTCGCGGTTGTGCAGTTCTACTGGTCGAACTACCAGGAATCCGGATTGGTCGACGTTATCGCCGCCCTCGTCTCGCTCTTGACCATGGTCGCTTTCCTGAAGGTGTGGCACCCGAAGACGAGCCTGGAAAACCGTAAGGGACCCGCGTCGCAAATCTCCCCGAACGCCCAGGCCGGCACACCCTGTGACACACTTCAGCGCCACTCGATCTCCGCGATTCTCAAGGGGTGGTCTCCTTTCCTGCTCGCCTCCGTGTTCATCTTCTTGTGGAGCATGCCGGCGATCAAAGGCCGTCTCACCCTAACCACCCTGAAACAACCAATGCCCTACTTGGATCGTGCGGTCCTCCGAATGCCGCCGGCCGTCCTCGAGCCCACGCCTGAGGAGGCGATCGCCGACCTCAACTTCCTGGTGCTGCCCGGTACCGCCGTCTTCCTGGGCGCCGTCCTGGCGGCGCTCGTCCTCGGCATGAGTCCGGCGCGGATCGTCCGGACCTTCGGCCACACGTTCATCCATCTGCTCCCATCGCTTTTGGCGATCAGCTTCATGGTCGGCCTTGCCTTCGTGACACGATACTCGGGGATGGATACGATCCTCGGCCTGAGCCTGACG
Organism: Isosphaerales bacterium; assembly: GCA_044450785.1. Classification (GTDB taxonomy): domain Bacteria; phylum Planctomycetota; class Planctomycetia; order Isosphaerales; family Isosphaeraceae; genus JBIOJM01. Next base: position 22,216 of record JBIOJM010000118.1, read on the forward strand.
CACACCGGCCCCGCCTTCCCCTTCTTTGGGACGTTGCTCGGGTGGCTGGGCGTGGCCCTGACCGGGACCGATGCGGGCTCGAATGCGCTGTTCGGCAATCTGCAAAAGGTCACGGCCGAGCGGCTCGGCGTGAGCCCCATCCTGATGGCGGCGGCCAATTCGAGCGGAGGCGTCATGGGGAAAATGATCGATGCCCAGTCGATCGTCGTCTCGAGCGCCGCGACCCAGCAGGCCGGCCGGGAAGCGGCGATCTTTCAGGTCGTCTTCAAACACAGCGTGGCCCTGGCGTGCCTGGTCGGCGTGATCGTGACGTTTTACGCGTTCGTGGCTCCCTGGGTCATACCGCTCTCGACGCCGGCCAATCCGTGACGCGGCAGAGCCGCAAAGCAAGTAGGCAGTAGGGAGTAGGCAGTAGGCAGCATAAGGAAGCGAGAACGTCCTGAAGATGCGCGCACGGCGCGGAGAAGTTACGGGGGAAGATTCTGACGACCCGCGACTCTGGGCTAAGGAACAGGTCGGAAATAAGTTCCCGATTTAGCTTCTCTGGTTTTCCGGGTGCCACTGGCTCTGCCAGTGCCCGCCCAAGCATGGGGACACTGGCATAGCCAGTGGCACACAAATACGAAGTCGGGAAGTTATTCCCGGCCCATTCCTTACCGCCCAGGGGGTGGGTAGAGGGCGTAACCCGAGATGGTCAGCGCGACCTTGAAGATCGACTTGCCCGACGTGATGAAGAGTGTCTTGCGGCCAGGGCCGCCGAACGCGAGGTTCGTGCACAAGTCTTCGGGGATCGGAATGCAGCCCAGCAGCTCACCCTTGGGCGTGATCACGTAGATCCCCGCCGGTACATCAGCCGTCTCGCCCACGTGGCGAGACAGCAGGATCCCGGCCGCCACCCACAGGTTGCCCCGTTCGTCGAGGCGCATGCCGTCTCCACCCCGGCCCCGACCGAAGTCGAAGACCAGGCGCTGGTCGCTCAACCGGCCATCCTCGGTAACGTCGAAGGACCAGACCTTGCGATTCCCGCCCGGCCGGGTGTGGCTGTCGATGACGTAGAGCGTCCGGGCGTCGGGTGTGATCGCGAGTCCGTTGGGCCGCTCGATCTGGGGCTGCGACAGCGCGCGCGCGACTTTGCCGTCCGGGTCGATGCGGTAGACCGCCTCGGCGTCCATCTCGAGCGCCGCGCGGTCATCGCCGTAAAAGGGATCGGTGAACCAGATGCGTCCCTTGGTGTCCACGACGACGTCGTTGGGGCTGTTGTACCTTTTGCCCTCGTGGCGTTCGGTCAAGACTTCGACCTGACCGGTCTTCATGTCGGTACGGACAAGGCGTCGCCGTCCGCCCGGCCCAAACTCGGCACCCTCGCAACTGATCAGGCGCCCGTGGGCATCAAATGTGTTGCCGTTGGTCCGCCCGCTGTCGGCCCGGAAGATCGACAGCGCGCCATCCGGTGCCATCCGGTAGACTTGATTGCCGATGATGTCGCTGAAAAAGAGGTTGCCGTCGCTGTCAAAGGCGGGCCCTTCCAGCAGGCAGGTCCGAGCAGCGACAGTGGTGACAGCCTCTGGGGCGAGCAGGTCGGCCGGAAGCGGAGCCCGGGCCAAGATCGACTGCGCCGGCATGGGGAGTGACTCCAAATGAAGAACGACGACACGTTGCGCGAGCACCTGGTGGACCTACTCGGTGGGGGTCATGCCCACCTCGATTTCGAGAAGGCGACCGCCGGCCTGCCCGTCAAGCTCCGCAGGGTCAGGCCGCCGGGTTTGCCGCACACGCCCTGGCGACTGGTCGAGCATATGCGGATCGCCCAGTGGGATATTCTCCGCTTCAGCATCGACCCGCACCATACCTCGCCCGAGTTTCCCGATGGCTATTGGCCCCAAGGCGACGCTCCGCCCGACCCAGGAGCGTGGGACCGATCCATCGCCGCGTTCCAGGCGGACCTGGGGGCAATCAAGGACCTGGTCGCTGATTCGAAGACAGACCTGTTCACCCCGCTCGCGCACGGCCAGGGGCAGACGATTCTTCGGGAGGCATTGCTGGTGGCCGACCATAATGCCTACCACCTGGGCCAGCTCGTGACCGTGCGGAGGCTCCTGGGCGCCTGGCGTGATGAGTAGCTGCTTTCGGTTGAAAGGGGGTAAACGGTCCTGACGTAAGTGTCGAGGGTCGTCCGACATACCAACCCGAAGCGTGAGCGAGGGCGCTGGCGTCGCGCCGCAAGAGACTTGCGGCATCCCTCGCTGACGCTTCGGGTTGGTGTAGGCTAACGCGGCCGCGCCGCAACGGGTTGTTGGGTGGGTCGAACGATGCTGGGATTCGTGTGGCTCACCGATCGCCACGGCCCGCGCGGTGGGCCTCGCCGCGACGAGTCGCGGCTCGACCCACCCTACGGCACGGTTCCGCGCCCGCCGCATCCCGACCTGAAATGCGCGCACGGCGCGGACATCCGATGGAGGTAGAATCTATTCACCGCGCAGGCCCGGTCGATATCAGCCATATAAGGGATCATTCACGTCGCCGGGCTCAACCTGCTCTGGCGTGCCTCCGAACAGTCGATTCGGGATTCCGTCCGCAACGCCCTCAAGATCGCCAACGAGCAAGGCTTCCGGTCCATCGCGTTTCCCCTGAAAGGCGATGGAGCGTCCTTGGGTCATGGGTAAACGACAACCCGCACGGATCGTCGGCATAAACAAACTGCGTCCCGGTTTCCGCCCCTCGATTCGGTGCGCAAGATGCAGTAGAGTGAGCGAATGGCGATTCTCGGAGCGAGGGCTTCAACACTTTCGTCTTGCGTTGCAGCTTGGGGGTCTCGGATGCGCCGATGGCAACACAAGGTCGTCATTGACAGGGTTCTGGCGGGGCAGACGAGCGCGGACTCGTCTGAAGACTCCGAACGTGAGGAGATCCTGAACTCCTACGGTCGAGATGGCTGGGAATTGGTGTCGGTTGTCCTCCAGAGTTACCGGAGGGAGTCCGATCCGGTGGTCCTTTATGGCTACACGATTTTTCGCTATTACTTCAAAAGGGAGATCGAAGAATCGCAGAAGAATCTGGTCTGAGCCTCAAAAACTGTCCACCCGAAGCGGGCGTCTCCGCTTCCCAAAATCGGACCTGTCCCGCTTGTCGATACCGAACCCTGCCCTGAGTGCCGGCTGGCAAAGCGGGGCAAGCGTGCGAGCCCTGGTGAAAACGAACTGCGTCTCCGTTTCCGCCCCGGTCATGGCGCCACCTTTCGCTGCAGCCGGCGGGGCAACGCTGGTTCGGTTTCGAATATCGAGCGGTGCAAGTGGTCGACAGCCCATTCGACGACGCGGACGTCGGCCAAGCCGTGCTGGGCCTCGGCGATCTCGGCAATTTGGCGGATCGTCGTGGACGTGAGACGGTCGATTTTCAGCGCGCGGCCGGATGGGGTTGGGGCGGTCATGCGGAGCCTCCGTCATCGCCGTTGGCCTCGGTCTGCACGGCTTCCCTGCCGCCCGGAAAGGCCACGGCTTTCACCAGGCCGATGTTGATCCAGTGCGTGGTGTAATCGTCGGGCTCGTGCTGGTCGAAGGTGTAGAAATAGACCTCGCGGGGTCGCTTCATCGGGGGGATCGTCAGGAAATCAGGGTGCTCGACCAGATACTCCCTGCCGTCCACCATGCGCAGCGCAAACGGCCGGAATGGTTGAGCGTGTGCGGCCTGGCGGATACGGTCGATCATGGCCATCGTCGATTCCTCTTGTGATGCCGAACGTCTTCGTGGTGTCGTCGTCCTGCCTCACCAGCGGGAAATTCTCTTGCCGGTGACGGCGGCGGAGCGTTCTAGTCAGCGGTACGGCGCTAGCCGCCGGTTTGCGTACCTGAAAATCAAGCGGAACCTATTAACCTGACGCTCAATAGGTGCTCGGGGCCGAGACGGACCGCGTCTGTTATCGCCCTACCGCCAACATCTGTCCCAAGCGTTCGCCCGTTATTTCATGCGAGTGGGCCTGCCGGTGCCCATCGACGAGGCTTGGTAGCTTAAATCGCCGGATGAGTCTTGCGGCGGTGGAACTGGGGGTCCTTGCCTCGTTGGGGTCACTCACCCTTACGTCCCGTCAGACGGATCTGAATCCGCCGCCTCGCCACCTCCGCACCTTCCTCTTTGCGCACGAAGTCGACCGTGGTCGTGCGGATATCGGCGTGTCTGTCCGCTTCTCCAACCTTGCCCTGAGTGCCGGCTGGCAAAGCGGGGCAAGCGTGCGAGCCCCGGTGAAAACGAACTGCGTCCCGGTTTCCGCCCCGAAGTCGACCGCGGTCGTGCGGATATCGGCGTGTCTGTCCGCTTCTCCAACCTTGCCCTGAGTGCCGGCTGGCAAAGCGGGGCAAGCGTGCGAGCCCCGGTGAAAACTAACTGCGTCCCCGTTTCCGCCCCGCGACCTCGACTTCACCAGCGAAGGCCGGCGCCGCGTCTGTTTGTTCAGCTATCTCCTGGGCTACTCGCGGCGGCAGTACCTCCGCTTCGTCGAGTCCCAGGACATGACGACCACCCTGCGCGAGCACCTGCGGGCCTTCGA
>JBIOJM010000119.1:0-26610 GCA_044450785.1 Isosphaerales bacterium
GGGACAGGCGCTTGCGGGGTCGGCCGGTTAAACTACCCATGGCAGCCTCCTTGTGTGAGATGTGGCGGTTGGTCGATACCTACCACCTCACCAAGGAGGCTCGCCGTAGTACAACCCTAAAAAAACGGCAAAAGTCGAGCTCAGTAACCTGGCAGCGTTGCTTCAGGCCACCAACCGCCTGGCCGAGGCCGAGCCGCTGCACCGGCGGGCGCTGGCGATCAAGGAGGCATCGTACGGACCCGACCACCCTGACGTCGCCACCGCCCTCAACAACCTGGCGTTGTTGCTCAAGGCCACCAACCGCCTGGCCGAGGCCGAGTCGCTCTACCGGCGGGCACTGGCGATCGCCGAGGAGTCGTACGGCCCCGACCACCCCGACGTCGCGCGCGACCTCAACAACCTGTCGGTTCTGCTTTATGCCACCAACCACCTCGCCGAGGCCGAGCCGCTGAGCCGACGACACATGGAGATCTTCCTGCAGTTCACGCGCGCGACTGGCCACGATCATCCCCACCTCGAGGATGCCATCAACAACTACAACCGGCTGCTCGCGGAGATGGGCCTGAGTAAGGCGCAGATCGAGGCGCGGCTCAACGAGATCGGCCGGCCGTTCGGCATGTCGCTGGGGGAGCGGGGCGACACCCGGAAATGAAACCCGTCCTGGTTGATCCCTCCTGGGCGCGCTCGGGCAGCTCGCCCGCGAGCGATTCGGGCGGTGAAATCCCCCGGCGAGCGATGCCACTGTTCGGCGCGGGTCTCCGCGCACAATAAACGCTTCCTCGGAGCGCAACAAAAGTTAACTGTGGCCGAGGACCGTCAGGAGCCGTTCAAGACCAATACCGTTGAAGTCGCACGAACAACCAGAGGGTACAAGGCTTCCGACACCCTTGTTCCCACGCTCCGCGTGGGAACACCGGTCTGGGACGCTCCGCGTCCGAACCATCCCCGAGGCTCAGCATGGGGCATACCGAGGCAGAGCGTTCAAGACCAAGTTTTCATCAACACAGCGTCGCCCCGCCCACACTGCGTCACGGGCATCAGGTCGGACTGAGGTGTCCAGAAGGACGAGTAAGACCCTTCTTACTCATCCTTCATCATTGATCCGTGAATCGGCCGTGCCACTGGCTATGCCGGCGCTGGCACGCGTTGACGCTCTGCGGCCGGGGGCGTAGAGCCGATGGGCCGGGCGGCACTGGTGTGGGGGTTCGAAAACGGGACAGGTCCGCTATTGGCAATATGGGATAGTTGGAGACTTACTCGGTTTAGCAATATCGGACCTGTCCCGCTTCTGCCCCCCACCAGTGTTGCACCTCCTGGACAGGAAGTCGCACCGATTTCGAGGTAACGCCCATCAGACCGACGATCGCCGTCCAAGATCACCTTTCGGAAAGCCGGCTTCGGTCGATGTGGCCGACGCGCGCAACACTCCGCTAGACGGCCGGTCAGCGCGGCACCACGCACATCATTTTGTTGGATCTGATTCTCGCAGGGCGCTGTCAAAAACGGATCCCAGATCGAACACATTGTCCTCAGTCAGTGTCACACTGATCTTTTTGCCGGTCTTCACCTCCACCGGAATGCACCAGCAGACCGGTTTTCCCTTGATCTGCACGACCTTGGTCACGATCCATTTCTTGCCATCCGACTCGTTCGAGGAACAGAAGAGAGAGCCACCTGATGGCAGCTGATCGAGACGATCCCCAGTGACTTTCCTAAAGACCGTAGCCCAGGCCACGGCCATTGGTACTCGGGGTTTCTCTCCCCCCACCGCTTCGTTTACCAGCCGGCCGGCTTTTTTGACGGATGCCTTGAAGCCAGGGACCGGGTCCTCATCGAAGATGGCAAACGGCACTTCGAAGGGCGCTGAGCCGGGGACCCGAAGATTCAATTGGATCACCCAGGTCGTGCGTAGCCACTCCTCCTTCTTCTTGTTCTCCTCTGACGAGGCCGCAGCTTCTTGCAGTGTGCTATCGAAAGCGGATCCCAAGTCAAACACATTCTTATCCGTCAGCGTCACCTGGATCTCTTCGCCATACTTCACTTCCACCGGGATGCACCAGCACATCGGTTTCCCCTTGGCCATCACAACCTTGGTCGCAATCCATTTCTTGCCGTCCGGTCCGATCGACTCGATCGGATGGTGACTATCTGACGTCAGCAGATCGAGACGATCTCCCGGGATTTCCTTGAAAGCCGAGTCCCACTGCAACGTCATCCATCCTTTGCGTGTGTCCTCCCTCGCGGCCTCGCTTTCCGCCCTTCTCAATTGCTCTCGGTAAATCCACTGCATCTTCTTGGTACGGGCCTCGAAGCCAGGGACAGGGTCCTTGTCGAAGATGGCCCATTGCACTGCGGGTGTCGCAAGGCCCGGGCCCTGGAGACTCATGCTCATCCGCCATGTTTCCAAGGAGTGGTTCACAGTCTTCTTGTCCTTTGCTGAGTTGTCCGTTCCAGCCCGCTTGGCAGCGGCTGGTTGGCTCGTTCTCCCGTTGTCGCCCTTCTGCGCCAGAAGAGCGTCTTGTCCGCGATCCGGCCGGCGCTCGTGGCCGACAGGCTGGTTTAATGGCTCTTGATCCCCGGAAAGGACACGGTTATCGGCCGGGGGAGTTCGGGCGGCGAAGGCCACAGCCATCGGGACGGCTGCCACGGCCAGCAAGACCAAGAGGCGACCGACGGTGAGCGGCCTGACGGGGGCCGGATTCCTCAACATCTTGATTCTCCTTGACAACGAGACGAGCGTGTTCGCGCCGGTCGCAGCGGGCGGCAGGGCCATCGACCGTTCGGAAAGGTAATCCAACGTATCCACCAGGGCCGTGGCATAGGCCCTGCCGCAGTGGGGCACGGCGCTCAAGACCATGCCATCGCAGCAGTGCTCTTCCAGTTCTCGGAGAACGCGGCAGGCCCACCAGACCACGGGATGCCACCAGAAGAGCGTGGTGATGGGCAGTTCGAGCAGGCGGACCCAGTGATCCTGGCGGCGAATGTGAGCCAGTTCATGAGCAACAATCGCCTCCTGGGCTGCCACGTCCAGCCGCGCGAACAGCGAGGCGGGAAGAACCAAGCGGGGCCTGACGCCCGGCGACCAGACCATCGGCGACAGACGAACAGACACCATCAGAACCTCGGGCGTCCAGCTTAGACCGAGCCGTCTGGCAATCTCGTCTGCCATGCGGTGGATGGTGGGGGTAGCACGGAGAGCACTACGCAGCAGTCTCCGCAGGCGAAGGATGCGGCAAGCCTGCCCGGACGCGAACAGGGCGCTGCCGACGACCCAACTCCAGGTCAAGACGGCCATCCACGACAGCCCCTGCTGGTCCGCGACGGCGGAGGCGACGTCGATCGTGGCCACACTCCGAGGACTTTCTCCATCGTCCGATTCGCGCTGCTCCTGCCGGCTGGGACCGACGGAAGCATTCTCGTCTTCGCTGGAAACCTCGACTGGTGACCGACCGTCGACGCGCTGCCCGGCTTTCTGCCGGTCCGGCGCGGGAAGCTGGAGGTTCACCGTCAAGGGGACAGGGAGGATGAGCAGCGGTGGCGTGACGAACTTCAGTAGCACCATCACCCAGAGAACATGCAATCCCACGGGGTTTTTCCAAGTCCGGCCCAGGAGAACAAGGGCCATGGCCAGGACAGTAACCACGAGGGAGTTGCTGACGATGGTTTCCCAGAAGGTGTGCATGACAGTCCTCGCGAATCCTGAGTCATGCGCGCCGGTCTTCTTCTACGACCATAATTCGCTAATGAGCTTGCGGAGCTGCTCACGGTCGTTGCGCGAAATCACCTTGGAGCGCAGCAGCGTTGTTACCAGCGGCACCAGGGCACCGCCACAGAGCCGGTCGGCCAGAGCTTTCAGGCGACTGCGGAGATACTGATCGTGACTTACAAGCGGGTGAAACTGATGCGCCCGCTCCCGGCGGTCGCGCCGGACGCACCCCTTCGCTTCTAGCCGCTCCAGGAGCTTCTGTACCGTGGCGATCTTCGGGTCGGTCACTTCTGTGTACAGTGCGGACGTGAGTTCCCGGCTGGTGGCCTGCCCGCGTTCCCAGAGGACTTGAAGGATGGAAAGCTCCACGTCGGTGATCTGGTCCAGCTTCATCGGTCACAATGTCCTTTGCATGACAGACAGACAGACTGTCTATTGAAATTGTAATGTTCGAGACACCGCGGTCAAGTGCTTTTTTTGTATTTCCCCAGCTCTATGGTGAAGGAATTGCCCGGAACCCCCGGAGACGCCACCGCCGCTGGCGACACCGTTACGTCCTTTTGGCCGTAACGGGCCGTGACACGCGGATCATCGAAGTCCGGCGTCCGCGTCCCGGTACTGACGAAACCGGGCCGCAACAGCCTCGGTCCGACACACCGACGCGTGCCACAGCCAGGGCGCCCAAGGAACCGACAGGGAGCACCCCCGAGCTGGCTCATGTCAGACAGCCAAGGACGACGGTGGTAAACCCGGCGTGAGGTTCCTCGCTCGATCGACTCCTTCTTCGACGTCAAGGTCTTCACGGGCTGGCCGCTACGGAGCGACGTGTAAAGTGACGTGAGCCGCTGCTGGCCGTCCAGGATCAGCTTTTCGGGCTTGGTGCCGTTCGCCGGCGGCGCCCCTTCCACGAGGCGGGGCTTGAACCGCAGACCGTCGTCGCCCGTCTCCATGAGCATCACGGCGCCGATCGGGTATGAGAGCGATACGCTGGCGATGAGTGCGCGGATGCGGTCGTCGTCCCAGACCCAGCCGCGCTGAAAATCGGGGAGCTGGATGGTCCCCTTATGGATCTCGTCGAGCAGCTCGGGGAGGCTCGGCTCGTGCGTCTTGAATGTGCTGGCGACGGAGGCCATGGCTCACCTGAAGGATAAAACCGGGTAACCGTTCAGCCCCCTGGGAACGGGCTCAGAGGGAGAGGTCTTCGTCACCACCGTGCCCACAGCGCGAAACGGGCCCGCATCCTGGCGCGATCTTCCGGCGCGCCGCAGGCGGGCAGGATGGCCAGCATGAGAGCTGTTGCGCCGCGAACCATTGGCTCCCTCTCCTTTGGGAGAGGGCTGGGGTGAGGGGCCGATTGCGCCAGCAGCGCCGCTCGAAAAACACGTCTTGTAGAAACGGTGCGGATGGGGCGATTCAACTGGGGGAGGCTCTCGGTGCCGCTCGGCCCTCACCCCAGCCCTCTCCCGCGGGAGAGGGAGCCAGAAACAGTTCATCGGCCGCTGCTGTGCTGTGGCGAGGCCTGCGGCCCCTCTTCCTCTTCTTAGAAAAACCCCTCCTTGTGAGCTGGGAACGGGGCTCGCACGCTTGCTTCGCTTTGCCAGCCCGCACTCAGGGCGAGGTTGGAGAAGCGGACAGGCCAAATTTCGACAGGTTGAGCCCAAAGACGGCCCGTCGCTCTTCTGTCCCCTGTCCCCGACCAGCGCCTCGGGGCGGTTCCGTTGCGGTCACCTCCCGGGCTCGATCGGGATTCTCGAAGCGCTCGAGAAGACGATGCCGATCGCGATACAGGCAAGGATCGCTCCGACCGTTGTTCACCCGGCCGTCTGGGCCCGGCGCGTCCACGCTACCGGCGTCCCGCGCCGATCGGTCCCATCCTCAGGAAATTCCTCGCCCGGCTCCGCTTCGCGCTGCACGTCCACGAATCGGATCCGCCCCACCTCGACGCCTCGTCGACTCGCCGTCTCCGCCAACATTCCGAAAGCATCTGAAAAGATTTATGCAACTGTTCTCCCCGTTGTGCAGATCATATTAGTAGATGGACCTTACGCGCAGCATGCGCAACCACTGGCTCGGCTCCTCTCTCGACAGCCGGGCAGCGACGATACGCGGCACACCGAGAATAGCGATCAGTTGCCAGTTGTAAGTGAAGGAAATAGGCCGTTCATCCTTCCGTCCTGCGTCCTCCGCCCTTCCGAATGGCGATCTCCAGCTTGACATTTGATCATACAAATCCAAGGTCCGCCCCGGTGAGACCGGATCCGCACAGCTCGTTCGACGGAGATACTGGGTTCCAAATGATGTACGGCAAGAGACGAACCGGAGGCATCAGCGATTTTATACCCGTATGAGCCGCCGTGTGCGGACTTTTTGGCCGGTGAAGGCCGTTTGGGGCGGTCTCCAGCACGACACTTGATTTCACGCAAGGCCGACTCGCCCCGCTGGCCCAAATCGCCAGCGCAGCTCACAATCGAGCTGCGCCGCATTGCCCCGCTGCTCGGCGTACATGGCATACTCGTCAATGTCTCCCGTTGCCACCAGGGTCGCGTCCTTTCACTGGCTCGAGCTCGAACCGTCACCCGCAAAAACGTCGACACGCGTAACCCCATGGCAGACCAAGCGTTGGGTCGTTAGCCGAAACCTAAGAAAAACGTCGACACGGCGCAAGTCCAATGCTACCAAGGCCGTGTCGACGTGTCGACGTTCTCGGCCCGAAACGCGTTGTGTGTGTACTCTTCGCCCCTGCCTCGGTCCTTTCACGCCTCCTCAAGCTGACCCGCACCCCGCACCCCGCACCACCCGCCACCCACCACTCACCACCTGGTGAACGCCCGGAATCTGCTGGCGTCGGACCGGCGTCTTGCGGTATGGTAAAGGGAAGCCGGTGCGCGCCCACGTTCGGGCCGACGGCTCGCCGCACCGGGTTTTGGTCTCGCCGATTTCCTTCCTGAACCTTGCCGATGATTCCTCGAATGGGCACCGTGCACTTTCGCGTGAGCGCGTGGTGGGCCGCCACCGGTCTGGCGCTGGCTTGGGTCGCTGCGCCGCACACGTTTGCCGGCGCGGCGGCGGGTTCCCCGGTCGATTACGCCAATCAGGTCAAGCCGATCCTGACCCGTCACTGCGTGTCGTGTCACGGCGCGGCCAGGCCAAAGGGCGGGCTGCGGCTCGATACCGCGGCGGCGGCGCTGGTGGGGGGCGAAAGCGGGCCGGTGGTGCTGCCGGGCCGGGGCGAGGAGAGTTCGCTCATTGCCGCCGTACGGGGCGGAGGGGAGATCGAACGCATGCCCTTGAAACGGCCGCCGCTGGCGGAGGCCGAGATCAAGGTGCTGAAAGACTGGATCGACCAGGGGGCCAAGGGGGTCGCCGGCGAGCGGCCCGGAGTTCCCCCCAGCGCGTCGCACTGGGCGTTCAAGCCGCCCAGGAGGCCGGCCGTCCCGGAGGTCTCAAAGCCCGGCTGGGCGCGGAACCCGATCGACCGGTTCATCCTGGCCCGGCTCGAGCGGGCGGGACTTGGTCCCGCGCCGGAAGCCGATAGGGCGACCTTGCTACGCCGCCTGAGCCTCGACCTGATCGGCTTGCCCCCCTCGCCCGGGGAAGTCGACGACGTCCTGGCCGGCCGGCCGGCGGGCGCTCTCGATCGCACGGTCGACCGGCTCCTGGCCTCGCCCCACTTCGGCGAGCGGTGGGCCCGCCCCTGGCTCGACCTGGCTCGCTATGCCGACTCCAACGGCTACAACATCGACGCTCCCCGCTCGATCTGGAAGTACCGCGACTGGGTCATCGCCGCTCTCAACGCCGACATGCCGTTCGACCAGTTCGCGATCGACCAGCTCGCCGGCGACCTCCGGCCCGGAAATCCACTCGGCCCGCGGATCGCAACCGGCTTTCACCGCAATACGCCGATCAACCAGGAAGGCGGGATCGACGTCGAGCAGTTTCGGGTCGAGTCCGTCGTCGACCGGGTGAACACCACGGGCACCGTCTTCCTCGGCTTGACGATCGGCTGCTGCCAGTGCCACGACCACAAGTATGATCCAATCTCCCAGCGCGAGTATTACCGGCTCTTCGCGTTCTTCAACAATGTCGATGAGCCGGACCTCGAGATCGCCTCGCCGGCCGAGTCGGCCAGGCGGCAGGAGGTCCGCGGCCGGATCGACGAGTTCCACCGCGCGCTGGCGGCGCGGTATCCAGACCTGGATGAGCACGAGCGAAAGTGGGAGGCGACGGTGACGCTCGAGTTCACCCAGGCCCAGGAGGCTGACGTCCGGTTGGCATTCGATTCACCGCGGGGGAAGCGGTCGCCGGCCCACCGTCGCGCTCTCGTCGAGTTGATGATGGCCCAAGACCCGACTTTCCGAGTCGAGTTCGCTGCCCTGACGAAGCTGCGCGCGGCGGAGCCCAAGTTCGTGACGACAATGGTCGTTCGCGAGCGATCCGGCGGCCCGCGTCCGACGCATGTCCATCTCGGCGGCGACTTCACTCGCAAGGGGGAGCGCGTCGAGCCGGGCGTTCCGGGCGTTCTCCCTCCCTTGAATGATACGAGCCCGGGGAACCCGGCCGATCGGATGGACCTTGCCCGCTGGCTGGTCGATCGCCGTAATCCGCTGGCGGCCCGCGTCGTGGTCAACCGCATCTGGCAAGCCCATTTCGGCCGCGGCCTGGTCGAGACCGACAATGACTTTGGGACCCAGGGCACGGCGCCCAGTCATCCCGAGCTGCTCGACTGGCTGGCCTGCGAGCTGATGGACCGTGGTTGGAGCCGGAAGGCGATCCACCGGCTGATCGTGAGCTCGGCGACCTACCGGCAGGCGTCGCGATTGCGGCCCGAGGGGCAGGCAATCGATCCCGACAATCATCTGCTGTGGCGGCAGGCCCGCCTCCGCCTCGACGCCGAGCTGATCCGCGACGCTGCCTTGACCTCCGGTGGTCTGCTGACGCGCGTGCTCGGAGGCCCGAGCGTCTTCCCCCCCCAGCCCGACGGTGTCATGAACCTGGGTCAGATGAAGCGCCCGTGGCGGGCCGATCCTGGCCCGAACCGCTATCGCCGGGGGCTGTACACGTTCTTCTGGCGGGCCACGCCCCACCCGTTCTTGACGACCTTCGACGCACCGGGGGGTGTGCAGACCTGCACACGGCGGTTCCGATCCAACACGCCGCTTCAGGCACTGACGCTGCTCAACGACCCGGCGTTCGTGGAGATCGCCGAGGGGCTGGCCGCGCGGATCTTGAGCGAGCGGCCAGGCCCCGCCTCGGATCGCGACCGGATCCGGCATGCGGTGATGCTCTGCCTGGGCCGGCCGGCGGTCGACCGCGAGCTGGAGATGCTGAAAGCGGTGCTGGACCAGGAGCGCGTGGATTGCGCGGGCCTGGACACGCCGGCCGCCGGTCCCGCGGCAAGGCCGCCGCGCAGCGGTGGTTCTTCGCCCTCCGCTCCCTGGATCACCGTCGCGCGCGTGTTGCTCAACCTCGACGAGTTCGTGACCCGCGAGTAAACCTGTTCAAGACGGAAAGCGGGGGGCTCTTGGCCATGTCGAACGACTGCGATCCACGAAAGCTGCTCGATCACGTCCTGTGCCGCCGGACCCGGCGCCACTTCTTCGCCGACTGCGGCCTGGGGCTGGGGGCGATGGCGCTGGCCTCGCTCGCGGGAGGCGCGCAGGAAGCCGGCGCGATGGCGGAGCCTGATGCCCATCCGCGTGGCCCTCTCGCGCCGGGCGGGGCCACGGACCGGGGCGCCAATCCCCTGGCGGCCCGGCCGGGCCATCTTGCCGCGCGGGCCAAGAGCGTCATCTATCTGTTCATGGCCGGCGGCCCCAGCCAGCTCGAGCTGTTCGACTACAAGCCGCAGCTTCAGAAATACAGCGGTCAGCCGATCCCGGACTCGTTTATCCAGGGGCGCCGGTTCGCGTTCATGGATATCTTCACCAAGGAGCATCCCAAGCTGCTGGGTACGGTCCGCCGGTTTGCCAGGCACGGCCAGTCGGGGGCATGGGTCTCGGCGTTGCTACCGCGGCTGGCCGAGGTCGTCGACGACCTGGCGATCATCAAGTCGGTGGCGACGGATGTGTTCAACCATGCGCCGGCCAAGCTATTTGCCAACACGGGAACAGTCCAGTTCGGCCGGCCGAGCATGGGCTCGTGGGTCACGTACGGCATCGGCAGCGAGTCGGCCGATCTGCCGGGCTTCGTCGTGCTGCAATCGGGCCCGCGCGGGCCGCGGGGCGGTGCGGTCAACTGGGGGAGCGGATTTCTCCCCTCGGCCTACCAGGGGGTGCCGCTCCGCGCCGGCGGCGAGCCGATCTTGAATTTGAGCACGCCGGGCGGGATCTCGCCGCGGCGGCAGCGCCGGGCCATCGAGACGATCGCCGCGCTCAACCACGCGCGGTTCGACGTCACCGCCGACCCCGAGATCGCCACCAGGATCGCCGCTTACGAGGTGGCTTACCGCATGCAGTCGAGCGCTCCGGAGCTGATCGACATGGGATCGGAGACCGCCGAGACCCTGAAATTGTACGGTGCCCAGCCCGGCAAGTCCTCCTTCGCCAACAACTGCTTGCTCGCCCGGCGGCTGGTCGAGCGGGGCGTGCGGTTCGTTCAGCTCTATCACACCGACTGGGACCACCATGGCGTCCCCGGCCAGACCTTGAGCCGCGACCTCGACCAGGTCTGCCGCGACATCGACCAGCCGTGCGCGGCCTTGATCAAGGACCTGAAAGCGCGGGGCCTGCTTGAATCCACCCTGGTGGTCTGGGGAGGCGAATTCGGCCGCACGCCCATGGGGGAAATCCGCGAAACCGTCGGCCGCAACCATCATATCGACGCCATGACGATGTGGCTGGCGGGTGGAGGGGTCAAGCCGGGCTTGGCCCTGGGCGAGACCGACGAACTCGGGTTCGGCCCCGTCGCCGACCGCGTGCACGTGCACGACCTGCAGGCGACCATCCTGCGCTTGCTCGGCCTCGAACACACCAAGCTGACCTTCCGGTCCCAGGGCCGCGACTTCCGGCTCACCGACGTGGGAGGAAACGTCGTGACCAAGCTGCTGGGGTGAATCCGATCGGGCTTTGGTCGATGGCCATTGGCTCACGATGCCACCGAGAAGAGCTCATCCATCTCGGGAACAGGCTCGCCATGTTCGATACGGTCGGCGATGACGCGGAAGGACAGCGCTTTCGCCTTGGCAATCGCGTCGTCCTGGGTCAGTCCGTAAACCAGGACACCGGGGAGGTCCGGCACTTCGGCGAGCCACCGGCCGTTGTCTTCTCGCTCAAGGTTGACAGTGAGGCCCATTGATTCGTCTCCTGCGCTCGGCGGTAGTCCACTTGCATTATGAGAAATCGTGAGGGAAAAACAAAGGGTGCGCTCCAGTGTGTCGGCGGAACTCAAGCTCGACGCTTCCTGGCCGGACCGTTCGCCGCCGGCTTGAATTCCAGATCGGTTACCAAGAGCAGGTCGATGATATTGACGGTGTCGTCGGGCTGGACGACAAGGATGGTTCGGCCGCTCGGGACGGTCATGATGAACTCGCGATGGCGGACCGGGATCGATCGCCCGTCCGCGAGGTGCATGACGAACGGTCGAAAGGGCTGAGCATCATAAGCATTGCGGAGTTGGTCGATTGTCATCGGATCATTTCCATGGAACGGCCGCGGCAAACTCGATTCTTCCGCGGCCATGAGCCCAATCTTACCATGACTCGTGCCGGGCTCGCCAAGGTTCTTCCCATTCTTCGAATCGCTTGGCAAGACGGGGCGGTGGGGTTTATGCTCGCGGGGAAGATTCAACACTGAACGAGCGAGGATCTACCCTCACGACGTCGGTATTGAACGAAGGGGCAAAATGCGGTCAGGTCTGACCGAAGCAGATTCGATAAGGGAGCTCCACTTGGACTGGCATGCGACGACGATCCTTTCGGTGCGCAAGGGGGACCGGGTGGCGATTGGGGGCGATGGCCAGGTCACGCTGGGCACCCAGGTCATGAAGGCCGATGCGGTCAAGATCCGCAAGTTGCTCGACGGCCAGGTACTGGTTGGTTTCGCGGGCTCGGCCGCGGATGGGTTCGCGCTAATGGAGCGGTTCGAGGGGAAGCTCAAGGACTACCCCAACAACGTGCCGCGGGCGGCGACCGAGCTGGCCAAGCTCTGGCGTACGGACCGGATACTCCGTCGGCTCGAGGCCGTGCTGGTCGTGGTCGACGCGCGGCACAGCTTGCTTTTGACAGGCTCGGGCGATGTCATTCAGCCCAGCGATGGCATCTTGGCGACTGGCTCGGGGGGCGGTTACGCTTTGGCGGCCGCGCGGGCGCTGGTGCAGCACTCAGGCCTCTCGGCCGCCGAGGTCGTCCGCGAGTCGCTGGCAATCGCCGCCGGTATTGATATTTATACCAACTCGAAACTGACGGTGGAGGAACTGCCGTGCCAGAGCACGACCTCGAGCGCGAACGTGAGTTGACACCCCGCCAGACCGTCGCGGAGCTGGACCGCGACATCGTGGGCCAGACCGACGCGAAGCGGGCCGTGGCCATCGCGCTGCGCAACCGGTGGCGGCGCAGGCAGCTCACCGAGGACCTGCGCAAGCAGGTGACGCCCAAGAACATCATGCTGATCGGACCGACCGGCGTGGGCAAGACCGAGATCGCCCGCCGGCTGGCGATCCTGGTCGGCGCGCCGTTCGTGAAGGCCGAGGCCACCAAGTACACCGAAGTCGGCTATGTCGGCCGCGACGTCGAGGGCCTGATCCGGGATTTGGTCGAGGCCGCGATCGTCCTGGTGCGGAACTCCGAGCGGGTGAAGGTGGTGGAGCAGGCCAAGGAACAGGTGGAGCAGCGTTTGCTGGATCTGCTTTTGCCGTCTCCTCCCGCCGGGTCCTGGCAAGATGCCGACACGCCCCAGGCCGCCGAGGCCGCCGACCGCCGCCAACGGTCGCGCGACAAGATGAAGGCGCGGCTCTTGGCCGGCGAGATCGAAGACAAAGAAATCGAAATCACGTTTCCGGGCCGGTCGATGGCGCCGGTCTCGATCCTGGGCGCGGGCAATTTCGAGCAGATGGAGATGGACCTCCAGAACATGTTCGAGAAGATCATGCCCAAGCAATCTCAGACGCGCCGGCTGACGGTCGGCCAGGCGCGGCCGATCTTGCTCCAGCAGGAGATCGACGCGCTGATCGATCCCGAGAAGATCAACCAGGCCGCGGTCAATCTGGCCGAGGAATCGGGGATCATCTTCATCGACGAGATCGACAAAATCACGAGCGACGAGGGGTCGAGCCGCGGGCCGGACGTCTCGCGTCAGGGCGTGCAGCGCGACCTGCTGCCGATCGTGGAGGGGACGACCGTCAACACCAAGCACGGGCCGGTCAAAACGGACCACATCCTGTTCATCGCCGCCGGCGCGTTCCACCGGTCGAAGCCGGCGGACTTGATGCCCGAGCTGCAAGGCCGGTTTCCGATCCGCGTCGAGATGCACGACTTGACGCGCGACGACTTCGCCCGCATCCTCCGCGAGCCGCGCGCCTCGCTGCTCCGGCAATACCAGGCTCTGCTGGGCACCGAGGGAATCACGCTGGAATTCGCCGACGCGGCCATCGAAACAATGGCCGACCTCGCTTTTCAGGTGAACCGGTCGACGCAGAACATCGGCGCGCGGCGGCTGCACACGATCCTCGAGCGCGTGCTCGAGGACCTCAGCTTCGACGCCTCTGAGCGCACCGACAAGCACGTGGTCATCGACGAGGCCCTGGTCCGCGAGCGACTCGAGGCCCTCTCGCAAGACGAAGACTTGAGCCGGTTCATTCTTTAGCGTGGGCACCGCCCTGGAACCGATTCCTCCGAGGTAGACAAATCTCTGCGGCGGCGTCACGATGGGAATCAACGGGGTGAGGGCAAACTCTCCCTTTCCCGAGCCGAATCAACTGCTGCCCACCGGGGAGAAAACCTCGATGCCATCTCCGTTCCCCGGAATGAATCCCTACCTCGAACAGGAAGACGCCTGGCACGACTTCCACGAGCGATTCATCCCTTTGGTGGCGACCCTGCTGGGAGGTCACTGGCCAAGCGCATGGAGCTCCTCAACGGGCCGGTTCATCTCGTCGAGATCGATCTCCTGCGCGGCGGCCCTCCCTTGCCGGCAGCCGGCCGGCCCGACTGCTCCTACTCGGTCCTGGTCAGCCGGGTGGAACGCCGTCTCGACGCTGAGTTCTGGCCGATCTCACTTCGAGAGCGATTGCCCGTGATCCCCATCCCGGTCCGTGCGCCTGACGCCGACGCCCGGCTCGACTTGCAAGCGGTCCTGGACCGGACCTACGACGACGCCGGCTATGCCGACTACATCTACGATGGTGCTCCCCGACCGCGGCTGGGCGATGAAGACGCGGACTGGGCTCGCCAGTTCCTCCCACAACCACCGTCGCCGTAATTGGACTTATCCCCTTTTCGTCACGCAACACCACGATCGCCGGCAACTCGGGCGCCTCAGGCGGCGGGATCAGCGACGAGGGGACGCTCACGGCCGTCAACGCCACCATCGCCGACCAGAACACCAGCGTGGGTTCCGGCTCCGGCGGCGGGCTGGATGTCACCGGCGCCGGCACGGCCACCTTGTACAATACAATCGTCGCCCAGAATACCGACTCGACAGGCGAGGACGACATCAGCGGCGCGGGCATCACATCGACCAGCTCCAACAACCTGGTCGGCGTCGACTCAACGCTGCCGCAAACTGGGAACATCATCTCTTGAGAGCCGCCGATTCGCCGGCCAGCCAGCCGGTGCTCCAGGCGGCCTGAAAGTTGTAGCCGCCGATCAGGCCGTCGAGGTCCAGGATTTCGCCGGCGAAGTGCAGCCCGGGAACCAGCCGGCTTTCGAGCGTTCGCGGATCGATCTGGTCGAGCGCCACACCGCCGCTGGTCACCTCGGCTTTTTCGAACCCGAGCGTTCCGGAGATCGGCAGAGCGAGCCCTTTGAGCGTGGCGACGAGCTGCCGGCGTTCGTCGCGAGACAGGTCCGGGCCCAACCGATCCAGAGGGATCGCCGCCGCCGGCACCAGGCACTCGGCCAGCCGGCGTGGGAGCGCGTCGGGCAAGAGAGTCACGACCGCCCGGCGCCCCTGGCGGCAGGATCTCTGGAGGCGGTGATCGAGCTCCTCGCGCGAGAGTGCCGGGACCAGGTCCAGCCGCAGTGCCAACGGCTCGGACTCGCAGCGCCGCCCGGCCGCGCGGCTCACGTCGAGGATCGCCGGGCCGCTCAGCCCGAAGTGAGCAAACAGCACGGCTTCGCGACGCTGTGCGAGTACTTCGTTGCCGGCGGAATGGACCGAGGCGATGACGTCGGGAAGGCTCAGGCCCTTCAAGCCGGGGACCCAGCTCGCCGCGACGCGGAGCGGCACGAGCGCCGGTCTGGGTTCGACGATCGCGTGGCCGAACCGCCGCGCGAGGGTATAGCCATCGCCGGTCGTCCCGCATCCCGGGTAAGACGCTCCCCCCACGGCGACGATCACGCGCCGCGCCGTCACGGTCGCGTCCGGCAGCCGGACCGCGAATCCCGACTCTTGGGCGGACTCGGCTTCGAGCCGGTCGATCCCCAACACGGGGCTCAGGCAGCGGAGAGATGCCCCTGATCGCTCGAGCCGGCGCAGGAGTGCGCCGAGCACGTCGAGCGCACGGTCCGAGACCGGGAAGATCTTGCCGTTGCCTTCGACCTTGGTCGTGACGCCGGCGTCCTCAAACATCCGAACGGTTGCATCGACGTCGAACCGGCGCAAGGCCGGGACGAGGAACGCACCGTTGGCACCGAACGCCTGCTGGATGGCGCGGATGCCGCGTGACTCCGCGCGGTCGTAAGCCGGGTCGATCGGGCCGGAGACGACGTCGAGGCGACGCAGGCCACGGGCATTGGTGATATTGCACCGCGTGCCGCCGGACATCAGGATCTTGACCCCCGGCCGCCGATTCTTCTCGGCCAGCAGGACCCGGGCACCGCTCTCCGCGCCCCGGGCGGCGGCCATCAGTCCCGCGGCCCCCGCGCCCAGCACGACGACGTCGTAATCGAAATGCGGATTTGTGGCGTTCACGGGATCGTGCACAGCATCCCGATCGAGGGACAGATAACTCTCTGTCGAGGGTGATTCCGATCTTCATCCTACCACGACGTTGCTGGCAAAAGCACGCCGCACGTTCCGTCGAGGCGGAGGATCAGGTGGTCGTCGCGAAATAGTTCATGACGGCGAAGTCGAAGTACTCGGGCTTCAGCTCGAGCGTGAGGTCGTTGTATGCGCAGAAATTGCGGACCTGGAGCAGGAGGTCGCGCGGGTGGCAGCAGCGGAACGGCCGCCCGGCGAGCTGGTAGTGTTGCTTGATCAGATGGTCCACCGCCCCCTGGTCCACCTGCTCGAACCCCAACTTGGGGGCGGAGTCCGCGATCAACTGGCGGTACATCTCCTCGGTGGGGTCACAGGCGTGGATCTTGTACGGGATGCGGCGGAGGAACGCCTCGTCGACCAGTTGCGCCGGGTCGAGATTCGTCGAGAAGATGATGAGTTGATCGAACGGTACTCGGATTTTCTTGCCGTTGGCCAGGCCGAGAAAGTCGTAATGCTTCTCGAGGGGGACGATCCAGCGGTTCAAAAGTTCGACCGGCTGCATCCGCTGCCGGCCGAAGTCGTCGATCATCAAGGTACCGAGGTTGCTCTTGAGCTGGAGGGGGGCCTCACTGACCTTGGTCACGGGATCGAAGTGCAGCTCCAGGTCTTCCATCCGCAGCTCACCGCCGACGACGACCGTCGGCCGGCGGATCTCGACCCAGCGGTGGTCATGGTCGGACTCGTCGAGCAGGCCGGAAGACCGTTCGGTGGCGACCGGCTCGTGGATGGACATGTCGAACAGCTTGATGATCTGCCCCTCGGCGTGGATGGCCCTGGGTATCCAGACCGTGGTCCCGAAGCAGCGGGTGATCCGCTCGCCGATGCTGGACTTGCCGTTGCCGGGATATCCATAGAGGAACAGGCCGCGGCCCGAGTTGATGGCCGGGCCGAGCAGCCGGAACGTCTCTTCCGTGATCAGCAGGTCCGAGAACGCCCGCCGCAGGTCGTCTTCCTTGGGGTGCTCGGCGGTGATCGTCTGCGCGGCCACTGACTGAAGATAGGCGTCGAACGGAACCGGCGCCGCCCCCACATAGGCGCATTCCTGGAAATACTTCTGGGCCCGCGCCCGTCCGGCGTCGGTCAGTGAGTACACATAATCATTGGCCGATGTCGAATTGGAGTAGGCGAGTAACTGCTGGTTCTTGAGCTGGCGGAGGAATTCGGGAAAGGGGCGAAACGGCAACCCCAGCTCGGCGGCGATCCGCCGGCCGGCGGCCATGCCGCAATTGACCAGGAACTTGAGGACCAGACCTTCGATCATCGACGCGTTGAGGCCGGCATCCTCGAAACCATCGACGGCCGCGGGGTGAAAGGCTGTCTTGCCATTCGAGCTCGAGACACGGCTTTTCAGCAGAGGGGCGGTGCAGCTCACGTCAACGGTCTCCACTCCGTTCAAGCCGGCAACGATCCGGCGCGGCCGGCGGCCTGGCGCCGGCGCGAGGAACTCTCCGCAGAACACTAGGTCACCGGCATCAGGGCGTCAAAGCGATGGACAGCCGCGGGGCTCATTCCAGGCGTTGGGCGAGACGGTCGATGACGCCGCGGGCGGAGGGAGGAAGCTCGCAGCGTGCGAAGCGGCTCGTCGGCCCGGTCGGCTCGAGTGCGATCATCCAGCAATCCGGAGGCAGAAGGCCGCGGACTCGATCCGCCCATTCAACCAGGCACAGCCCCCCCAGGCTCCAGTATTCCGCGACGCCAAGGTCCTCGAACGCTTCCGCAGTCTCGAGCCGGTAAGCGTCGAAGTGGTAGATGGGAATTCGGCCTTGGTACTCGTGGATCAAGACGAACGTGGGGCTCGCGATCGCGCCGGGATCGACCCCCTGTGCTTCGGCGATCGCGCGCACCAGCCGGGTCTTGCCGGCACCCATCGGCCCGACCAACCCGATCACGACCCCCGGCTCGACCAGATCGGCGATGGCACGGCCCAGCCGCGTCGTGTCGTCCTCCGATGCAAGCTCGATTGCCAGACTGTCGTTGCACCTTGTCACGTGCATGGCGGAGCGAACTCGAAAGCGGAGACTATGAATTAACAATATACTCATATTGGCGTCGAGAGGTGGTCGAAACCGCGCGGCGAGATGGTCTCGAGGTGGCCGTCCTCGGTGCGGAGTCGCACACCGGGGACGCCGGTCACCACGCCGACGCGGTAGAGTGCGACGGGCATGGGAGGAGCGGCGATGAGCCTGGCCGCGTCGTCGTCCGCGACCACCAGGCAGAGCTCAAAGTCTTCGCCGTCGTTGAGCGCGTGGTCGAGCGCGGGGATTCCGTCGCGCCGGCTCATCTCACGGGCATCGGTATGGATCGGGATGGCGGCGGCGTCGAGGACGGCACCGAGTCCGCCGCTTTCGGCGAGGATGTGAGCCAGGTCGGAGGAAAGGCCGTCGGAGATGTCGATCAGGGCGTGCAGGGGCGCGGCCTGGTGCAACGCCAGGGCCTCGTTGATCCGGGGCTGGGGCCGGAGATGCCGGCCGGCGAAAAAGCTGCCGCCCAGGGGACCGGTGACGAGGATGGCATCGCCCGGCCGGGCCCCCGCGCGGCGGACCGCACCCCGCGCGGTCGCCTCGCCGAGTACGGTCACGCTGATGACGAGCGGACCGTCCCAGGCGTTGGTGTCACCGCCCGCCAGGTCGACGCCGAACCGCTCGGCCAGGTTGCGCATCCCGTCATGAAGCCCCTGTGCCACCCGTACCGCACCGAGCCGCGGCAAGGCAACAGCCACCACGGCGGCGCGCGGGACGCCCGCCATCGCCGCGATGTCCGAGAGGTTCACCCCGAGCGCCTTGTACCCGACGGCCTCGGGCCCATCCTCGTCCAACCGGAAATGGCGGCCGTCCATCAGCATGTCGGTCGTGACCAGGAGGTCGGATCCGGGGCTGGGGACGAGGATCGCGCAATCGTCGCCAATGCCCTGTTTGGTACAGGGGCCGGTCCGCAGTCGCTCGCGCTGGCGGATCCAATCGATCAGGGCGAATTCGGTGGTGGGGTCTGGTTCATTCATCGATCTGGTTGCGACTTGATGGAAGTCGACTCGTATCAAAGGGAATCGCTGGTTCTCTCAATCTTAGTTCTGACAGCAACGCATCGAAAAAGGCTGTTCCTTCGGCAGCGATTTGGTCGGGATTGATCACACGTTGGCCGGCGGGTTTTTGGCTGTTGATGCGGATGAACCAGAATCCCTCGAGGAGCCCTTGGTTCCAGAGTGGGGCCTTCCGGATCGCGATATTTCTCAAGGCTTGTTCAAAATACTCGGACCACATCATGCCATCTTTCCTGCGGCTATCGGCAATGACGTCGAATACGACGACGTATCCGATCACGATCTCGGGGCGAAGCTGTTGAATGTTGGCGATTTCCCCCATGTGGTCATCGAGCCGGTTGGGAATCGTGCCTTTCGCGTTCTTCCACATGGACTTCAGAGAGATCAAGAGCCGGAACTTGCCCGCGAACTCGTAGGCGACATCCCACGTCTTCACTCTCGCCAATCCAGACACCTTGAGTTCGCCGCCAGTCCCACCGAGCGCTCCTGGAAGGCCGTTGAGTTTGAGTTGATCGACCACGAAATCTGCCAAAGCCTTCAATCGATCGGACGATTGAGTCGGCTTTTTGATGATCGCATCGATAATAGGTTCCAGGTCCATGCGCGAACCTCGTTGGTTATCGTAACGTGACCTCGCGAAATCGTTTTCATTGCGTGTATAATACGAGCATGAGTGATCCTCTGGGAACGAGAGAACCCTCGATCGAGCGAAAATTTCGCGAGCGCGACATCGCGCTCGCATTGGGTCCTGATTTAAGAACCTCTCAAGAGCTTTATCAAGGCGATGCTCGGGAGATGGCCGAGCTGGAACGTCGTCAGATCCATCTGGTTGTGACTTCACCTCCTTACTGGACTCTGAAACGGTACGATGGGGCCGCGGGTGCGGACCAGCTTGGTCACTTCGAAGATTACGAGGGTTTCCACGACGAGCTCTTGAAGACCTGGAAGAAGTGTTTCGACTCCCTGGTTTCCGGCGGCCGACTGTGCATCGTCGTGGGGGATGTCTGCCTTGCCCGGCGCAAAGGTGGACGTCACCTTGTGATGCCTCTCCACGCGGACATCATCACGCGCTGTCGAAAGGCCGGTTTTGACTACCTGACGCCGATTCTTTGGTACAAGATCGCCAATGCGGTGACCGAAGTCGAAGGAAACGGTTCGGCGTTCCTTGGTAAACCCTACGAGCCCAACGCGATCATCAAGAATGACGTGGAGTACATCCTTCTCTTCCGGAAGCCGGGGGCCTATCGGAATCCCACCCCGCAACAGCGCTTGCTGAGCTTGATTGACAAGGCCGATCATGCGAACTGGTTTCGATCGATCTGGACGGACCTCCCCGGCGCGACCACCCGAGATGGCCACCCCGCGCCGTTTCCCGTTGAGCTTGCCTATCGGTTGATTCGCATGTTTTCTTTTGTTGGTGATATTGTACTGGATCCCTTCGTCGGTTCCGGCTCAACGACCGAGGCCGCGATCCAGGCTCATCGATCGAGTATCGGCTTCGAAATCGAGACTGTTTATTACGAGAAGCTGCGATCAAGGTTTCGGCAGCGACGTATGGGGGTTGACTTCAGGTTCAAGCCATAGTTCAAGTGATTACGAGCACTCGGAAGACGTGTTGATCGTCGCGGCAACCGAGGATTTGGAGAAAGAGGCGCTGAGCGGACATCGGTTGGAGCAAATCTCACAGATGATGCGCGACCTATCGCTTGGAGACCGGGCACAGTTAGCCGCGATGGTGGCGAACGGCGCCTCATCGGTGGCATCTTCCCATACCTAGGAAACCCGGGAGCCGACGGAGTCGCGCCCTTCAAGCGCGTCTGCTCAGCTTGATCGACCATGCCGACGATGCGGACTGGTTTCGTCTCTATGTTTTCTCGGCGTCTGGCCACCCTCGTCCCGCCAGAAACGCCCGGACCGCCTGCTCGGTCGCCCGCTCGAGCAGGAGGCCAGCCTGCGCGATCGCTTCGTCGAGACGGATGGGACCGGGGCAGATCGAGAAGTAGGCGTCAACACCCTCTTCCAGGACGCCCTCGGCGCCCGGGTCGATTCTGCCCGCCAATGCCAGGGTCGGGCAGTGCAGCGAGCGAGCCAGGCGGGCGACTCCGACGGCCGTCTTGCCGAAGGCACTCTGGCCGTCGATCGCCCCTTCGCCGGTCAAGCACAGGGCGGCGTTCGTGAGCCGTTCTTCCAGCTTGACCGCGTTGATGACAAGGTCGACACCTGGCTCGATCTTGCCGGCCGCGAAAGCGACCAGTCCGCCGCCGAGACCCCCCGCGGCACCCGAGCCGGGTAAATCCTTGATCGCCACGCCCAGGTCGCGCGCCATGATGTCCGCGAATTGAGCGAGGTTGCGGTCGAGCATCTCGATCATCTCGCGTGAGGCCCCTTTCTGCGGGCCATAGACGGTCGAGGCCCCATTCGGGCCGCAGAGCGGGTTGGTCACGTCGCAGGCGACGGCAATCTCGACACCGTCGAGCTCAGGCCGGCGGCCGGACGGGTCGATCCGCGCCAGGCGGTCCAGGCTGCCGCCGCCGGGTTCCAGGTCGCGGCCCTCGTCGTCGAACAATCGGAAGCCGAGGGATTGGCCCAGGCCGGCTCCGCCGTCGTTGGTGGCGCTGCCGCCGATGCCGACGATCACGCGCCGCGCACCCGCGGCAATCGCCGCCAGCAGCAATTCACCGGTGCCCCGCGTGCTCGCGATCAAGGGGTTGCGGCGCTCGGCGGGTACGAGTACGAGTCCGGAGGCCGCCGCCATCTCGATCACGGCGGTCAAACCGTCACCCAGGAGGCCGAAGCGAGCGAGGACCGGCTCGCCCAAGGGGCCGGTCACTCGAACCTCGCGGTAGGAGCCACCCGTCGCGGCCACCAAGGCGTCGACCGTCCCCTCGCCGCCGTCGGCCATGGGCACCCGGTCAACCGTCGCGCCCGGCACCGCCGCGGCCACGCCGCGCGCCATTGCCTCAGCGGCCTGGAGGGCCGTCATGCTCCCCTTGAATTTGTCAGGGGCAACCACTACCCGCATCGCTGTCCCCGTCGGTGAGAAATGCGGGCCAAGTACCTCAGACAGCCCCGGCTTCGAGCGAGATGGGTAGGGGCAGCTCGAAGACGATCTCCTCGCGCTGAACCGACACGTCGTGTGGTGCGTCGACCCCGATCCGGACCGAATTACGGTCGATCTTGACGATGGTGACTCGAACTTCCGGCCCGACATGAAAACTCTGGCCGAGCTTCCTGCTCAGGACTAGCATGATTCACTCCTCCGTGAGCTTACCAGATCGTACGGATCGGGTCAGGTATCAAACCAAGGGACGAGCCGCTCTTTTCCTGCTAGGCCTCGGTAGAGCACCTTTCGTGCCAAGATCCGTCCGAGCTCGTGCCGAACCGCGGACCGACCGCCAAGAATCCCTACCGGCCGGATCGGCAAGAACGTTACGGCCGGCTCGAATCTGCCGGTGTGGCGGTCCGACGTGTAAAATCGAACGCGGTTTTGAAAGAATTTCCTGGTGTCAAGTCTCACAGGACCCGGTCGGGTGCGGTGCTGAAGCCACGTCTGCGTGCAGGGATGGTAATGCGGAATGACCAGTCGCGATGAGGAGAGAGTTGTGCGGACGATTCCGTTACTTCTGATTTCGCATCGACTTAAGACAACGGGCGCCGGGGTGCTGGCCGTGGTCGCGGGACTGCTGGCATGGCTCTGGCCGATCGGCATCGGCGGCAAGATGCCGGTCGGTGGCGACGTGACCCAGTTTTTCCTGGGCGTGATGGGGGTGCTGAGCGAGTCGCTGCGCGAGGGCCGGCTGGCGGTGTGGAACGACCTGTGGGGATACGGATTTCCCGGCCTGGCGGAGAGCCAGATGGGGGTGTACTACCCGGTTCACGTGATCCTTTATCGGTGGCTGACCACGGAGACGGCTTACGTGGTCAGCCTCGTGTTGCACACGCTCTGGGGCGGACTGGGCACATTCTGGGCGGCCCGCCGGCTGGGGATCTCCAGCGCGGGAGCGGCGCTGTCGGCGTTTTCGTGGTCGGCGTGCGGATTCTTCCTCATCCACCTCGCCCATCCCTGGGGTTACACTACGGGATGCTGGATGCCTTGGGCGTGGGGTCTGGCCTGGTGTATGCTCGCCGGCGGCGCTGCCGGACCTGCCAGGCCGCTTCTGTTAAGCCTGGTGCTCGTTCTCCAGGTCTTGCCCGGGCACTTTCAACTGGCGTTTTTAACCCATGCCGGCATTGTCTTGATGATATTCTGGACGGCGGTCGAGTCTTGGGGAGTCCTCGGGCTCGGCAGGCTTCGCACCGCGCCGGCCGGTCCCGCTCTGAGTGTGCGTGGGGCCGGCGGGGTTGTGCTGGCCCTGGCGGCGGTATTCCCGCTCGCGGCAATGCAGCTCTGGCCGACGGCGCGGCTCGCTCAAATGGCGGCCGGCCAGCGTGATTTCGAGTATTTATCCGGCTTTGCCTCGCCGCCATTCCACCTGGTCAACTACGTGGCACCCGGGCTGTTCCATCGCTCGCCGCTGTGGCGGCCCTTGGTCTGGGACCCGTTTCATGCGATGCCCGAGGAGCATCTGGCTTATGTCGGGCTGGTGCCTCTGTTCCTGGCGTGCACGACCATGGTCCGCGAATGGCGCCGTGATGCATCGGTCCGATTGCTGGCGATCCTCGTGGTGGTGACGCTTGTCTTGAGTCTGGGTCCCTACGCGCCCGGGTTCCGGTACTTGATCATGCTGCCTGGCTTCTCATTCTTTCGAGCTCCCTCCCGCTGGAGCCTGGCCACGGCCCTGGCGCTGGCATTGCTGGCGGGCAAGGGATTCGATCGCTGGCCGGAATGGACACTCTCGACTCGCTCGCTCCGACGCTTCGCGTTCATCGCATTGATCTGGGTCCTGGCGATTGTGGGTCTCCTGGAGCTGGCGCTCTCGAGCACGGCAAGACCAGGCTGGGCACGAGTGGCCCGGGGCTTCCAGACCGCGTTTGCGGCGATGCCGTGGACGGGCGATCCCAGTTTTGAAGCGGTGCTGGGTTTAGCACGACGTCCTCTGACTGACCAACGCTTCCCCCCCGGTCGGCCCCAATCCGGCAGGACCTTTGCGAATGAACGTGGGAGGATTTACGCCGCCGAGCTGTGGGAGTCAGCCTTTCTGGTGATGGGGCTGGTCATCGTTGCGTGGCGGAGCGAGACGGGTCGTCACCGCGCCGGCACGGTCAAAGGGGCGCTGGTCCTGATCACGTTCCTCGACCTGCTTGCGCTTGGGAGGCACCGGCTGATCGGCGTCGGGCCATGGCGCCCGTTGACCGAACAAAGCCCGGTGCTGGCACGCCTGGCTGAGGAACCCCGGGGTACGAGGATCGCGAATGGCCGGCTGCGAAACATGCCCATGTTGCTCGGGATGGCGCCGATCTCGGCCTATCGCACCCTCGACCTGCCGGCGGTCCCCTCCTTGACGGCGTTGGCTCAGGAGCTGCTGGGCGACGACCGATATGAGTCGAACGTCTTGGAGGCGCTGCGTGCGACCGGAACGGGCGTGCGCGTCTTCGATCCACTGGAAAACCGGATGGAGCAATTACTGAGGAGAACGGTCGCGCCGCGGGAGACGATCGAGGATGCCGCTCTGGCGAGCTGGCTGCTGGACGCATCGTGGGTGGCGGAGCAGGGGTCATGGGCTCGGAAGTTTACGATCTGGCGTTCCGGGCAGCGCCCGGCTCGGGCGTGGCTGGTTCGAAAAGGCGAGGTCCCCGAGCCGGGTGTGCTGGACGAATGGTCGGGCGACCCCAGGGAGATCCTGGCCATCCTCCGAGGCGCCCAGCCGCTGGCGAGCACGTCCTCTCGTCCCGAGGAGTGGACCATCTCCGTGACGGCCGACGAACCGGCCTGGGTGATCGTGTCGCAGCTTGCCGACCCGCAGTGGCGGGCCCGCTGGGTCGACCGGGATGGACCATGGGCGAACGAAAAAGAAATCTTGCCAACTTTTCGAAAACGCGGCGAAGCAGGAGGATGGCAGCGTATCGCGGTTCCCGCGCCCGGCCGCTGGACGCTACGATTGGAGTACGACGCGCGCGACGTCGCCATGGGCCTGGCGATCTCGACCGTCGCGTGGATGGCCTGGATGACGGCGGCGGTCTTCGTGGGATTTCGAGCCGCACGAGCGGAATTCGTTCCGCGGCGAGGCGAAACCGAGGCGTGACGTGACGGCGATGATTGGCGTGGCGATCGTGGGGGCGTCGGGATACGCGGCGCGCGAGCTCATCCGCATTCTGCTGGGCCATCCGCACGTCCGGATCACGGCCGCGACGTCGCGGCAGGACGAATCGCAGCGGCTGGAGGCGCTGCATCCCAGCCTGGCTCGCCGGATCGAGCTCAAGTGCGAGGTCTTCGACGCCGACCGGATCGCCGGGCGGGCATCGTACGCTCTGCTGGCTCTGCCGCATACGGCGAGCATGGCCGTGGTCCCCGCCCTGCGCCAGCGCGGCGTGCGTGTCATCGACCTGAGCGCGGACTATCGTCTGGCAGACCCGCAGGTCTACCTGGATTGGTACGACCATGTGCACACCGATCCCGAGGGCCTGAGTGCGGCGGTTTATGGATTGCCGGAGCTGTTTCGGGACCGGATTCCGCCGGCCGGGCTGGTCGCCAACCCGGGTTGCTACACCTCGGCGAGCATCCTCGCACTCGCACCCCTGATTGCCGCGGACCTGATCGAGCGCGCCGGGATCATCATCGACGCGAAGAGCGGAGTATCCGGGGCGGGACGCTCGCCCAAGCTGACGACCCACTTCCCGGAGTGCAACGAAAGCCTTTCGGCCTACAGTGTCGGCCAGCACCGCCACACGCCAGAAATCGACCAGGTGCTGACCGCGGTGGCCGGCGGCCGGGGCAGTCCGGTCGAGGTTATCTTCACCCCCCACCTGGTGCCGATGGACCGCGGAATCCTTGCCACGATCTATGCTCAGCCCAAGGGCTCGGCCGTGGAGCACGACCTGCTCGCGTTGTATCGCACGTTCTACGCGGGCAGTCGATTCGTCCGGGTCGTCGGGCACCTGCCGGCCACGAAGGATTCGGCCTTCACCAACTTTTGTGACATCACGGTGCGCGTGGTGCGGGGCCGGATCGTGGTCCTGGCCTGCCTCGACAACCTGATCAAGGGGGCCGCGGGGGTGGCCGTCCAGAACCTCAACTTGATGATCGGCTGCCCCGAGGAGACGGGGTTGCTCCTCTAGCGTTTCGGCACCAACGGCGTGAACCAGCGCAGCAGGGCATCCCGATCCGGGGGGTCGAATCCCAGGAGGATCTCGAACTCGCTGCGCGCGGTCTCGAGGTTCCCAAGCTGGAGATCGCACTGGACGAGCCACTTCCTGGCCTGGACGAGGGAGGGGTTGAGGCGAAGGGCGTGCCGGCAGGACTCGGCTGCTGCCGGCCAATCGCTCACCTGAAGCTCGACCCAGGCCAGTTGGGTGTAGTAGTCCGAGCGCCAGGGATTGATGGCGATCGCTTGCCGCCAGAAGGGGACGGCGTCCTTCAGTCGGCCTGACCGGGAGGCGAGGTAGGCCGCCCCTTCCAGGGCGGTCTGGCGGGTTGGTTCCCGGGACAGGGCCATCCGGTAGGCGGCCAGCCCCTCTTCGGGCCGGCCGAGCCGGCCGAGGACTTCCCCTTTGCATTCGAGAGCGGGCAGGTCATCCGGCCGTGCCGCCACGGCCGCCTCGAGCAGGGGGAGCGCCTCCGCCGCCCCGCCCTCCCC
>JBIOJM010000120.1:0-26468 GCA_044450785.1 Isosphaerales bacterium
CGCCGAGCAACACCACGGCGCCGAACTCTTCATACGCGAATACCTATATAAATAGTGTCTATCAAAACGCCGCCTATGCCACCACCTTGATCCGTGCGTTTGATTCGTATACCAGTACCGACGGCGGGACGACCTGGACCGCACCGAGTTCGGGATCACCGGTGTTGCCGGCCTCGTCCTACGCCTCCGTGCCCGGCGGCGACGTGCCTCTGTTCCAGAGCGGGAGCACCACCACTTACGCCAAGACTGTCAAGGACGTGTCGGGGAGCTCGACGCGGAGCCCCGCGTGGGAGCTGGACGGCTACTCCAACTACACCAACGGATCGCTCTCGAGCGCAGCCTCGGGACAAACCAGCTATGCGAGCGCTCCCTTCTCCGGTTATACGCAGGGGCCAGGCTACTACGGCAAGACCTTCTTTATCTGGCCCCCCGACCCGCGCCAGCCGCTGCCTTACCCCGGCAACACCCTCACCGGTACCAACAACACCAATCAGTTCAAGGGGTTTTATACCGATTTCGGCTACAGCAACACCGATTTTGCCACCGCCGCGATATGGCAGCCCCTCCTCGGCATTTTCAGCACCACGTCCACCACCACGGGCGATCACAATTGGCCCTGGCCCAACGACGGGGGCACCTCGCTCAGCAGCTACCTGACCACGAACGTTTACATTCCCGGGGGCAGCCGTAAGCTCAAGACCACGGATACCCAGTATCAGCAGATCATGCGGCTCTACAACTGGAACTACGTCGTCGACAGTCTGGGCACAACGCCCTGCGACTGGCGGGTTCGCTTCTTCGGCACGAACGACAATACCAAGCTGTTCGACTCGACCGGCGACTTGAACGTGCCTGGAGGCTCCACCTACACCATCAACTACAACGAGGTCCTCCGCTGGATCGCCCAGTCGCCGAATCCCTTCCCGACGCAGTTGCGGGCGGGCCGGATCACGTACTACGCATTGATCCCGACGGCAATTACCGGAAGCTGGCCCGGCTACGGCAGCACGGACCAGCGCTTCTGGGTCGAGTTCATCGACCACGTGCTGGGCTTCAGGCAAACGTCTGCGGGCGTGTACACCGACATCAGCGACATGGCCGGCTACGGCGCCGATTTCACCTGGGGGACCATCGGCCGCACCGCTCCGCCGTCCTCGACGCAGTATATGAGCTATACCAATAACCCGCAGCGCCCCACTCTGCGCTACTGGTTCAGCCCGATTCTCATGGTCGATTACATGCACAATTATAACGTAGATTCCAACGTGGCAAATTATTTCTACATGCAGCCTGCGGACGCGTACGAGGCGCCGAGTTATTCGGCCAAGGAGGCTTACGTGGCCGGGATCAGCACGATGCAGACGGACCACCCCAACGACTGGGTCACTCTCGTTCCTTACAGTTGGCCGCGCAGCTCGTCGAATGACACCTCGGGCCGGTTCAATTGCGTGCGTTGCCCGTTGGGGACAAATTACAACTACGCGTCCGCCGCCCTCTTGTTCCCTTTCTCCACGATCAATGCCGACGGGTCTGCGAATCAGACCGAGATCACGCCCTACGCCGCGGACCCCGCAACCGGCCTCATCCCCTCGGCCGACTTCGCGGACACGCCGCGTCCGGACGGAGATACCGCGTTCGCCATGGCCCTCATGCACTGCTATAACCAGTTTGCCGTCACGTTGCCCTCGGATGCGACTTTGAGGTCTTTCACCACGTCTTCCCCCATCACCTTCCCGGCCGGCATGGCGGGCGGGATGGGACGCAAGGGGGCCCAGAAAGTCGTCATCTTTGAGACCGACGGCATGGCGAACTGCACGGCAACCGCCAACCTGGTCAATGCCGGCAGCTACAATTATTACCGCATCCGTTATGACATGAACAACCCCTCCGGGAGCGAATACCCTACGGTCGGCGCGTCAACCATCAACAACTCCGCGGTGTTGACCCAGGTTTATTCCTTGGTCCAGAAACTGGCGAGCGATTACAGCACTCCGAGGAATCCCTTCCGGCTGTACACCGTCGGCTTCGGTCCCGTCTTCCAAGGATCAGACGCCAGTTCGGCAACGACAACTTTGCAAACCATGCAATACTACGCCGGCACCCAGACCAGTGCGTCCACCGCGTTGCCGTCGAATCAGATTATCACGGGGACGGATGCGCAGATGTCGACGAACATGATTGACACGTTCACAAAGATCTTGGACAACGGCGTGCAAATCGCCCTGATCAAGTAGCCATGCCCACTCCCGCCGCCGAGTTCGTCGATGTTTCCAAGACGTACCGGGCACCGTTGCGGCCCGGCCGAACGGTTGAGGCCTTGCGCGGGGTCAGCTTCCGGATCGAACCGGGCGAGGTGTTCGCGCTGCTGGGCCCCAACCAGGCCGGCAAGACCACTCTGCTCAAGGTGCTTCTCGGGTTGTGCCGGCCGAGCGGGGGCCGCGTGTTCCGACTGGGGCGCCCCCTTTGGGAGCGGAGCACCCTCGCCCGTGTCGGCTACATGCACGAGAACCAGGCGTTTCCCCGTTACTTGACCGCCGCCAAACTCCTCGAATTCTACGGCGCACTGGCAGGGATTTCGCCCTCGGTCCTGCGCAGCCGCGTGCCCGCGCTGCTCGATTTGCTGGGACTCTCCGACCGGGCCCACGAACCGATCGCCCGCTTCAGCAAGGGAATGGTCCAGCGCCTGGCTCTGGCACAGGGCGTGCTCGCGGAGCCGGACTTGCTCGTCCTCGACGAGCCGACGGAAGGGCTCGACTTGAGCGCGCGGCTGCTGCTCGAGGAGATCGTCGCCCAGCAGCGCCGCGCCGGAAGGACCGTGCTCGTCGTCTCGCACGCCCTCGGCGAGGTGGCGCGGGTATGCGACCGATTGGCCGTGCTGGTCGAGGGACGTCTCGTCTATCTCGGTGCCCTTGCCACTCTGCTGCGCGATCCGGAGACGGGCCGCGAGCGGTCGCTTGAAGCGGCCCTGGGGCCGATCTATCGCGCTTGACGGAAGCACGCCATGAATGCGCAGTCCAACTTTGTCACGTTGAAGCAACTGATCCGAGATACGTTTCGGCAAGCCTGTGCGTCCGGGATCTGCTGGATGATGCTGACGGTTACCGCGATCTGCGTCGTGCTCTGTCTGAGCGTGAACGTGTGGGGCGACGTCACGCTTCACGGCGGGGACGAGCCGACCCTCTTTCTGCCGCCGCCTTCGCCTGGCACGGTTGCTTCCTCGGCGGCAGCGAGTCAAGAGGTTAGGTTTCCCCTCGAAACTGATCCTGACCTGGCTCGACACGAGGGAATCGAAACGATCAGCGGCCGCATGACCCTGGGATTCGGTGCCGTTTCCTTTCCGGTGAGCCGCGAGCGGGGCGATGCCGTCTCCTTCCTTGAATTGCTCCTTGCCGGGGGCATCGCCGGCACCCTCGGACTGTTGCTGGCCCTCGTATGGACAGCGGGATTCGTCCCGACGTTTCTGGAACCGAGCGCAGCGTCGGTCCTGCTCGCCAAGCCTGTCGCACGCTGGCAACTGCTTCTGGGCAAGTACTTCGGTGTGTTGACGTTCGTGGGGTTCCAGGTGGTCCTCTTCGTCGTCCTGACGTGGCTCGCCCTGGGTCTGCGCACCAATGTCTGGAACATGACCTACTGGTGGTGCATTCCCCTGCTGTTGCTCCAGTTCGCGATCTTCTACAGCTTCTCGGTCCTGCTCGCCGTGATCACGCGCAGCACGGTGGCGTGCGTCTTCGGCTCGGTCCTCTTCTGGCTTCTCGCCTGGGGGATCAACTACGGCAGCGTGATGGCTCGCGGCGTGCTGGAGCGCCAGTACATGCCGGCCTGCACGCGCGCCTTGGCCGAGGCGGCGTACTGGGTTTTCCCCAAACCCATCGACGCGGGACTGATCCTGTTCAACGCCTTGGACGCGGCACATCATTTCGAGAAGCCGGTGATCTTCAAACTCATCGAGTCCGGGCAAGCATTTTCACCGCACCTCTCGATCCTCTCTTCACTGGCGCTTACGGGCGTGCTGCTGGCTCTGTCCACCTACGAGTTCAGCGCGACGGATTACTGACAATCGCGGTTCGGCGCGCCGTCATTCAACTGCCCGATCGCAATGGTCTTGCCGTTGAGCGCTCCGAAGCCGGCCGCCGCCAAATCGGCGGCCGTACCCATGACGGCTTTGTTCTGGCGATCGTCGGCGCTCACTACGGTGGGAACGAAAACGCTCACGATCGCGGCGGACGTCAGTTTTCTCGCTGCGGCCCTCTCGGCCCTGACCATGGCCGAGTATTTCCGGGACGTGCGGAAGACCGGGGTGATGTTCCTGATCGACAATATCTTCCGCTACGTGCAGGCGGGATCCGAAGTGTCGGGGCTGCTCGGCCGGCTTCCATCCGAGGTGGGCTATCAGCCGACGCTGGCCGATGATCTCGGGACTCTCGAAGAGAGGATTGCTTCGGTCGCCGGCGCCGCCATCACCTCGGTGCAGGCCGTCTACGTGCCGGCCGATGACATGACCGACCCCGCCGTCGTCCAGACGTTCACCCACCTCGATGCCAGTATCGTCCTGTCGCGCAACCTGGCGGCTCGGGGGCTGTACCCTGCAATCGACCCCCTTGCCTCGACCTCACGGCTGGTTGATGCGACCAGGCTCGGGGAACAGCACTACCACGTCTCACTACGA
This sequence comes from Isosphaerales bacterium, assembly GCA_044450785.1. Classification (GTDB taxonomy): domain Bacteria; phylum Planctomycetota; class Planctomycetia; order Isosphaerales; family Isosphaeraceae; genus JBIOJM01. The sequence continues at coordinate 4,667 of JBIOJM010000120.1, forward strand.
GTCAAGGAGGCGATCGAGCGGTATCGTGAGCTGCAGGACATCATCGCCATGCTCGGTATGGAAGAGCTTTCAGTTGAGGACCAGTTAACGGTTCGGCGTGCCCGGCGGCTGGAGCGGTTCCTGACGCAGCCGTTCTTCGCGACTGAGATGTTCACCGGCCGCGAGGGACGGCGCGTGCCATTGCGGCAGATCGTTTCGGGTTGCGAGGCCATTCTCGAAGGCAAATACGATGACTGGGATGAGACCAGCCTCTACATGATCGGGTCGATCGAGGAGGCCAGGCAATGAGCTTGGAGCTGGAAATACTCGCCCCTCACCGGGTGATCGTTCATGCACAGGTCGCGGCGATCCAGGCGGCGGACGCCAGCGGGCGCTTCGGGCTCCGGCCCGGTCACGAGAGATTTCTGACCGTCTTGGTCCCCTGTATATTCCAGTATCGCACCGAAGACGGTCACGAATGGTATGCCGCCGTTGACGGCGGGGTACTCCTGCTGGAACACGATCGGGTCTCTGTCGTGACGCATGACGCTGTGGTCGCCGAGAAACTGAACGAGGTGGCCGACCAGGCCGCGGCGATGCTCGAAGCCCGGCGAATCAGGGAGCACGAGTCCCGATCGGGGTTTGCCGGACTCAAGTCGTCCCTGGTGCGCGAGCTTCGTAAGGTGGAGCAGCGATCATGAGCGATCTCGAGCGAGATGAGGGGCCTTTTGTGCGCGAAATCCGCCGCCAGGCCGAACGTGCCCGGATCGGCCAGCACCTGACGTTCTGGCAAGGGCTTGGCCTGGTCGGCTCCGTGGGCTGGATGGTCGTCCTGCCCGCGCTGGTCGGGGCGTTTCTGGGGCGCTGGATCGACCGACGGTGTGCAACGGGCGTTTTCTGGACACTCTCGCTGCTGATGCTGGGGCTGGCGCTCGGTTGTCTCAGTGCCTGGCGGCAGGTCGATCAGGAGCTCCGCCGATGAGCTGGGTGGTGGCTGTGAGCGCCGGAGCGGGCCTGGGCTTTGCCTATTTCGGCGGGCTCTGGCTGACTGTCCGCAATCTGGTTCGACGGCCGGAAAGGGCCGCCCTGGTTCCCTTGAGCGGCCTGGTGCGTCTGGTCATGCTCGGGCTCGGGCTCGTCCTCGTGGGCCGCCAGGGCGCCGGCAATCTCATCGCGGCCCTGGCCGGTCTGTGGATGGCACGGTCGTATCTGCTGCGCCGGCTCGGAGGGACGCGAAATGGAGAATAAGGGCCCTTCTCCGCCCATTCTGTGGCGTCTCGGGCCGATCGAAATCACCGGCACGATCTTCTATTCGTTGATCGCATCAAGCGTGTTGATCGCGTTCGCTCTGCTTGTACGAGCCGGTCTTCACCGTCGGAAGTCGGGCTGGCCCGTGGCGGCGGAGCTCGTTGTCGAGCATTTTGAGGACCTGATGCGCGATATGTTTGGCTGCGACCCGCGCCCTTACACGCACTTGGTCGTGACCCTCGCCCTGTTCATCGGCGCCGCGAACCTCCTCGGCCTGGTGCCAGGGTTGCATTCGCCGACCGCCGATTTCTCGACGACCGCCGCGCTCGCAATCGTTGTGTTCTTGGCGGTCCCTTTCTACGGCATCCGCGCCCGCGGACTGCGTGGTTACCTGGGCCACTATCTCGAACCCACGCCCCTGCTGCTTCCCTTCGAGATCATCACGGAGTTCTCGCGGACCCTGGCGCTGGCCGTACGGCTCTTCGGCAATGTCATGAGCGGGGAGTTGGTCATCGCTGTGAGGCGAACGCGCAAGCCCAGTCCGAAGCCCTGCAAGCGCGTGAAGAGGCCACCAAGCACAAGGAGCAGTTGAACTCGCAACTGAGAGCGCTCGATCAGCAACGGCACGAGCTGATCCGACAGGCCCGCGAACAAGCGGAGGCTGAACGGAAAGCGGCGTTAGCGGACGCCGAGTGCGCCGTGCAGCGTCGTCGAGAGGAGGTTGAACAGCAACTCAAACGGGATCGCGATCAGGTGCTGGAAGCTCTCCGCACCGAACTCATTCAGTCGGCTGTCACTTTGGCGGAGCGCTTTCTGCACGAAGCATCCGACTCGACACTCCAGCGGCAACTTGCCGGCCGGCTCGTTGCCACGTTGCAGCAAATCCCAGAAACCGAGCGCCAACAATTGCGCAGAGATTGGCAGGCCGATGACTCCGCCATCGTCGAGACAACCGCGGACTTGAACGGACAGGTCCTTGAGAGCCTTGAGAGCGCCCTGGAATCGCTGGCGGGCAGGAAGGTGAGTCTGTCGTTGCAAATGAAGCCCGCCCTCGTGGGTGGCCTGCGGGTGCGGCTGGGCGGACATGTCTGGGACGCTTCGCTGGCTGACGCGATGCGTGTGATTACAACCGGATGTCTTCCGGAAAGGCCGGCGCATGACCACGCTCGCCGAGCAACTCAAGCAGCAGGTCTTCGCCGCCCTCGAGGGTCTCCACTGGCAGGTGCGGCACCGTGAGGTCGGCTGGGTCGAAGCCGTGGGAGACGGCGTGGGGCAAGTGCGGGGCGTGCCGTCGGTCCACTATGGCGAGCTCCTGGAGCGGGCGGACGGCCTCACGGGGATGGCGTTCGACCTCCGGCCAAATCAGGTGGGAGTGCTCTTCCTCGACGAGTCCAAGCAAGTCTCCGCGGGCGACGAGCTCCGTGCCTCCGGGCGCGTGGCAAGTGTTGCGGTCGGTGACGAGTTGCTGGGCCGCATCGTCGATACGCTAGGCCGCCCGCTCGACGACGGTCCGCCGATCCGAACGCGATCCTGTTGGCCGGTCGAGCATGATGCCCCGGGCGTGATCGACCGGCTTCCGGTCCGCGAGTCAATGCACACCGGCATCAACGTGCTCGACTCGCTCCTGCCGCTGGGACGCGGACAGCGCGAGCTGATCCTGGGCGACCGCGCCACGGGCAAGACGTCGCTGGCCCTCGACGCCATCCTCGCTCAACGCGGTACTGAAGTCGTCTGTGTCTACGCCGCGATCGGCCAGCGGAAGACGACGGTGGTCGATGTGGTGGAAACGCTGCGCACCAACGGCGCCCTCGCCCAGACGATCATCACGGTAGCGGGCTCCGATTCACCGCCAGGGCAGCAATACCTCGCCCCCTACGCAGCTTGCACCATCGGCGAGTATTTCATGCGTCAGGGACGGCACGTCCTGGTCGTCTACGATAGCCTGACGTCACACGCCGACGCTTACCGTCGCATCGGACTCTTGCTCGGGCGGCCGCCGGGTCGCGAAGCCTATCCGCCCGACGTGTTCTATCTCCACGCCCGGCTGCTGGAGCGGGCCACGCGGCTGCACGACCGCTTGGGCGGCGGAAGCCTCACGGCACTGCCCATCGCAACGACTCAGGCTGGAAACATCGCCGCCTACATCCCCACAAACCTGATTTCGATCACCGACGGCCAACTCTATCTCGACAGTCACCTCTTCAACGCGGGTGTGAGGCCGGCCGTCGACGTCGGGCTCAGTGTCTCGCGGATCGGCGGCAAGGCCCAGCCCAAGGTACTCCGCCAGCTTGCCAGTGACTTGCGCCTGCTTTGCGCCCAGTTGCACGAGCTCGAGACGTTCGCCCGGTTCGGAGCCGAGCTGGAGGCGGAGACGCGCCACCGCCTTGCGCGTGGCCGGCGCCTCCGCGAAGCGCTCAAACAGCCACGCCTGAGCCCGCTCCGCGTGGGCCACGAGGCCGCGGTTCTTTTCTCAATTCGGGAGGGATATCTGGACGCGGTGCCCGTCGAGCAGGTCGTCGCCTTCCTGATCTTGTTTCAACGGCGGCTCGACGAAGTCGAGGGCGACTTGCTCGACGCGATCGAACACGAAGACGAGCTCAGCGCTGCTGCAATGAGCCGGCTCCGCCACGTACTCGAATCGATTCAGCGAACTTTCTCCAACACGGAGGCACCATGACTCGGGAAGCGACCCAGCGCCGGAGACAGGCCGTGGAGACCGTCCACGACGTAGTCAGTGCCATGCGGGCGATTGCCGCCGGACGGATCCAGAGTGCCCAACGGGCGCTCGAAAGCGCTCGGCGCTACGACGACGTCGTCCTGCGGGCACTGGCTGCGGTCCTCTCCGAATCAGCCGCGATCCAACCGAGCGCGGGCCGCAGTCCAACCACCCTGCTGGTGATGTCATCGGAGCAGCCTCTCTGCGGGTCGTTCAATCCCGACGTGCTCGACCTGGCCGAGCGCCGCTGGCACGAGCTTCTCCAGGAGGGGAGCGTTCATCTGCTGGTCGTCGGCCAGCGCGGCATGCATCAACTGCTGGCGTACGGTGTCCCTCTGGACGGAGCTGAGCCCGCGGCCACTTCGCTCGACGGTCTCCATGACCTGGTGAATCGGCTTGCGAAGCTGCTCGGGAAGCGCTATACGACCGGTGAGCTGGGAATCCTCCGCGTCATCTACAGCCGCTATCAATCGATCAGCGAACAGGTTCCCACCGAGGTGCGAATCCTGCCCCCGGAATGACACTCATCCGCCGGTCATCACCGGCACGTCCCGCCCGGTTCCAGCATTACCTGCCTTCGTCCGAGCTTCTGGCAGGACTTGTGGACGAGTATGCCTTCATCAGTCTGTATCTCCTCGCCGCCGAGTCGTACACCAGCGAACAGGCAAGCCGGTTGGTGGCGATGGACGCCTCGACACGCAACACAGAGCATATGCTGGAGACGCTGACTGCTCTGGAGCGGCGCGAGCGTCAAGAAGAGATCACTCGGCAGGTGCTGGAGCTGATCGGCGCCCGTTTCGCGGCCGAGACGTAATACGCCTTTCGTTGTGGTCAATCATTGCCGTGATCAAAAGGGCCAGGTGGCGACTCGCCCGCCGTTTGACGGGCAGGATGCCCGTCCCTGAGTAGCTCGAGGCCCGGTGGCTCGCCCGCCGTTTGACGGGCACAATGCCCGTCCCCCCGGGAAGTTGTTTCGTATCCGTCCCTTAGGTCCGAACAACCTCTCTGGGTGAACGAACCCGGCACCGATGCTTCTGTTGTCTTCCCGCCCCCACAGAGATTGACCTATTGTTCTTCTAGCGGAACACTCGGGCCGCGAGGCATGGATGCGTTCGTGAACGATGCCGGAATCCGGGAGGGTGAGCTTATGAGTCATGACGCCGAGGTGTTGGGTTCCCAGTCGCGGGCAATCGCCGACTTCCGCGAGGAGATCCTTCTCTGGATCGACACCGCGCTCGTTCGTCTGCGAGAGCGCGAACAGGAAGAGAGCCTGGTGATGGAGGAGAAGTCCGCGCCGGCCGCTTTGACCCGATTGAGCATGGAACGTGGATCTCAAACGCAATCTCGTGCCCGGCGCCCCGGCGTGAGCCTGGGAGGGACGGAGCTCGAACCTGTGATGAGATGGGAAGGGACTCGGAACACCGGGGAGATCGCTGGGCCAGATTCGCTGAGCGATCCAGCGCGGCCGCCGATCGTTGCTCCGAGACCTGAGGCAGGCACCAAGTCAAAGTCCCTCCCCTTGGATTCACTGACGCGGCTGGATGCACTTGCCCGACTGCTCGATCAGCGCCTCAAGGTGTCCCAGGAAGCGGCGTCAAACAGCTACGGGGCGAGCGGTGAGGTCGGCGAGTCGAACGGTTGAGCGGTGACCGATCGAGGGGGAGCTGAGCCGCGATGGAACAAGAGAAGTCATTTTGCCTGTTTCACGGTGACGCAGGGCCGATGGCCGTGTCCGTGGAATCCGTGGCCGCGGTCCTCGAGACGGAATCCCTGGTCCGCCTCGTCTGGAGCCCGCCTCAAGTGGTCGGTTTGTGCCCCTATCACCGGGAGGTCGTTCCCGTTGTCTCGATCGGTCCCACTGCGATTGGTGCAGGGGCAGATCGTGAGAGCGGAGCGAACTCCCGGCCAGAAGCCCGGGCCGGAACGTCCGTGGCGGACGATGGTCGTGAGAAAAGGACGCGGTGTGTTGTGCTGATCCTGAGAACCGACCATGACGCCTGGGGCCTCAGAATCGACCATGCAGGCACGTTGATCAGCAAGGAATGTCCGGAGTTTCACCCACCCCGGCTCGACGAGCACGGGTCCGTGTTGATCGGGGCCCTCCTCCGCGCAGAGATGCGCTACGCGATTCTCGACGCCGCGGCGACCTGGCGCGGACTGCGCTCCGCCGTTGCCCGCTGGTACGGACTCATTAACAAACCCAGTTTCGATTCCGCGGTCCGGGTGGGCGAAAAGATTAGGGAAGCCGGCACCGGCACGACGGGGTAGATCCAAACACACAGAACGCTGTCGGAGTCGATCATGCGGTGGGAGCCAAGCATCGTGTCGCGGGGCATGGTGATCGGAGCGGCCGGAGCGGCCGGGGCCGCGGGATTGGTGCTGAGTCTCGGGCCTCGCTTGGGATGGGTTCTCGGGCTCCTGGCTGGCGCGGCCGTGGGAGGTATTGGTGCCTGGCTAGCCGCCGGGCAATTGCTCGGCAACGCGACGGCCTGCCTGGCCGCTCTGCGAAATGACGAGTGCGATCGCGAGTTTGGGGCGAGCGCGCAGGGCGTGGCCCCGTCTCCATCTTTTCTCGGATCGGAGGTCTTCGACGCCTGGATCGCTCATCTGCGAGACGGACTCGACCACGCGAGACGGACTCGGGCCGAGCACGATGATACCCAGCGGTTGGCGCGCCAATTCTGGGCAGCGATGAAAGGGCCGGGAGGATCCGGCGAGTGCCTGGAGAGACCGGGGGCCAGCGGCAATGGGACGACCAATTCACTCGCGGTTCTTCTGGACGAGTTCCGCCGTTCGGCTGCCCAGATCAACCGGGACCTGTCGGCCTTGGAAGAGACAAACGAACGTGTCGCCTCCGGGGCCGCAGACCAATCGGAGGCCGTCTCCAGGACCGCCACCAGCGTCGAGTCTCTGTCTGACCGAATCGACCGCATTTCCCACAATGCGGGGGAGGCGGCGGACGCCTGCGAGCGGGCGCGCCAGGAGGCGCGCCAGGGGCTCGAACAAGTGCACAACGTCATCGAGGGGATAGACCGGCTCCTCGCCCGGATCGAGGCCAACGGACGCAAGGTCCGCCGCCTTGAGGACCGATCAACCGAAATCGTCGTCACCGTGGACTTGATCCGGGGTATTTCCAGCCGCACCGACATGCTCGCCCTCAACGCCACAATCGAGTCCATCCGCGCCGGCGAACATGGCCGAGGCTTCGCGGTCGTCGCCGAGGAGATCCGCAAACTGGCTGAACGGACTGCCGCGGCCACCCGTGAGATCGGCACCATCGTCGAGGCCATCCAGGCCGACACCCAGGAGAGCATCCGCGCCCTGAGCGAAGAACATGCCGATATGCAGCGTGAGTCGCAACGGGTCCACCAAGCCGGCTCCTCGCTGGAGCGAATCAGCCAGGTTGCCGAACAATCGGCCAGGCTCGTCGAGGGCATCTCTCGCTCGACCAACGACCAAGTTCTTTCGACTCGGGAACTGGTGCGGGCCATGCAGAAGGTCTCGAACGTCACCAGTCAAACTCAAGAACGGACGACGCAGGCCCGCGCGTTCATCAAGGCGCTTCGGCAGTCGTGCGACCCGTGGCAGCGCCTGGCCGCACCTTCACCTGCACCGACGGCGGCCGGCCCGGCCTCGATCATTCCTGCGAGTGATCCCCTCTTGTCGATGGTGGATGGTGCCCACACGACGTCGTCCCCGCCAGCCCTGCCGTCTCGCGAGTCTTCCTCGGTCGGGCGCGATCAAAGGCGTGAACGAGCAGGTTGCGAGCGTTCGCAATGAAACCCTCATCGACAGTCTCTGCGCAGGCCGATCCGCTGGAAACGCTTGCCCAGGACTGGCAGAACGCCTCGATGGCTCAAACCACGCGGCTGGTGCCCAAACCGGATCTTGACGCCATCCGTGAACGGCTGAATGCCCTTGCCGAAGCGGCCGAAGCCTGTGACCGCGGAGCCGAGGGACAGGCCTTGCGCCGGGTCGCTCTTCTGAGCGAGGTGTGGGAATGCCTACAGTCCGAACCGGGCCAGGAAGAGGCCGCAGCCGATCTGGCTTCCTTCTGCTCCAGAGCGATGACGCTCCTGGCCCGCGACCAGCCGGCTCAGAGCGGCGACCCACTGGGAACCGCCCTCTCGGTCCTCCATCAGTCCGACGAGCGCTGGAGCGACTATCTCGCCCTGGTTGATCCGACCAGCCGTGTGAGTGAGCTCGCCGGCGAACCGGCCTCCTGCGATGAGCAGTGCTTCCCTGAGCAGACCGAGCCACCCGCGATCGACGCCCAGACGTTGCTCAGGCTCATCACCGGCTGCGATGATCGTGGAGAAGATCGGATTCCAACCTCCCCGGAGCCAGATCCCCAGATTCCTGCCTTGCCCTCGCACTTCGATCTCGACGATGAGATGAGGGAAGCCTTCCTAGTCGATGCCACCGAGTTGTTCGAGCGAATTGAGGACCTCGTCGTGGGGCTGAGCCGTCACAGCGATCATCGCGGGGCGATCAATGAGCTGGCTCGGTGCTTCCATACCCTCAAAGGAGCAGCGGGAAGCGTGGGCTTGAGCGAGCTGGCCGCACTCATTCACGAACTGGAGGAACGGCTCGAGCAGGCGTCCGGCCGAGTCTCGGATGGCCTGAACGACCTGCTCCATCAAGTCGTCGGCTACCTGGACGAAGTGATCGGGCTGCTGCGCCGAGGCGCGGGCGCGACCAACCTGACAGCCTTGCAGGTCTGTTCCGCCGGTGAAGGGACAGTCCCGGGCCTGGTGACTGGTGAGACCGCCGCGGAGACCCAGGGTGCCGGAGCGGAAGGGCCGATCCGCGTCCCGACCGCGCGGTTCGACGAGTTGACGGACCTGGCTGGAGAGCTGATTGCGCAGGGCCGGTTCTGGCTGTCGCAGGCGGAATCGATCAGGACGTTCGCGGCCACCGTGCGGGCGTCCCGCAACCGCCTGCTCGGCAGCATGGAGCGGCTGCATGAGGCCGGTCTGGGGCGGGAGCGCCGGACGCTCCCCACGCCTGTCGACCCCCAGTCGGACTTGCCCGGTCAGCTTTGTCGTCTGGCCGAACAGGCGGACGATATGACGGTCATGGCCGAAAGGGCCCAGGCCTCGGCTGGCTTCATGGCCGACCGCGGAGATACCTTGGTCCGTCTCTCACACCAGCTCTGGGACTCATTCCAATCGCTCCGGATCGTCCCGATCCGAGGACTGTTTCACCGTCTGGCGCGCGTGCTGCATGATGCGGCGCGAGTCGAAGAGCGGCAGGTCGAGATCGTCATGCTCGGCGAGGAGACGGGCGTGGACCGGGCGATCCAGGACAAGGCATTCGAGCCGCTTCTCCATGTCGTCCGCAACGCGGTGGCGCACGGAATCGAACCTCCCGCCGACCGCGTGCGGACTCGCAAGCCCGCCACGGGCCGCGTCACCCTCGAGGCGCGCCGTGAGGGAAACACCCTCGTAATCGCCGTGGAGGACGACGGGCGAGGGTTGGACAGCGAGGCCATCGCGAAGAAGGCCCGGCGACTGGGCTGGCTCGCCCCGGATGAAACACCCACCCCCGACCAGCTCCACGCGTTCATCTTTCAGCCAGGTTTCTCTACCAGGTCCGAGGCCAACGCGATCTCTGGCCGGGGAGTGGGAATGGACGTGGTCGCGCGCGAAGTCAGCAAACTGCGCGGCACCATCGACCTGACCTCGCAGCCAGGGCGCGGAACCCGCGTCACCCTCCACCTCCCGTCCCAGCTTGCCCTCGAGCCTGCCCTGATCGTCCGAGTCGCCGGCCAGGGTTTCGCAGTTCCGGCCTCGCAGATCGAATCCGTCCAGCCCTTCGAGCCTGCCGTCCCGTGCTCGGGCTCGCCAAGAGCGGAGGGAACGCTGACCGCGGCTTCTCCGGCCCGCGCGGGCCCGACTGTCCTGTTCCGCGACCAGGCCATCCCGGTGGTTTTCGCCATTGAGACGCTCGGAATCGGCCGCTCTGCCTCGCCTCCGTGGCCTAAGCTTGTGGTAGTCCGTACTGGGAGCCGGTTGATCGGCTTGGTCGTGGACTCGATCGAGGGGACCGAAGACCTGGTCATCAAGCCGCTTGGTGCGCTCTTGGCCGGTCATCCCCTCGTTTCGGGAACCAGTCTTTCTGTCAACGGGGAGTTGATTTCCGCCCTCAATCCGGCGGGCCTGGAGCGATGGTTGAAACACCAGGAATTCTCAGGAAATCTGCCTACGCTCATGTCACCGCCCCAGGAACCGTGCCGACAGTTCCGAGGAGAGCGGGCGACGGTACTGGTGGTGGACGACTCGATCAGCGTACGCCGGGGAATGGCGCGACAGCTCGTTGGTCTGGGGTTGGATGTCCACGAAGTCTCCGATGGCATGGAGGCTCTCTTTCGGCTGCGCAGCTCGAGTTATGGGCTCGTGGTCACCGACCTGGAGATGCCCAGGCTCGATGGCTTCGCCCTGCTCGCCGAGATGAAGCATTCAGCACCCCTGGCGGCGATCCCCGTGGTTGTGGCCAGTACGCTCGCCGACGCGGAGACCCGGCGGCGCGTGCTCGAGCTGGGGGCGAAGGCGTTACTTTCCAAGCCGGTCGACCCCCGCAAGTTCGCCCGGACGGTCGAGGAGGTCCTATCGGGCGTGAGGCGATCAACGATTCGGGACTAACGAACGGAGCGGAGACGCGATGGAAAAACCTCTGATTCTGATCATCGACGACAGCCACACGATCCGCAAAATGGTCGAGTGCCACCTCTCCCAGGCCGGCTACCAGGTCGCCATCGCGGTGAATGCCGAGCAGGGCCTGGAGCTGGCCCGCTCCCTGCAGCCCCAATTGATCCTCCTGGACCACCAGTTGCCGGGAACCACCGGCGTCGACGTTTGCCGGAGGCTGCTCGAAGCCGAGGCCACGGCCACTATCCCGGTCGTCATCAGCTCGGCCATGCGGAACAGGGCCTTCGCGCAATACACCGAATACCCCAACGTGGTCGATCAGATCCCCAAACCGTTCACACCCGAGCTGCTCAAGAGCGGCGTGGCCAATGCACTGCAAATGGGCACGATGGTCGTGCAGGCACAACGCACGGGCTGCGCCATGCCCGAGGCGGTCGGAGAGGTCGATAACCCGATCCTGGAGGGGATGACCGGGCCGTTCTCGCTCCGCGCACTGCTCGACTTCCTCAACAACAGTCAGCAGGCAGGCAGGCTCACCCTGGAAGTCGGCAACGACCGGGTCCGCTGGGCGCTGGCCGGCGGCCGGGTCCAGGCTGTTTACTCGCCGACCTCTGGTCCGGACCGGTTGGAAGACCGGCTTCCTGCCGAGCTTGCCGACCTCGGGCCACTACTCGCGCTCACCCTCGGCGAGCAGCAGGATGCGTCGATGGCGGGACTGGTCAAGCTGCTGGAGCGCAGTCTCTCGGACCCCAGGAGAATCCGTGCCTTGCTGCGTTTCCAGGCGTCGATATTGACCTACCGTGCCATGGCCGGTGAACCGGGCAAGTTCGCATTCGAGCCAGTCACGACGCTGCCGCCGATGTTTCAGGCCTTCCCCTTGCAGATCAGCGTGCCGGCGCTGGTCGTCGAAGGACTGCGCGCTTGCGACCCCCTGGCCGATGCCCGGGAATGGGAAAACCTCATCTGTGCGCGCCAGAACCCGCGGGGCGGAAACCCCGATCGCGCCGGCCTGGCCCCCACCGCGATCAAGATCCATGCCCTGCTGGACGGCAGCCGTAGCCTGGGCGAGGTGGCACAACAGTCGGGGCTGGACCTGGCCGAGGTCGTGGCCATCGCACGAGGCCTGGAAATGGCCGGGCTGGTCGAGCGGCGGGCGCCGACCTCGTCGAGCTCCATCCTCGTGCTCGAAGACGATCCGGACACCATCCGCCTGATCCGCCACATGCTCGGCCCCGAAGGAAGCAATCACCAACTGAAGATCGTCCAGGACCGGATCGCCGCGCAGCTCCTGCTTCGCCGCCAGCCCTTCCAGCTCGTGATCCTGGCCATGGATCGCCCCGAACAGGAGGGGTTCTTCCGCGCCTGCAAGCAACAACATGCCAACGGGACCCGGTACGTCGGGATCCTGAACATCGACGAGGAAAGTGAACTGACCCGCCTCGACGCGATGGGACTCGACGGCGTGATGCACCGCCCTTTGAGCGAATCAGACCTCGCCGCCACCGTCAACCATTTACTGATTAAAAAATAATCCCTGAAAGCACCATTGCCTTGCCGAATCGGGGAGCCGCCCCGTTCCGAGGAGCAGATCGATGCATCCAACCCGTCGAAGCGATTCCTTCGCCATTGACGAAACGGTCGCAGGCGGAGACCGATATTCCATCCCCGAGTATCTGGAGACGATCGCGTTGTTGCATGAGGAGGTGGCGCGGCTGGAGCAGGAGCTGCAGTTGCGCGGCGACAGCTCATGGGAAACGGTGTCTACGGGTGTTGCCTCGGCCGAGGACGAAGTGATGCCGTCGTCCGCCAGCGCGAGCGCCGCAGCTTCCCAAGGGGAAGTCGAGCGGCTGAGGTGCGAGCTGGCGAATCGCGAGGAGACGGTCGCGCTGTTGCTGGACCAGCTTAGCTTGCTCGAGGAAGCCAAAGCGGCCAACCGGTCCGAGTGGGAGCAACTGACAGAATGGGTGGCCGAGCTGGAGCAGCGGGTGGAGGGACAGGACGAAGACGCGCTTCGCAGGCTCCAGGCACGACTCGGAGACCAGCAGCGGGAAGCTGAGGAGTTGCGGACGAAGTCCGAGCAGCATCGCCGCGGCTGGGAAGTTCAGCGACAGGTCTATGAAAAAGAGATCGCCCGGCTCCAGGCCAGGCTGGCACAGGCTCAGGCTTCTCCTCCGGCCTTGGGGGACGACGACGGCCAGGCCGACCCCGGTTCTGGTCCCGACGTCCAAGTGGTCAAAGCTCTTCAAGAAGAGAATCTGCGGCTCCGCGCGCGGCAGGACATCGTGGAGCGAACTGCCGCCGAAAACTCGAACGCCCTCCACTCACGATTGGGCGAAGTCCAGAACGAGCGTGACGAGCGAGCGCGCCAGCTCGAGCAGGTCCACGACGAACGAAGGCGTGAGCGGCTCGAGTACGAGACAACCGTTGCCGAGCTGCGGACCAGGCTCTCAGAGGCCTCACTGGTCCAACCCGAGGCAACGCTGTCCGTCAAGCAGCCTGAATGCCACGTCCGGGACATGGAACCGGACCTCAGAGTCCGGGCCTTGCGCCAGCATTTGCTGGAGATTCACCAGCGCGAAGAGGAGGATCGTCGGCAGAGAAGCCTCACGGGCCGGTTGTCACGATTATGGAGTCGAACCGGCCCGCGATGAAGACAGGGAGCGACCTCGCCTCGTTGGCATACCACGGTACGCCGGGTCCGAGGTCGGTCCGGAATCGAAAAGTCTCGCGCTACGCTGACCCTGATCTCACCAACGATTGATGGACGCTTCCATGATGAACGATCGTCGCAGGCCGGAGACTTCGCCGCGGGACCCTGAAACTCGGCCCCGCTCGGGCCCGAATTCTTCGGCCTACGCTTGGTTGATCCAGGACCTGGAGTGGGTGCGCGAACTGGTGCTGGAACGGTTGAGCTCGATCGAGACGCTGGCGCGGGAGCGCCGGGCGTCCACGCCACCTCTGCGGGATATCGCCGAACTGGAGGTCTCCTTCAAGAAGAAATCTGACCAACTCGAGGAAACTCGGCGCCGGCTCCAGGACCAGGCTGAGCGAGAGAAGCACGACTGGAACGCCTCACTGTCCCAACTCGAGGATGATCGCCGCTTGCTGGCCGAGGCCTGGGAACGGGTCGAGCAAGAGCGTATCGACTCCATGAGCGCGCCGCAAGCAAATCCGGCGCATCATTCCCTGGGACAGAACCCCCAGACGACGGCCTCAACCGGTCTGCCTCACACCGCCGCTTCGATCCCGATCCGTTCAGCCGGGACCGATTCAGACCCGTGCAATCCGGTCGCGCGAGCGATTCTCCGACAATTCCAAACCCTTTGCAGCGACGTGCGGCAGAGCGCTCAGGGACGCCGCGCTGCGCGTTGAGAAGGTAGAAAGGCCAATGCCGTGAAACTCCAGAACGTTCCTTCCGGTGTCGGCACGCGGGATCAGGTCCCATCGTCCCAATTCACGGTTCGTGTGACCGTGACTCCTCCCCCGGGTGTCGGCCCGACCCTGCCTGGCCTCAGTAACTCGTCTTCCCCGGGCTGGACAACCCGACTCTTCGGTTGGATGTCGCCCCGGCGACCGCGCCGGCAGGCAATGCCTGCCGGCGGCGTAACGCCGCCCCGGACGCCCGGGCGGAGCCAGCACGCCAAGGCACTGAGCTCGCTCCGGCCGCGATCGCGGGATGAGATCCACGAAATGGCCAATCGCTTGATCGGCGAGGACCGCTTTGCATTCGTGCTCATGAACGAAGCCGTCCACGAGATCGTTGAATCCGACGCACGCGCGGCGTGGGAGATCCTTCGAAAGCAGATGGCGCTCGTCCCGGTCGGCAGCGTCTCCGTCGTGCATTCGGACGGCACTTGCCAGAACGTCGAAATCCCTGCCTTCTTCCTGGACCGTTATGCAGTCACGAACCGGCAGTTCCAGAAGTTCATCCAGGCCGGTGGTTACGACACGCTCGAGATCTGGCCGTCCGAAGTCTGGCCAAGCGTCGTTCGCTTCACCGACCGGACCGGGCAGCCCGGTCCTCGGGACTGGGAGAATCGCACGTTCCCATCCCGACAGGCCGAACATCCCGTAGTAGGCATCTGCTGGTACGAAGCGATGGCTTATGCACGCTGGGTCGGCAAGCGGCTCCCCACCGCCCCGGAATGGCAAAAGGCCGGGGGCTGGCCCGAACAGCTTTCAGGCGGTGATTGCAACCGCTATCCCTGGGGTGACCTGTTCGACCCCGAGCGGACGAACCTCGCGCCCGCTCAGATCGGCGGAACGGTGCCGGTCAGCGCCTTTCCCAACGGTACCACACCCAACGGCATTTTCCAGATGACCGGAAACGTCTGGGAATGGCTCGACGATCCTCTGGAGGTCATCCCCTGCGATACGGATCAAACCTTCATCCCCTGGAAACCCATGCGCCGGATTGTCGGCGGCGCCTACAACACCTACTTCCCCACCGAAGCCACCTGTCAGTTCATCACCGGACAAGGAGAGCTCGCCCGTCGCGACAACATCGGGTTCCGGTGTGCCGTGTCGGCCGAACAGCTACGGCCTCTCCCCGAGATCGGTCAAGCGCCATGACATGCGTGAGGCCGGAACGGGCCAGGCACGCTCGGGCGGGCAATGACCTCGACGGCCTCAGGGAGCCCAGGTTCTGCAAAGAAGGGCCAGACCAACCATGACGTACTCCTACGCGAATCAATTCAAACCGATCCTCGGCTACCTGCCTTGTCCGCTGTGCGGCGAACAGGCTTACGAGAGTCAAGCGTGCAATACTTGCTTCCTGCCCGCGAAGGTGATCGAATCGATCCGAGCCCGCCCCCAGCCTCCTCGGTTCGTGGGGGTGCTGGGGCCGAGCGGAGTCGGCAAGACGGTCTATATCGGCATGCTCTTGGACCTGCTCGCGCGCGGCGTGGGCGGACTGCGGGGCGTCGCGCAAAGCCCGTTCACACTGACCCTCCACCGCAACCTTATCCTGGCGCTGGAGCGACAGAGGTTCCCGGCGAAGACTCCGGTCGAGCCCGACCGTTGGCAATGGGTGCATTGCGAAGTCCGCGCCGGAAAGAGCAAGAACCTCTACGACATCGTTACCCCCGACGTCGCCGGCGAAGCCGTAATGGTCGAGCTGGAGGACCCAGGGTCTGACAAGACCATCCGCGCGCTGATTGGCCGGTGCGCGGGACTGGTGGTCCTGGTTGATGTGATTGATGTCGTTGCGGCGGGCCAGGGGCAGGAGCTGTTCGCGATGCAGCTCGTCAGCTATCTCGACACTCTCAAGCCCCGCAAGAGGAACCGCAAGATCGACGTTCCGGTGGCCATCGTCTTTACCAAGACCGACCTCTGCGATGAGTGGATCCGCGATCCTGAGGCATTTGCGAGAGCCAATGTGGCCGAGCTTTACGGCCAGTGCCAGGCGCGGCTGGAGCGATTCAGGTTTTACTTCTCGGGCGTCGCTGGTTCGACGGGGCGTCTTGTCGACCGCAGCGGTCAGGAAATGCTCATTCCCTTGCGGATTGAGCCCAGGGGAGTGGTCGAACCGTTCGCCTGGATGGTCAAAGAGCTCGGCTAAGCCAAGAGACGCAGCTCGAAGCTCATCGCGAAGTGATCGACGAATTCGGAGACTGGGTGTGTGGGCCGAACAGGCGGTTTTCACGTCGCTGGTGCGCCGAGGGCGGGGGGGCTATCATCTGGTTTCCCGGTCCAGGGGCGTGGACGAGACCGACGCCCAGACCCTGGCGCGGTGGGCGCCTTCGCACGGCGCCCTGATCGTGGATCCGAATAACCGGACGAGCGTGAATTTCCACTCTATGCCCAGCGGCCGGTTCGCCCTCTCGCGCACCTGCGCGGGACCCCCCGAGTACAGTGGCCGTGGTGGTCACCAGCTTTACACCCACTGCTTGATTGTCGACGACGCGGCCCTCGCGTCGGTCGGATTTCATCCCTTCGCCATCTACCGCGATGCGATGGCGCTGGGCTCCTTCCTGTACCAGCTCAACCCCAAGGAAGTTCTCGAGCCCGTTCGCCTCTCCCAATTGCATCCCCGTCGAGACGCCGGCGCCTGGGAGGATCGCGCTTTCGAATTGGGCTTGCCCAAGCCAAGACTCGTGTTGGACAGGCTCCTCTCCGGACAGCCTCTGCGAGTCGCCTACACCGGTGATCGCGCCGCACTGGCCGAGTGCTTGATCGGTATGCTGCCCTCCCAGGCCGTGCCCCGTGCCAGCTTTGCCACCAGCCTCGTACCCTCCTCGGTGCGTCCATTCGCCCTTTCACTGGTCGGTGCGGATTTCAAATAGCGCAGTCGATTCTTCTGCACGTGTTGCCCATACCAGCCCAATGCGACCAGAATGCGGGGCAGTGCGGGGCGCATTGTAAATTCCTACCGGTACGGAGCTCTCGCCATGATTCGGTCGACCTCAACCTGGCTGATGGTCGGCGCACTCCCAATCCTGGCGAGTTCGGCCAGGGGCGACGATCCGCCCCGCCCCGACAAGGGACCAGTCAACCTCTCCGTCGTCTTCATGACGGAGATGAGTAACGCTCAACTCTCCCTCGACCTCAAGCCCGTCGCCGAATGGACCAAGCAGGTCATCGCGGCCGCCGAGACGCGGTCCAAGGACGAGAAGGCGAAACGATCGATCGTGGTTCAGATCACGCTGCACCCGAAAGCCCCGGCTGATGTCGAGATCGCAGGAAAGCCCGCGCTCTCAGATGAGGAAAGGAAGGCCATCCTCGCCGTGGCGAACCCCGCCAACGCTCCGCGCGCAAAGGTGGCCGACGTCTGCTTCCGGCTTGTGGCCGAGGTCAACGGTGGACACCCCGACAAGACGATGTCCGTCATCCCGAAGCTGGAGTCGCCGGATGAGGCGATGCGTTCCCGACTCCAGGCCGCCTCGACCGCCGAAAAGCTCGCCTTGCTCGAGCGCTGGTCACGCGAGCAGGCGATTCCGCTCCTTGCCGCCGCCGGCAACGCGGCCGACGCGAAGTTCCTCGGGGTTCGCAACCTGGGAAAGACGCTGAGCACCATCGACTTGAAAGCGCCGATCGACGTCGAGAAGTGGACCGAGCAGAGCCCCGACTACTGGAGGGCCATGCTGGAGATGGCACCGGGGAACCCGCTGGTCTCGACGTCCCGAGTCGCGCTGCACATCGCGAACGGTGAGATCGACAAGGCCCAGCGCCTCGCTGACATCGCCTCGATCGTCGACGAGCAAAAATCCGGACCAAGCCGGCTCCTTGCCGACGCCCGCCAGTGGATCGCGATCTTACAGCAGGACATCGCGGCCCGGATGAATAAGGGGATCGCACTGCATGACATGGGAAAGTTCGCCGAGGCGCTCCACATCTACGAGGCGGTTTTGAAGGATTGCCCCAAGTCCGCCTGGGCGCGCTACGAGAGATTCCAGACCCGCCGCGCACTTTCGGTCACGAAGGGGAAATCGATCGAGGACGCCCAAGCCTCGTGGCTTGTGGAAAGCCGCGCCATCTACGGCTGCGACCCGCTCTTCCCGCATTCAGCCGGAGCGGCAACCGGCGTGGAGTTAGACGAGACCTTCCGTCGGCTGGAATCCAGGGAGCTGTTCAAGGACCAGTCCAAGACCGCTGAGGATGTGATCAAGTACGCCGATATTGCGCTCGACCTTGGCGCTTATGGTTACGCCGCACCAATCTACTGGAAAGCGCTTGTCGGCATCAATCCCAAGGTTTACGGCGACCGCGAGATCATCGACTACTTCCTCTACTGTCTCGAGCAGCTCGGGACCAAGACGATCAAGGAGCAGTTCAAGGGGGACCACGCGGCGGCCTTCAGTGCGATCAAGACAGCGCGACGCAAACTCATGGAGGAAAGCACGCTATTCAAGGCGATGGAGAAAGGGCAGCAAGAAGCGAAACCCTGAGTGGAAGCGGGGCCGTCTCGAACAGCAATGCTCGGTTCAGACATCATCGAGATTTTACGATGCCGGGCCCGGCACCTGAGGAGGGAACGGCAAGCCGGCGAATCGGCGTCCCCGCCTCCATGAGCATGACTTCGGCGGTCGCGTCGCCGTGATCGGGGAAGCGGCGGGCGCACTGCCAGGTCCCCTCGGCGCTCAAGCCGGCGAAAACGACGACGGAGCGGTCGGCCGCCAACGGGCTCGGCCCGGCCGCGACGACCGCCGTGTGGGGATGGGCGTAGGTCTCACCCGCCACGGTAAATGAAGTCGAACCGAAACGAAGCGGCAGGGCCTCGACCAGCCGAGCGGTAAGGCGGTTGGTCGCCGGCCGGCCGACCAGCAGGATATGGGCATCCTTCAGCATGCTGACGGTGACGTCGATGTCGGCCTTCAAGGGCACGGCGATATTGGCCCAGCGGCTGGCCAGCTTCCGCCGCAAGGCCAGGGCAGCCTCGTGCTGAGAATCGGCCTCGGCAAGCGTTCCGAACACGATCAACGTCTTGTCGAGCTGTCGCTCGAACGAATCGACCGACCAGAAACGTCCCGACGTTTTGCGAGCCCGAGTGTCCGAGCTCAGCCTGGACAGGGCCTCGCCGCTTAACCAGGCATCCTTGAGGTCCACGAGCGGCTTGCCATGAGCCTTCTCGGCCGCCTCGAAGAAGGCGGCGCCCGCAACGGAGCGGCCGGCATGGGTGCGGCCGAACTCATCCATGAACGTCTCGAACCGCTTGTCTCCCATCAGCGCGCGCAGTTCCGCCAGGACCAGCACGCCCTTTCCCGAGGCGATCTCGTACCATTCGTCGGCGCGGAGATCGGCGCGGGTCTCCGCGAGCGCGATGTCCTTTCCTCCCCGCCGGGCGACCGCCGTGAGATAACGCGAAGCCGGCGCGAACAAGTCCACTGCCAGCCACTCGCGGTCGCGGATGTCGAGTTTTCCGTCGTGGACGCGCGCCTTGATGGCCTTTTCGTGGGCGACGATCCGTTCATAATCGGCGAACGCGGATGCGAGCCAGACATCGGCGTCGGTCTCGGGCAGGATCGTGCCGTGCCAGACGGGGGCGTGTACGTGCTCGATATCACGATCGCTCTCGGGATTCATCCGCGCCAGGTCGACCGGCCTTCCGGTGCCGGCTGAATCGGCGGCCGGCGGGTCGACGCGCAGAATTGTCCAGTCGTTGCCGACGAGCGGGCGGATGTCCGTGAACCGCCGGCGGTCGACGTCGGTCGGCTCCCAGGTGTGGCCCAGGGGAGGGCCGAACTTCGCAAAGGTGGTCAGCTCGCGGACCATCGCGGTGGTCGTGAATTTTGCGTCCAGGGAATGAGAGGCCGCAAGGGGCGGGGTGGTGAAGGCCAGGAAGCCGAAATCGATGTCGATCGCCTTG
This sequence comes from Isosphaerales bacterium, assembly GCA_044450785.1. Lineage (GTDB taxonomy): Bacteria > Planctomycetota > Planctomycetia > Isosphaerales > Isosphaeraceae > JBIOJM01. Next base: position 24,564 of record JBIOJM010000120.1, read on the forward strand.
TTCTTGCGGTCGAAGAGCTTGAGCCACGTCCGGTCGCGGTCGGAGGAGTGGAACACGACGTTGGCCGGCCGACCGTCCAGCGCCGGCACCGTCTCGAGCCTCACCCGCAGGTCTTTGGCGTTGTTGCAGCCCCAGTAGAACCCGGGCGTCCCCCCGAACCACTCTTTCTTGCTGCTCTTCCACAATCGGCTCTGATGCGTGCCCAGCTCGAACATCGCGACCTCATTGGTCTTGGTGTCAGCCAGCAGCCACTCGTTGGTATACAGCCCGTTGTTGCCTTGCCGTAGGACCTGGACGACCCCGTCGATCGTGTCGGCATACTGAAGGGCACGCCGGATGCGGTCGACCAACGGGATGCCGGCCTCGTCGAACTTGGTCTGCGCAAGCGTCGTCTCACAGACCACGATCCCCCGATCATTGATGTAATAATCCAGGCCGCTCATGATGCCGGCGGGGTATGTCTGCATGAGCACGCGATGGCCGCGGGCCGGCTTGATGTCCAGCCAGACGTTGTAGTGGTAAGCGTGAAAGAGGTTCCACATGGTGATGTGGCCGATGACGATCTGGCCGTCGGCGGTGGCGGGCCCTGTGGCCGCGAACGCGCTGCAATGCGATTCCCTGTGACGCGTCGGCGCCTGCTCGGCGGGCTCGCGGAACCGGTGGCCTTCCAGGCCGGTCGCCGTGGCGTCGAGGGCGTCTTCCAGGAAGTTGGTCTCGACGTCGGCGTTGATCGTGACCACGTCGAGCAGATCGATCGGCCGGCCGTCGAATTTGGCGCCGGCCGCCGCTGCCCCGTCGGCAATCCCCTTCATCTCCTCGAGATACTCCGCGTCGAACCGCCGCAAGAAAAGCGCATTGGCGATCAGCCGCAGGTCATGCCAGGCGTCGGACGGCGCGCGGCTGCTGCGATACCTGGCCAGCTCGGGGACCAAATGGGCGATCTCGGCCGCCATCAACCGGCCGTGCTGGTAACCTCGCTCGTAAGGCTCCCCCTCGATGTGCAAGACGATCCAGCCGGCTTGCGGGTACCGATAACCCGGCCCGAACCGTTGCACCGACGCCGGGTCCGGCCGGTATGGCCCGGCACTCGAGCTCGTGTCCGGACCGGCTGCTCGGGTAGACCCCGACTCCACGGCGATCACGACCAATCCAACGAGGGTGAAGCAGGTTTCTTTCCAGGTCCGCATCGGCGTCCTCAACCAGGGCAAAGGGGGTCGTCCGGGATCGATTCCACGTTGAGTGCGGATGAAGGCCGGTACGGTGTCCCGTTCCTCAATGATCGTGACCTTCCTTCACTCCTCACCCTCTGTTCATGATTGAGAGTCTATCGCGGCGGGACGCGAGGCTCAACGAGTTCCCCGTTGCCGATGAAAAAAAACACTTCTCGCTCATCACCACCCGGTCGAGGGGAAAGGCCTACACTAACCCGAAGCGTCAGCGAGGGATGCCGCAAGTCTCTTGCGGCGCGACGCCAGCGCCCTCGCTCACGCTTCGGGTTGGTATGTGGGAAGACTCTCGTAGCGGACTTGGACCGGCGAGTGCCGGGTTTGCTGGTGGTCGTCAGCGAGAAGTCTCAAAAAAACGCCGGGCGCGGACCAGGCGGTCGCTGGAAAAGTCGAAAACCCTGGGGTTGCGAACCAGGCCCTCGTTCGACCACGCTTGTAACAGGCCTGGCCTGCTGCGTCCCAGATCCCCCGGCGACACGCCGTCGGATCGCCCAAGGACTGCATGACCGGATTCAAGATCGGATCAGGACCGTCGACACGGAACCTCGGAGGTAACGGCATTGCCGCAGACACCCCACATTGAGCACCACTTCACTGGCACGGAGGTCGTCCGGGATATCGTGATCGGGATGGCCGACGGCCTGACCGTCCCCTTCGCCCTGGCGGCGGGCCTCTCCGC
>JBIOJM010000121.1:0-26375 GCA_044450785.1 Isosphaerales bacterium
CTACCCATTCGCTCGTGGGCTCGTGGATTGACCGTTCCGATGGGATCGATCGCATCGATGAAGATGAACGCCGCTTGATCGGCGATGGCCGCGGCGGCTTTCGCCTCGAGGAGCGCCTCGGACTTCATCGCTGTGTGATCTTGCAGGTTGAGCGAAAAGCTCGTTTCGTAGCCGAACGGCCGATTCGGCGTCAGATCCTCGAGCAGCTTGCGCACGAACGAACCTTGGAGTTTGGTGCCGTAGAAGTCCCCTTGAAGAAAATCGTTCTGCGCGGCGAGAGGCGCAGTGACCCCTTGGACCCACGAAGAGGGGAACGTCGACGATTGATGCTCGACGGACGCCTTCGGAGAGAGTTTCCGGACGGTCGACGTGGCGATGGCCGCAAACTCCACGAGCCAGCGTTCCCGAGCCCGCTGAAACGCGACCCAACGGGAATCCAGCCAGTCGACCGTCTGCGGAATGTCGCCACCCACCTCGTTCGCGAAGCGCTTCTTGCAGTACGCGCAGAAGCAGAGCGCCGGCCAGAACGTCATGTCGAACCGGATGCCGTCGAACTCGAAGTTCTGGCAGATCTCGCGCACGAATGACCGAACATATTCGCGATAGGGAGAGTTGACGCACAAGACGCCATGCCGTCCTCCTTCGCCTTGGGGCCGGCCGTCCGGCGTTCGAATTCTCCAGTCGGAATGCTGATCGGCACACCAGCGATCGAAGATCAGGCTTGTGTAGATCTGCACCGCGATTCCCTGCCGATGACACTGCTCGATCATCTCACCGAGCATGTTCCGTCCTTGGAAGGCGGAATGCTGCTTGCCGACCTTCGTCGGATAGTTGAAGAGACCCACGTGCGACTGGCAGTAGCAGACGATCGATTGGGAACGAGAGCGGACGAGCATCTTGGCGTACTCGGCCGGATCGAACTTCGAGAGGAATCTTGGGTCCCAATCAGGGATGTGCATGTCGATGACCGCGCGTCGAAAAGCGTGCTTGTACCAGGGCTCTCGACTCGAGGGCGCGGCCGGCAACGGTGATGCCATTCCGGCGGCGGTCAACGTGACGGCCGTCGTCTGCAAGAATTCTCGTCGGGTCGGATGATCCATCGGTGCTCTCCCAAGATTGGTGACTCACGGGGCATCTGAACGTCAGGGTTCCTCCCCAGCCGGTGTGCACCCCTCCCAGGATAAAGGCGGCCGAGACGTTGTCCAATGCTTTTGGGACCGTTTCCTTAGATGATGGGAACCGATGCTCGAAGCCCTCGCTCAAAGGAGCGGAACATTCCATCAAGTTTGAGGACGTAACCTCACGGTCGCAGCGCATTCTCGAGGATTGACCAGGCGATCGCTTTCGTGCCGTCGGGGCGCAGGAGCCAGAACCCGCGAACATCCGAGTTGGACTTCACGGGCTGATGTACGGCCTCGTTGCAGTAGACCTGCCAGTAGAGGATGAAAGGACATCCCCATACGAGACGAGGTCGGGTCGAACTCGTGGGATGACCCGGTCGATCACGCCGGGTCGGTGTTGCTGGAACGAAGGCAGCACGAGGTTGACCTCAACCGCATGCCAAACGTGAACGCCGTCGGCTCTCAACTCCGCCCGTGCGTGTTCGACGCCCCTTTGGCGTGCGTTCAGCCACCGGGTCATGTTGTCCAGAGCCGAGTCGGCCGGATCGATCTTGGGATCGAATGCACCGCGAACGGCCCAATCGCCTTCCCAAGTGAGGTACACTTTGATCACTCTCGAGCCGAGCTTGAGGACCTGATCGGCACCCTCGTTCAGAAAGTCGTCGTTCGTGAGATGATACGTCCCGTTGACGTGGGCCACGCCGAGGCGTTCGTTGAGGGGCGTGTCCGCTTGTGCGTCAAGCGAGAGCAGGCCAAGCAGCATGGCCACGCAGGCTGATCCAAGGTAAGTCATCCGCCCGACGGGGTTCAACATCTTGCCGGCAACCGTACGGGGCAGGACTGCGTGATTCATGACGGTCGTCCTTTCGGCGACCTGGTTCAAACTTCGACGTGTTCAACCGCTCGACCAGGCCGACGTCGCAAAACACGACGGCCAGACGGCCCCCCAAGATCGTCAATCGCGCCGGTGGTGCGACAGCGTGCGTAGGATCGTATCGAGTACGGTGTCGAGGCGCCGACCCCCGTCCGCGGCGAGGAACCGTAGCACGAAGTAGCCGTGTTCCTGCAAGAGCAGGTCCTTTCGCCGATCGCGGCGATAGGCCTCCTCCCCGTCCAGATGTTGTGCCCCGTCCAGCTCGATAGTCACGCGTGCATCGGCACAGAGCAGGTCCACTTCCATTCGGCCGCTGCCATCGAACGCAATCGGCAACTCGGCGTTCAGGTGAAATCGGCCCGCGGTGTCCGGCAAGGTCTCCAGGCGACGGTACAGGAACGACTCGGTCGCGCTGCGCGCCCGACTCACTCCCTCGTCCGTTGGAGCAACCTGGCGTGCCACGTGGACAAACAGGTTCGCCAGCGGCAAGTCGACCCCGTCGCGCACGAGCCGGCGGACACTGGCCGCGTAGTCCGTTTTCCACTGCGGATCGACGGGCAGCGGAACTTCCGCGGGCCATCCCGGCACGGCACTGGCGGGGAGCAGAATCGTGTACCCCACGGCCTCGTAGCCGCGGCAGCGTCGATCGAACATACGAGCCAGCATGGGCACGTTCAGATCGGCATAGTCCATCACGCGCACCTCACGTTTCCGGACGTGGAGGCGGTGCAATCGGCCCGCGTATTGTGCGATCGTGCCGTGCCAGGACACCGGCAGCGTCAGGAACAAGGTGTCCAGCCGCGCGTCGTCGAACCCTTCGCCGATGAGTCGTCCGGTCGCGAGCAGAACCCGCGGCTCGTTCTCGGGGATGGCCGCGAGACGGGTGATGACTGCGTCCAATTCCTTCCTCCCCATACCCCCGCGAAGAACAATCAGATGCTGGATGCCGGTCGACAATCGCTCGGCCAGGCAATCGAGATGCTCGTTGCGTTCGGTCAATACCAGCGGCGAGCGACCATCGTGAACGGCCTCCAGCACGTCGTCGCAGATGAGTTGATTGCGGGCTTGATCCGCGATCAGCTCCGAGTACAGTTCTTGAAACTGAATTCGCACATCCTCGGCAAGAGCTCCAGACGGGCGAAACCCCGTGGGACGGACATACACGGCGTGCGTGAACGGACGCGCGGCCGCCTGGGCCTTGGCATCGACGCGATGACGCACGGGCCCGCACTGCATGAAGACGATCGGATGGTGGCCATCCTTGCGGGTGACGGTCGCGGACAGGCCCGTGACGAACTTCGCCTTTGCCCGGCGGACGACCTGCTCGAAACTTTGAGCGGACAGGTGGTGGCATTCGTCAACGATGAGATGTCCGTAGTCTCCCACCAAGTCACTTACCACGCCCTTTCGCACCAGGCTTTGGATGATCGCCACGTCCAGCGAGCCGGTCGGCCGCTTTCGCCCGCCCCCGATTCGGCCGATGACCTTCGGAGGCAGCCCCAGAAACACCGATAATCGATCCACCCATTGTTCCTGCAATTGCCGGCGATGCACGAGAACGAGCGTATTGACGCCGCGCTTGGCGATCAGCCATGCGGCGACGACGGTCTTTCCAAAGGCGGTCGTGGCGGACAAAACGCCGATGTCGTGAGCCAACAGGTCGCGGGCGGCCATCGCTTGCTCGGCGTGCAACTCGCCCCGGAATTCCACGTCCAGAGGCTTGCCGGCGTTGCGTTCGTCCCGCATCACGACGTCGACGCGCAGGTCCGACAACAGCTCTTGGACCTCGTCCAGGCAACCGCGTGGCAAACCGATGTGCCGCGGAAGGTCCTCGGCACAGGCGATGATGCGCGGCTTGTCGTAGGTCGGCAGGCGCATCGCCTGCGCCCTGTAGAACTCGGGATTCTGAAATGCCGCCAGACGGGCAAGGCGATTGTACAGACCGGGTGGCAGTGGATCCTTGGCGATGTAGATCTGATCGCCGAGAAAGAGCTCGAGCTTTTCGGGCATCGGTCCGGCGAGCGTAGGTTCTCTCCGGCGTCGCGAGGGAGGCGAGGCCCACGGCGCGGCGGCGTCCTCGTCCGCGGGAGCAAGTCGCACGCCCACAACACGGCCCCTCTTTTCCGCATCGGAAACGATTCGCTCGACGGTGGCCCGATCGATCTTGCGAATGCTCGACAGCAGCGCCCACTGGTCGGCATGAGGAAGCTGACGGTCATCAACGAAGACGCTATTGCCAAGCTCCCGCGGTCGCTTCTGGAGCGGCAGCGCGATCAAGTTGCCAAAGCCGCCTTGGGGAAGTGTGTCTTGATTGGGGAAGAAACGGTCATAGGAATCGAGCCCGATGCCCGGCCGGAGTTCCATCGTTTCGGTCAGCAGGTGCGCGCCGAGCTTGCGCGCCAGCGTCGCCGGGATCGCCTGCTCGAAGAACAGCCAGATGTGTCCCCCATTGCCGGAGCGGGATCGCTCTAGGGCCGCCGCCAGATCCAGCCGGCGACACGTCTCCAGGATGGCTTGGGCGTCCTCCTGCCACTGCGCCTTGTCCAGATCGGCCGCGAGGAAGAAGCAGGTTTCATCCCGCAGCAATGGGTAAACGCCCATGACGAAGTCCCGCCCGGAGTCATCGTGGCCGGAAAGATGCCAGCGAACAACTTCGTCCGTGACGGGCAGAAAGTGCTGATTCGAACATGCGGCGCATCGGATCCTGGGCTTCTCGCACAAGCCCGGTGCCCACTCGTTGCCACAAGCGGGTTGATATCCGGACTTGCCGGTCTTGCGACTCTCGAAGCGGCGAGGATAGACATCGTCTCGTCCGCGAAAGAGCGAGCGAAATAAAGCGATCTTGGACTCGGGCGGGGACAGGTGATGGACAAGTCCGTCTTGCCGGTCTCGGATGATGGAGACGGGTTTCGCCGCTAGAGTACTCATCTCAAAACGGAACCTCGGTACCACGGGAATCCCAGGTCGGCTCCGGGGGCGGAGGGTCCAGGAACTTGCAGAAATCATTCGTGAGAGACTCGCATTGCGGAGCAAGATCCGGACGGGCCATCGCGACAGCAGCGAGCGTTTCGGCGAAGCGGTCGACGACCGGGTCGATCAGCGCTTCGGTAAGAGACGAATCGGAGCTTTGCAGGAGCTCGCGGAGGTTGCCGAAGTCGCGGTTGAGTTGATCGATGAACCGTTGCGTTTCTGGGGGAGTGGCTTCGCGCTCGGCTCCGCCGCGCAGGCCGACGATGAGTTCGGCGAGGTGACAGCCCACGCCAAACACGCGGATTCCCAGCGGCACAAGGGCGGTCTCTGCCACGCTGAAGCTGCGCGACCAGATGGCCGGGGAACCGTCCTCACGGGATCTGGAATCCGTCACGCCCAGACGCTCGCGTTCGGACCACTCGGCGTCAAAACGCCGGCGGTGTTCCTCCCAGCCGCGTTGTTCTTCGTCCCACTCCTCGCGCGTGCGGCGGTAGAGGTCGAACGCGAATTCGTCATCCATGCCGCTGCCGTCGAGATTCCAAAACCACGGCCCGGACCCTTCGCCGATCATTTGGCAGCAGGGACAGTCGGGGTCAATCATCGCGTCGTGGCCGGACATGCCCTCGGGCAGCCGGGCGCGTTCGCGGTCGATGATCGAACGCGGCGTTCGCCCATGGCACTCGGGATCGGGGGCATCGAGCCAAGCTTCGCGGACTTTTTCCAAACGCGGGACGTCAATCGTGAGGAAGTCGCCGACCGTGAACAATTCAGGCGGATGACCGACTTTCGTCGACTGCGCCAGCTCGGTGAGATGTTCCCAGCAAGACCACAGCAGTTCGCGAACGAGGTCGTAGTACTTGACAAGTTCATGCGTGCCGAAACCGCCGTACCGGAAGGCATGAGACGACTTCTCCAGTCCGCGAGGGCAGGCGCCAAGGAGCGACCATTGTTCGCATCGGTCCTGCAGGTCCCACGTGAGGTGGTCACGCGGTTCAAGTGCGATCTCGCGCGGGCAGGCGCCGCCAAGGTCGTCGCGCGGCGTCAGCAACCAGGCCGCATGAATCTGCTTGAGGGTGTCGTAAAACGGACTGGCGGAACGCTCCTGACCGGGCCAGGTCTTTGGTGTGATCTCTTCATCGGTCAGCCGGCTGGCATCCACTTGGTCGAGCGCGAGGTTGGCTTCGACTGCCAGGCGACTTCGCGCATTCTCGGCCCACTGTGCGCGAACCGCGGCGGCGATCTCGTCGCGCCGAGTGAAGGCGGAGAAGGTTTCCCGCGCGAGGAACTCCAGCATGGGCCGGCCATAGAACACCACGCGAGGGTCGCGAATCGGTTTCGCAGCTCGTTCTCGCCGCCGCTCTTCGGCCACGTATCGCCACTCATTGCTATCCGTGGAAAAGAGCCAATCGTCGGCCAGGTGATACCGGAGACGTGTCTTCGTGCAGCATTGGCCGTCGTGATACGGGATGATTCCTTCCGGTCCGGGGGACGAGTAGGTCGAATCCACGACGACCAGCCGCGCGACGAGGTCGATGACAACCAGTCCCGCATCGTGCGGTTGATCGCACAGCCCATGCGAGAGATTCGCGAAGAATCGACATTTCGGGACGGGTTTCGCGAATCGCGTGACGGCGATTTCGAGTTCCTCGAGCGTGACGGGGTCGGCGCTGAGCGCCGCGACCGCTCGATCCGCACAACTGCCATGAATCGTTCCGGACCATTCGCGCCCTGCCTCTCGTACGACCAAGCGAACTTCGCTCATGATGCCACTCCCCTGCCAGACTCGTTCGTCAATGGAGAATCGTGTCGGAGCCCCCGATGGGCTACTGATCAAAATTGGCCAACGCGACGGTCCAGAAGATCATACAGCGCATCGCTGAGTTGGGGGTACTGAAACTCGAACCGCTCGTCCTGTAGCCGTTTCGAAACAACATACCGTCCGTAACAGGATGGCCGAACGCTGCGAGGGCAGCACGCTCGCTCGGAACTCATCTTCCCACGCTCGTCCGACGAAGGGCGCAAGACCGTAGCCAAAGGGTGATTCCTCGGTGCAAGTGACATGTGGCGGATCCCCGTAAATATGCGCAGTGCTCATCTGCACCCACACTGGCGGAGGGGAATCGATGGTGCGGACAGCCATGCCGAGCACGCGCGTCGCTTCCACTCGAGAACGACCGTTGCTTTTGCAATGGTCATGAACTGGCAACGGCACTCATCGAAGTGGGATGCGACACCTTAGCTGGCCAGCGTCGCGGCCAAAAGGTCGAACATTTTGCCCCAACCGCTTTCGGTTGCGCTGTGATAGTCCGGCGGCAGGAGCTCGTGGGTCAGGGTCAGGACGCAGCCGGTTCCGTCCGTCACGATCTCGACGACAATGCGGTCGAAGTGCGGCCCGAACTGCGGAATGGCGAAGGTAAAGGCCAGGCGGCGCGGCCGGTCGATTTCGAGATACTCGCCGATACCCTCTAATTCCTGGCCTTCCCACCGATTGGTCATGAGCCACGAGCCGCCCACCCGCGCATCGATCTCGACGCGGCGATCCGGGTGGCTTTCCAACGAGCCGAACAGCCATTTCCGGGCCGTCTGGGGATCGATCCAGGCGTCGAAAACACGCTCCGGCGAGGCGTCGAAGCGGCGCGTGATGCGCAGATGGTTGGGGTTTTCCGCGGTCATTTCGGTTTTCCTTTCTTGTCGGATGGTATCGCGGCGGCCAGATCTTCGGCCTTGAGCAAGGCATCGAGGGCATCGAGCCGGGCGGTCCAGAAGACGCGCCTCTTCTCGATCCAGGCCGACACCTCGTCGAGCGGCGCCGGGTTGAACGACACCCAGTGCTCCCGCCAGGCCCGGCGGCGACGCACGAGCCGTGCCCGCTCAAGCACGCGGATGTGCTTGGACACGGCGTTGAGCGACATCGCAAAGGGCTCGGCGAGCTCGGTCACGCGCGCTTCTCGCTGCATCACCCGCTCGAGGATCGCGCGTCGCGTCGGATGAGCCAGAGCGGTCATGGTGCGATCGATGTCGTGGGAGGCGTCATTCACCCTCATAGTTGAATGATAAAACAGGCCCGAGTTGTGTGTCAATGCACACCGCCTCAAACCGCTGGTAGCTTGGCTCGACGGGCTATGGTATCGTCGAGTCGGCCATCGACAACCATCCCGAGCGAATGATGCCCATGACCCTGGCGATCGAAACGCATCGGAGGACCTGGCGCTGTCTTCATGGCGCACAACGCCCCGCACACGCCGATCGAAGCCAAGCCCGAACTGGTCAAGCACTACGAGAAGAAGATCACGCCGAAGCACCGTTACCGTAACCCGGCCTACGACGCGATGGTTCACAGCCTTGATGAGAGCCTACTTCACGAGGACTTCATGATGCCACAACCGATGAAGCTCCACTGGTCGCTCGGCTTTATCCTGAGCGCGATTTGCTATCTCCTCTCCGCCACTCCTGCCCACGCGGCGGAGATCTTTGTTGGTGGCGCAACGGTTAGCATCACTCCCGAGCGGCCTGTTGCACTGTCGGGACAGATGCACACACGTATCTCGCGCGCCGTCGAAAGCCCCGTGACCGCTACCGCCTTGGTGCTGGAATCACGTGACGGCGAAAAGGTGTTGGATCAAGCCATTATGGTCGCGTGTGATCTCGTGGCGATCCCAGCGGATGCCTCGGCCAAAACACGCGAGCGAGTAAAGAAACGTCTGCCTGACTTCCCTGTCAATAAAATCATTCTCAGTGCCACGCATACGCACACCGCCCCCGTGCTGACGGAGGGCGTCTATGAAATCCCGCAAGAGGGAGTGATGCAGCCTGCCGAGTATATCGAGTTCTTCGCCGACCGCGCGGCGGAAGCCGTGCTGAAGGCCTGGGAAGCGCGAAAACCCGGCAAAGTGAGTTGGGGCTTGGGGAAGGCCGTGGTGGCGCACAACCGGCGAGCAGTCTATGCGGATGACACCGCAGCCATGTATGGACGCACCAATCAGCCGAACTTTCGTATGATCGAGGGCTATGAAGATCACGATGTCGACGTGCTATTCTGCTGGGATGCCCAAGACAAACTCCTGGCAACCGCGATCAACGTCCCTTGCCCTGCCCAGGAGGTCGAAGGCCGGTCGGCGATCAACGCGGATTTTTGGCACCCAGTGCGCGAGTCACTCCGCGCCAAGTACGGTCCAGACCTGCACGTACTCGCGTGGACGGGTGCGGCCGGCGATCAATCGCCGCATGGGATGTTTCGCCAGCGGGCAGAAGACCGGATGCGGAAGCTGCGCGGCCTGGACCGCCTGCAGGACATTGCCCGACGCATCGTTCTGGCTTGGGAAGAGGCCTACGAAGGTGCGAAGCAAGAAATGCACACCAACGTGCCGCTCATTCACCACGTCGGGCAGAAAGTAATGAGGTCGGCCCGGCAGCCGGGCAAGTCCTCGTCGACCGGACCATTGACCGAATCAACTCCTTATGGCCAGCGACGCCATGATGAGTCAGATTCAAACCGGTGACCCGCCCATGAAACCGAACCCACCTGACCGTGGCGCCCTGAATCGGCGCGGCGTTCCTTCGCAACTCGGCGACGAGTCGGCCGCCACACCGCAAGCACGCCCAGACGCACTGCCGGCGAACCGCCGGACCATGCTCCGCGCTGCGGTCGCGGCGGGTTTGGGTTCAATGCTCCAGCTCGACTCCGCCGAAGCCGTTGGCGCTCTGCCCACGCTGACTCCGACCGGCTCGGACGTCGGCTCGCTCTTCCCGTTTATCCAAAGCCAGGCGGTGAAGGGCGAGTTTCCGCTTTCGTTCCTGAATCCACGGTTCCGCGCGCTGGGGGGTTGGAAGAAGACTGCCCGCGGCAAACTGCTCGAACTGCTGCACTACGCGCCGGTCGCCTGCGATCCCGCCGCCGAGACGGTCGAGCGTGTCGATTGCGGCGACTACGTCCGCGAGTTGGTTCGGTTCAACACCACGCCCGACGTGCGCGTGCCGGCCTTCGTGCTGGTGCCGAAGAACGCATCGAAGAAAGCCCCGAAGCCCGCGCCCGCCATCGTGGCGCTGCACGACCACGGCGGTTTCTACCTCTGGGGCAAGGAAAAGATCGTCGAGATGCCCGGCGAGAATCCGGCGCTCGGCGAGTTTCGACGGCAGTATTACGGTGGACGGAGCATCGCGACCGAACTGGTGCGGCGGGGCTACATCGTCGTCGTGATCGACATGTTCTACTGGGGCGAGCGGCGGCTGTTGCTCGATGACGATCCCGCCGACTGGCGCGAACGGCCGGCGAGCCTCACGCGCGAGCGCATCCAGGCGTTCAATTCGCGCGCGAGCCAGAACGAGCAACTTGTCGGGCGCACCATCTACGCCGCTGGCTTCACCTGGCCGGGCGTGATGTTCTGGGACGATATCCGCACGGTGGATTACCTGCTGAGCCGTTCCGATGTGGACCCACGGCGCATCGGCTGCGTGGGCTTGTCCGTGGGCGGGCTGCGCTCGTGTCACCTCGCCGCGCTGGACGAACGCATCCGCGCCGCGGTCGTGGTGGGCTGGATGGCGTCGTTTCCCTGGCAGCTCAAAAAGCACATCCGGAACACCATCGGCTTCACCAAAGTCGTGCCGGGCCTGTACCAGCACCTCGACTATCCCGACGTGGCGAGCCTCGCCATGCCGACGCCGCTCTTGGTCATCAACGGCGCGAAGGACGGCCTCTTCCACCCGGACGGCGTGAAGGCGAGCTTTGAAAAACTCAACGCCTGCTACGCCAAGGCCGACGTGCCCGACCAATGCCGCACGCGGTTGTACGACACGCCGCACGAGTTCAATGCCGAGATGCAGGCCGAGGCGTGGGCGTGGCTGCAGCAATGGATTTGAACTTCTCAAAACGCTGGCCGCCTGCCTCGACGGGTTGTATGATCGTCGAGGCGACCATCGACAACCATCCCCACCGAATCAAGCCCATGACCCTGGCGATCGAAACGCATCGGTTGACACGGTTCTTTAACGACTTTTGCGCAGTGAGCGGCATTGAGCTGGCCGTCGAGCGCGGGACCTTCTACGGATTCTTGGGGCCCAACGGCGCGGGGAAGACGACGACGATCAAGATGCTGACGGGACTGCTCGCCCCGTCCGGCGGGCAGATGTTCGTGCTGGGAAAGAACATGCTCGATCCGCGCGAGGCGCTGGAGGCGAAGCGCCGCATGGGGGTCATTCCCGAGGACCTGGCGCTGCTCGATAACCTGACGGCGCGCGAGTATCTCACGTTCGTCGGCCGGATCCATTTGATGCCGCGGGACACGATCCGCAGTCGTTGCGACGAGCTGCTTTCGATCCTGGACCTGCAGGACGAGGAAAAGAAGCTCACGCTGGAATACTCGCATGGCATGAAGAAGAAGCTGGCCATGGCCGCGGCGCTCCTGCCGAATCCCGATCTGTTGTTCCTCGACGAGCCGTTCGAGGGGGTCGACGCCGTGACCTCGCGCGTCATTCGGGATTTGCTCGCGGGGTTTGTGGCCCGCGGGTCGACGGTCTTCCTGACTTCGCACGTCCTGGAAATCGTCGAGCGGCTCTGCACGCACGTGGGCATCATCGTCAAGGGTGAGCTGGTCGAACAGGCCTCGCTGGAAACGATTCGCCAGGCCGGCTCGCTGGAAGATCGGTTCATGCAAAAGGCGGGGGCCGATCCCGAAGCCACGCGCAAGCTCAACTGGCTCGAAGAGGCGGCCTCGTGAACTGGCAGCACTTGCAGGCATTTGTATGGCTGCGCTGGCGGCTGCTGGCCAACCAGTGGCGCCGCGCCGGCGCCTTGAACGCCGTATTGATGATCATCGTGACCGTCGGTGCGCTGGTCACGGCGGTCCCGTTATTCATCGGCTGCTTCACGCTCGGGCTCTACTTGATTCCCAAGGCCGCGCCGGCGCATCTGATGTATGCGTGGGACGGGGTGGTCGTCGTCTTTCTGTTCTGCTGGGGCATCGGCCTGGTGACCGAGCTGCAGAGGACCGAGCCGTTGTCACTGTCGAAGTTCCTGCACTTGCCCGTCTCGGTCAATGGGGCGTTTCTGATCAACTATGTCAGCTCGCTGCTGCGCCTGAGCCTGATCGTCTTCGGGCCGGTGATGTTCGCGTTCGCCCTGGCACTGATCTTTGTCAAGGGGATGTTGCTGCTGCCCGTCCTGCCGTCATTGGCGGCTTTCCTGCTGATGGTCACGGCGCTGACCTATCAGGTTCAGGGCTGGCTGGCCGCGCTGATGAGCAACCCCCGCCGCCGCCGGACGGTCATTGTGGCCACGACCATGACCTTCGTGCTGATCACGCAATTGCCGAACCTGCTGAACTTCTACGCGCCCTGGGGGGCACAACGGCGGGCCGACCAGTCCGCGATCCTGGTGAAGGAATTGGCGAACCTGGAACATGCTTGGAAGGCGCATGAATTCGATGCCATCGAGCACTTGCGTCGACAGCAGGAGGTCATGCAAAAACACAAGCTTGCCTCACAACAGACTGACCGCGAAAGCGCGGAGCGCTGGGGGCAGACGGCCCGGCTTCTGAATATGGTCTTGCCTGTCGGATGGCTGCCGCTGGGCGTCATGGCCGGGGCAGAGGGCCACGTCATGCCGGCGATTCTGGGGCTGCTGGGAATGACGCTGATCGGAACCGCCAGTCTCTGGCGGGCCTACCGCACAACGCTTGGACTGTATCAGGGGCAGTTCACAAAACGGAGAGGCCGGCCGGCGCCGGCGGTCGCAGCGCCGGCCAGCACCCGGAAGCCGGGCGCACGGCTCCTCGAAGCACGTCTTCCTGGCTTGTCGGAGCCGGTTTCGGCAATTGCGCTGGCGGGCTTGCGCTCGCTCGTGCGAGCGCCCGAGGCGAAGATGATGTTGTTGACCCCAGTCCTGATGAGCGTCATCTTCGGCTCGATGCTGTGGAGAGGGCGTCACACCATGCCGGACTGGGTTCGACCGCTGGTCGCCATCGCGGCGATGCTTGTCGTTCTCCTCGGCGTGCTGCAACTGATGGTCAATCAATTCGGGTTCGACCGCGACGGCTTTCGCGTGTTCGTGCTCTGTGCGGCGCGTCGGAGGGACATCCTGCTCGGTAAGAATCTGGCATTCGCCCCCCTGGCTCTGGGAATAGCGGCGATCCTGTTGACAATCGTGCAAGTGGTATGTCCCATGCGGCTGGACCACTTCCTGGCCATGGTTCCGCAGTATGTCTCGATGTTTCTGCTGTTCTGCATTTTGACGAACTTGCTTTCGATTTACGGGCCGATCTATATCGCCCCAGGTTCGCTGAAGCCCTCGAACCCGAGGCTGGTCACGGTTCTCTTGCAACTGGTGACGATCATGGTTTTCTTTCCGCTGACCCAGGGCCTGACGCTCCTGCCGCTGGGCATCGAGGCGTTACTGAGATTCCTGGGTTGGCCTGAAGGCGCCCCGACTTGCCTGGTACTGACCCTGGCGGAATGCGCGGTCATCGTGATCATTTACCATTTCTCGTTGGTCTGGCAAGGGGGCCTGCTCCAGACACGTGAGCAGAAAATCCTGGAAATTGTGGCGAAACCAGCGACCTGACCCGGGCCGAGGCAACGCGCCCTTCAACCCGCTCGGCCGCACCGGAGAACAATTTGAACTTCCGTTCATCCCGGCACCGCCGCACTTTGCGCGGTACGACGCGATCGTCGGAGCGCTCTGAAGCGACTCCCGCGCTGATCGCGGTCGATTCCGAATGCCGCACAAATGTGCGAACACGACCGGTGAACGGCAACCCACCAGGACTGACCGCAGCCCACCCAATCCTCCCAGTTCTCCCAACCGCCAATCATCCATAACGGAATCCGCGATACTTCCGTGCTGGTCAAGTGTTAGATTGGATATCCGGGTGCCGCTTCCGAGATGGCGTCGGCGCGCGCCGACGCCCGGGTTAACGCGGCGCCGGCTGGCGTACGTTTTCCGGGACCGTTCGGGTGTTGCACCCGGTTGGGGCTCTTCTGATGAATACGCGATCGAGCTGGGTTCAAGGATCGTTGCTGGTGGCGTTGGTGATCGGGCTGCTGGCCGTGCCGGAAGCGGGCGCGAAGGGGTCGCGGGGTGGCCGTTCGGGCGGCCAGGGCGCGCGGGCACCGCGCGTCTCCGCGGCCCGGGGGGCGTACAGAGCACCCCGGATGCCCCGCGCGGCGGCGCCGGCGCGCGCCAACTACGCTCGGACACGAACGCGGGCCAACAGCGCGCACACGCATGCGAGCGCCGCGCAGACCAACACGGGCGCCGCGCAGACCAACACGGGCGCCGCGCAGACCAACACGGGCGCCGCGCAGACTTACTCCCACGCCGCTCAGGCCCGCGCCAATCGCGCGGCGGTGGCGGCGGCGACGGGGCGGGCGACAACGGGGACCGTCAATACGGCCACGACCGCCATCGGCAACACGACGCCCACGACGCTCACGACGCCCAGCAACCTCTCCCCGAGCACTTACACCTACGGCTCCGGGACCGGCGCCCGCCATTACCGGGCCTACGGCTACGGTCGAGGCTACAACAACCGCTATTATGGAGGGCGCTACGGCTACGGCAGGTCCCAGGGCAACAACCGCGCGATTGTCGCGCGGCTCCAGTCCGTGCACGCGAGCCTGGCGCGGATCGATCATGACTACCAGGGACACCGCGTCCGGGCGATGCACGCGATCTCGATGGCGATCCGCCAGCTCACGCACCGGTCGATGGTCTACAGCGGCGTGGGCTTCGTGCCCGGCATGAACAACAACGCGGCCATGGGGATGCGGCGGGGCGGCGTCGGCGCGGGCGCTCGCGGGGCACAGCCCATGTCCCAGGCCCAGTCCGACGCCCGGATGAGCCAGGACCTGCGGACCTTGCAGGGGATCAACATGCAACTCAGCAGCCAGGGGTACAACACGAGCGGTCACGCCCGGGCGCGCGGGCACGTCCAGCACGCGGTCCACGAGTTGAACATCGCCCTTTCGATCCGCTGAGGAACGGGCCGGAAATCACTCTTCGCCAGCCTCGAGCGACTTGGAGATCAAGAGCCCGCTCTCGGCGACGTCGATCAAGTAGACCTTGCCCTTGATCTCGACCTCGGCCTCGAACGTGTGCCGGCTGATGCCGGTGGAGCGGGTGATGTCGCGGATCGTTCCGCCCTTCGCGTGCTCGTGCAAGGTGGCCTGCACGGCGGCGGGGCACTTGGCCAGCTCAACCTCCTCGTCGTCGATGACGAGGACCTTCTCCACCAGCGTCCCGTCCTCGGCAACCACGATCTCATACGACTTGCCTTTGTGGACGACGGCGGTTTCGTAGATCGTGACGCCGTACTTCATGTCCTTACCGACCGCGCCGACCTTCTCGCCGAACGCCTCGCTACGAATCGTCGCCTGGACCGCGGCCGGACAGCGGTCAATCGGCAGTTCCGCATCGTCGCCGGCCAGGTTCATCTCGGTGAGCGTGCCGTCCTCCAAGACACCGATCGCGTACGTCGCGCCGCCGACGGCGACGTCGGCCCAGTAGACTGTCTCGCCGTCCTCATCCTTCTCCTTGTGGACATTCTCGAACTTTGCCCCCTTCGCTTCAGCCTGGAACGTCTTCCGTACGGCGGCCGGGAAGTCCAAGAACTTGACGTTCGGCTCGTCGCCGGCCGAGGCCGTTTCGAAGATAAAGCCCAACGACACGGCCGTCACGACCCACAGCGGCTGCATGGTGACCTTCTCCGGCTCCCAGAGCGCATTTCGATGGCGACCCAACATACCCGGACCACAGCATCAGTTTGGGCCGGCCAGGCGGGGCGGTCAAGACCGTCGGGCGGCCTGACGGCGGCAACCGCCAAGACGGGGAGGGAAAATGTAACAGGTGGAGGAAAAGGATCAACCGCCAAGACGCCAAGATCGCCAAGAAGGAAAGTGAAGAGAGAACCGGAATCGGTTTCATTCCTGGTCCCGGTCGTCGACACGGGCGCCTCGGGGCTATTCCGGCCCGGGTGCGGGGGTTAAGGTGGAGCGGATATCGCCTTGCGACACGGGGTCGAGGCGCTGGGATCGATATCTGTCGCATGCTACAAGCCTCGACCCGGCTGCGAACAAGCACTACTCGAGCTCGTCCGCAAGCACCTCCCCCCACTGCGGGCCGAAGGTCTCGTCACGGAGCGCGCGCCGATCGTCATGCGCGCGGCGGACGGAACCATCGTCGAAGTTTTCGAGTGGGTCTCGAAAGAAGCCATCGCCGGCGCCCATACGAATCCGGTGGTCCTCGACCTGTGGAAGAAGTTCGAGGCGGTATGCTGGTACGAGACACCCTCCAATTCCGCCTCTCCGGACCAGGCCCTGCTTGTCAAGCACGCCAAGATCGACCTGGCGTTCGACAAGACCGACCCCCGCGAGCTGCAGCTCCGCTCGCCTCTGGCCTACGCCGGCAGCTTCAAATGTCCGGTACGGGTCTATTTGAGCTTCGACACGGAGAAGCTCTGCGGCTGGCGGGGCGGCATGATCGGCACCGAGTTCCTCGCGGGGCTGACGGCCTTCGGCCTCGTGCCCGGCCGTCCCGACGACTCATTCGGATGCGGCCTGGCCTTGACACTCCGGCTGATCGTGTTGTTCTGATCGCTCGTCTCGACGACGCCAGTCAACTGCGGGTTTGACGGGTCGTCTGAGGCGTACTATTGGTTCGGAGTGTCGCATAGTGCGTCTTCCTCCTCGATGAATTGCAGGTTACCAATCATGAATCGACTTTTCTCCACATTCCGTGCCGGTCGGATGAGCCTACCCCTGCTCGCGCTAACCCTGGCCATCAGCGTGGGATTCAGCCTGGGCTATAGTGCTGCCTTGGGCCGGAACCAGGACAAAACGTCCTCGAGCAACCGCGCCGTGTCGGACAAGGTCTGGCTGACGATCGACCAGGTCCGCGACCGGTTCCCGATGGCCAAGCACGAGGAGTTCATGCGACGGGCAATCGCAAATTCTCGCATGGCCGGCGTCGAGAAACGCACCGGCGGCGCCTTCGGAGCGGTCATCGTCGACCGCGATGGCAACATCGTCGCCGATGGTTCCAACCAGGTGGTTGCCAACAACGATCCCACGTGGCACGGGGAGATGAATGCCATCCGCGTGGCCTGTGCAAAGCTGAAGACTCTCAAGCTTGACGGCTGCATTCTCTACACCTCGTCCGAGCCGTGCCCGATGTGCCTGGCAACCGCGTACTGGTCGGGCGTTGACGGCCTTTGCTATGGTGCCTTCATGACCGACTCCAAGAAATACGGCGGCTTCGACGACGCGTTCATCTCTGAAGAGTTCGCCAAGCCGATCGCCACGCGCAAAATCCCCGAAATCCAGCTCTTGCGGAACGAGGCGGTCGAAGTCTGGAAGGAGTACGCCTCGCTGCCGGGCAACGTGCCCTACTGAGCCGCCGAGCTTGATTGAGCCGTTGGCCTCTGGTGAGCCTTATCCATGCAAAATCCGAGCCGGCGGTCGTTCCTAGGGGGCATGGGAATGGTGGCCGGGTCAGGGCTCCCCACGACCCTTGGTGCGACAGAAGCATCGTTCCCGAGCCGGTCCGGTTCGGGACAGGAGGATTTGTACTCGAGCGTGCCGGCGAGCGTGCCGTGGCAGCACCCGGAGGCCCGCGAGTGGGATGCCATGACGTTCGAGTCGTGGCTGAATTCCCGGCTCAAGACGAAAGTGGCGCGTCAGTTTCTGACGCTCATGACAAACCAGGCCTACTCGGCGGAGCCGGGCGAGATCTCGCTGTTGCAGATGCTCTGGTTTCTGAAAACAAGCCACGGCTTGCCGGGATGGGCCCTTGGCGGACCGCAGGCGAGTCGAACCTGCCCTCCGACCTTTACCTCGCGTTCGATGGGCTCCAGGCGGGCTTGACGATCAAGGTCCAGGCCGTCTACGAGCGCCCCTTTTGGCGCGAGCGGGGCTGGTCGGGGAACGGGATCGCCTTCGATGGCCCGCAGAGCTTCACTTTCGACAATACACCCAGGGCCGGCCGGCCCGGAGTGCTGCTGGGTTTCATCTCCGCCGGACAGGCAGCTCGCTGGAGCCGTCTGACTCCGGAACGACGGAGGTCGTCCGTTCTCGATCGGGGAATCCGTTTCGTAGGGTGGGCAGTGCCCACCATCCGCTCATATGATGTGGTGGGCAGTGCCCACCCTGCGAGGGGAAACGGCGGGTCCCGACCGGGCTCAGGCCAGCACCCCGCGCACGACGTCACCCGCGACGTCCGTCAGCCGGTAATCGCGGCCGGCGTGGCGGAAGGTCAGCCTCGTGTGGTCGAGGCCCATCAGGTGCAGGATCGTGGCGTGGAAGTCGTTCACATGGACCGGGGCGGCGGCGGTGCGGATGCCGTGCTCGTCGGTGGCGCCGTGGACGTGGCCCGACTTGATGCCGGCCCCCGCCAGCCAGGAGCTGAACGCCCAGGAATGGTGTTCCCGGCCCTTGTTTTCAGCCGTGTTGTTGAACGGCGTGCGGCCGAACTCGGTCGTCCAGACGACCAGGACGTCGTCGAGCAGTCCGCGCTGCTTGAGGTCGCGCAAGAGGCCGGCGACGCCCCGGTCGACGTTGGGGGCGAGGCGGCCGTGGTCGGCCATGTCGCCGTGCGAGTCCCAGTTGCCGCTGGAACCGGTGTCGATCAGCTCGACGAACCGGACGCCCCGCTCGACCAGGCGGCGGGCGACGAGACACTGCCACGCAAACCCGCGGTTGCTGCCGCGCTCCAGGCCGTAGAGCCTGAGCGTGGCGTCGCTCTCGCGGGCGAGGTCGAGGGCCTCGGGCATGGCGAACTGCATTCCGAAGGCGGTCTCGAACGACTTGATCCGCGCGGCGAGCTGGGGGTCGTCGCCGCGGGTGGCGGCGTGGGCGGTGTTGAAGTCGTGGAGTGCGGCGAGCTCCAGCTCCTGTCGGCGCTGCGTGGGCACGCGGCGCACAAGGTTGGCCACGGGCTCGGGGCCAGGCACGACGCGCGTCCCCTGGTGGGCGCCGGGGAGGAAGTCGGAGGCCCAGACCTGGGTGCCCGCATAAGGCATCGCCGGCGCGATCACGACGAACGACGGCAGGTTCGTGTTCTCCGTCCCCAGGCCATAGCTGACCCACGAGCCCACGCTCGGCCTCGCGAACGCGAACGAACCGGTGTGCATGCCGAGTGTCGCGTTGTAGTGGTTCGAGTGGCTCGTGTGCATCGACCGGATCAACGCGATGTCGTCGACGCAGCCGCCCAGGTGCGGGAACAGGTCACTCACTTCGATCCCGCTCGCCCCCCGGGGCGAAAACGCCCAGCCCGGCCGCTTGAGGAAGAGCTTCTCGTAGCCCGGCCGGTTTCGCGTCTCGGGGTGGTCCAGGCTGACCGACTTGCCGTGGTCCGCGAAGAGCCGGGGTTTCGGGTCGAACGTGTCGACGTGCGACACTCCGCCACTCATGAACAGGAAAATCACCGACTTCGCCTTGGCCGCGAAGTGCGGGGCGCGCGGCGCGAGCGGGTCGGCCGTGCTCTTACGAACGCCAGCGTCGGCCGCGAGCAGCTCGTGGATCAGCCCGCGCATCAGGAGCGACCCGGTCAGGGCCGATCGGACGAAGCCGCGGCGGTGGGTAGGCGAGTGGGTTTCGCTCACGGGATCAGTCCAGATAGAGGAATTCGTTGCTGCTGAGCAGGACCCTTGCCAGGGCCGACCACGCCGCGCGCGGCCGAAGGGCGGCGGGGGCTTCCGCGGCGTAGGCCTCGAGAAAACGTGCGGTCCAGGCCCGCTCGGAATCGGTCGGAGCCCTCTGTAAGGCCGTCCAGAAGGCCGAAGCGAGCCGCGTTTCGTCGTCGGGCTCCGCGAGCAACCGGAGGGCGAACCGATCGGCCTGCTCGTGGAAGAACGGGTCGTTCAAGAAAAAGAGGGCCTGCGTCGGCACCGTGGTGACCTGGCGTTCGGGCGTCGTGGCGTTGGGGTCGGCGCCGTCGAAGAGGGCGAGGAACGGCTCGCGGCGGTTCCTCTTGACCATCAGGTAAACGCTGCGCTTTTCGGTCGGATAACTGTCGGCGAACGGGTTATGCTGCGTGAACCCCCACGACGCCTCGGGCGGGAACGGGTGCGGCCCGCCGGGCGTGCGGTCGAGCCGGCCGGCAACCCACAGCAGGCTGTCGCGGAACTCCTCGGCGCTCTGGCGCCCGCGGTCGAACCGGAGGAGCAGCTCGTTGCCGGGGTCGACGTCGTGGCCGCTCCCGTCGCCGCGCTGATAAACGTCAGAGAGCATCATCCGTCGATGCAGCGGCTTGAGGCGCCAGCCCGAGCGGACGAATAGGTCGGCGAGCCAGTCGAGCAGCTCGGGGTGCGTGGGGGGCTGGCCGCGGGTGCCGAAGTCGTTCGGGGTCTTCACGAGGCCGCGGCCGAAATGGTGCTGCCAGACGCGGTTGACCATCACCCGCGCCGTGAGCGGGTTGCTCGGGTCGGTCAACCACGCGGCAAGCTCCCGCCGGCCGCTCCCCGCGCCCGACGACAGGGGTTGACCGCCGAGCAGTTCGAGCCACCGCCGAGGCACCACCGCGCCGGGCTTCTCGGGCTCGCCGCGCAGCAGAATCCTGGCGTCGTGGGGCGTTCCCTCGGCCACCGCGAACGCCAGCTCCGGCCGGGGCTCGCGTGCCGAAAGCTCGGCCCGTCGTCGGGCGAGATCGGCACGGCGGAGTGTCAACGCCGCGAGCGCCGACCAGTCGGCCGTCGCGTCCCCCTCCTCCTGTTCCAGCCTCACGGCCACCCCGGTGGGACCGCCCGGATGGGCGTCGGCCACGTGGGCCGCGACGGACACCTTCCCACCGATCGGGCTGCGCCAGGTCAGTGCCACTGGGCCGCTCGGGCCCGGGTGGACGAACACGGACCGGGCCGGCAACGTCGTCCAGGCGGCGATCGATCGGTCGGTCGCGTTGACGAACACCGAGGGCGTATCCCCGTGACGCCAGACGTTCAGCCCGGCTTTGCCTTCGAGGTTGCGCACCGGCTCGCCGAGCAGCCGAGGGCCGTCGCTCAGGTCGAGGAACCACCAGACACGAGAGTTGCCGAGGGCGTCGGCGTGGGGGTTGCCGGCGAGCAGTTCGGCCGTCGCGTCGCGGGTCAGGTCCCACACCCGGTTCGCGCCGCCGCGCTCCGAGATCGTCCAGCGGACGAGCGTCGTGTCGGCCCCGTGGTTGCCGCTCGGGTCGATGACGAGACGGAGGAACTGCCCCGGCTCGACCGTCGCCCTAGCCGACAGAAGGGCGGAGCGGCCGTCTTCGACCATCACGGAGGCCAGCGGTCGCATCGTCGCGGCCTTGAGCCGCGCCGCGACGTCCGACTCCTCTCGGTCGAGCCGCTTCGCAAGGGCGTCGACCGCGGCCAGACCGTCGCGGTAGGGCTTCAGCGTGCGTTCCCATAGGGCGGGCGACTTCAGCGGGACCAGGTCGCGAGGCCGCGGCTTCGGCTCGCAGCCCGGGAACGGGTAGCGAGTGCTGTCGAAGATCCCGTAGAGCGCGTAGTAGTCTTCCACCGAGATCGGATCATATTTATGGGCGTGGCAACGGGCGCAGCCGAGGGTCAGGCCGAGGACCGACTTGCCGAGCGTGTCGATCACGTCGTCATGGGTGAGATGCACGTCCTTCTCGATATCGTGGCCGAACCGGCGTGCGACCGCGAGGTAGCCCGTGGCAACGACGCGCGCCGCATAACGGTCCGCCGGTCCGTCGGCGGCCAGCACGTCGCCGGCAACCTGGTCGCGGACGAATTCGTCGTACGGTTGATCGCGATTCAATGCGTCGATCACCCAGTTCCGGTAGCGCCAGATCTCGGGCAACGGCCGGTCGCTGTTCTCGCCGGCGGTGTCGGCGTAGCGCACGAGGTCGAGCCAGTGCCGGCCCCAGCGCTCGCCGTAAGCGGTCGAAGCCAGCAAGCGGTCGACCACCCGCTCGAACGCGTCGGCTGAGGTATCCGCCGCGAACGCCTCGACCTCCTCGGGCAAGGGCGGCAGACCGGTCAGGTCGTAAGTCGCGCGTCGGATCAAGGTCCGCCGGTCGGCCGGTCGGGCCGGCTTCGGGGCGTCCCCGGGCCATCGGGCTTCGACGAAGGCGTCGATCGGGTTGCGGGGTTCTAGGGAGGTTGCCCGTTGCGGAACGGCCGGCCGGACGACCGGGCGGAACGACCACCAGCGTCGGGCGTCGTCGAGGTTCATGCCCCCGAGCTTCACCGGCCCGCCCGTGCGCGGGTCGATCGCGCCGCGCTTCACCCACTCGACGAGAGTCGCGATCTCGGCGTCCGGAAGCTTGCCTTTCGGGGGCATGCGAAGATCATCGTCGACATAGCGGACCGCCCGGACGAGCAGGCTCTCGTCCGGCTTGCCGGGCACGACCGCCGGCCCCAGCTCGCCGCCGCGTTCCCAGCCCGACCGCACGTCGACCCGCAACCCGCCCTTCCGCTTCGCCGCGCCGTGACACCCCTCACAACGCTTGACCAGGACGGGACGGACCCTGGCCTCGAAAAAGTCGTCGGCCGAGACCGACGCCGAGACCAGCCAGAGCCCCGTGAGCGCAAGCGCCGTCGTGCCGCACGTTCGCATCCATCTGTCGCGTCGTCCCATCGCCGGACTGACCCCAAGCGTCCCGCGCTGTGCGTCAAATTAAGGTTTAACACCTGTGTGACACCACGTCGTGGCGTCGGAGGCAAACGCTTTTCTCGGGCCGTTGTGCAAATTCGCACGCAAACCTTATAGAAAATTATGTGATGAATCCATCGCCAAGTCAAGGCTATCGAGCGAATTTCTAACTCGGGACACTCGTTCCCCCTGGAGTTGGAGCCGGAGCGCTTTCTCCGGTCGACGATCCGCCTCGCCCCAGGGGGATGACGAGGACCTTGCCCGCGGCGGTCGCGCCCAGAGCAAGGCTCCGCCCGCCGAGCCGGCAGACGAGCGCGCCCGCCTCCGGCCGATTTTCCAGCAACTCGCCCGCGGCGTTCAGCTCCAGGCCGCATTCGCTCAGGTAGCGCAGAAATGCCGGGTCCTGGTCCATGACCCGGACGACCCGAAAATGCTGGCCGGGCTGGCACCGCGCCAGCGGCACCCCTTTGGTCTCCGTCAGCGAACCATCGGCGCGGGGGATCGGGTCCCCGTGGGGGTCGACCGCCGGATACCCCAGATAGGCGTCGATCCGGTCGATCAGCCGCTCCGAGGCGGCATGCTCCATGTGTTCAGCTTCCTCGTGAACCTCGTCCCAGGACATCGTGAGCGTCTCGGCCAGGAATCGCTCGAGCAGGCGATGCCGCCGGATCACCTTCATCGCAAGCTGCTGGCCCGAGTCGGTCAGGCGAGCCCCTTCATAGGGAGTGTAGGTGGCCAGATTCGCTTCGGAAAGCGTCTTGAGCATGCCCGTGACCGTCCCGGGTGAGACGTTGAGCGCCTGCGCCAGCTCGCCGGTTCCGACTGCGCTGCCGGATGGGTCGCGGGCGGCAATCAACGCGATCGTCTTCACGTAGTTTTCGACAGTCAGGCTGGCCACGGGGCGATTCGGTCTCCCGGCGTGCGACGACGTGCGCGGAAAGGGGGTCGACGACCGTCCGGGTCGTTGCCGTTGATCGGCCTTTTATCGTACGCCAGACCCTCACATCAGGGAAGGACTAAGAGACGCGGGAGCCGCCCGGAATGTTCGCGCGAAGCCCAGGGATTCCTGATTCGAATTGCCTCGCCGGTAACCCAAACGAAACAATCGGTAACGACGTGTCCACCGCAAGGATCGGAACATTTCCGTCCGGGAGACAGGCTGCTTCTTCATGCGATCTTGTTCGACTTGTTTCTTTTTTGATCGAAAGGACATGCATAGCGTGTCAGGTTCGAACCACCCACGCCGAGTGGATTCGATCTCCACGCGGTGGCGGATCTGGGCACCTGGTTGCACAGCCCGAGTGCCAGGCAAAGGAGGTCGTCGGAATTGCGACCGTGGTTCGCCTCGAGGGCAAGTCCAGCCGGGCTCGCCAGGCAACCGGAGCGGGCCGCGGCTGCTCTCGTCGAGCTCAATCGCGAACGATCGGCAAACAGCGCCGACGTCTTGCGGGCGGGAAAGCGGGACAGGTTCGCTTTTGGCAGGTTGAGCTATCCTATGATTTTCCTGGTCTACCAATACCGGACCAGTCCCGCTTTCAGTCCCCCAGTCCCGCTCAGTCCCGCTTTCAGTCCCCCAGTCCCGCTTTCAGTCCCCCCAGCCGGGCTCGCCATGCAACCGGAGCGGGCCGCGGCTGCTCTCGTCGAGCTCGATAGCGAACGATCGGCAAACAGCGCCGACGTCTTGCGGGCGGGAAGGCGGACGGGGTTGACCGGTCGCTCGATGCGATCCGCGGTTCAAGATCGCGTCACGGAAACGCGTATCAAGCGAGGTTGACCAGATGTCGCACGTTCAGTCGCTTGGCCATTTCCCGTAACTTCTCTCCGGATCGAGCCGCAGCAGCACGTGCGGATGATTGTCCATCACCGAGAATCCGCCGACGCCCACCGCGAAGACTTGTGCCAGTTCTTCCAGCCGATCTTCGATCCACTCTTTGCGGTCAAACGTCCCTTCAGCGAGCAGGAACGCCTGTCGGACACAGCGCGTCATGCAGTGATACCAGCGGGCCACCGACGTGTCAATTTGTTCGCGGCGAGCGATGGTTATGGGTACATCTCCTCTGGGGAATCGGTATAATATACAAAAAGATAGATGCGCTCGTCAAGAACGCAACTTTTGTTTCTTGATCATCCCCTCGGGACTGTTCATTCTCGCCGTGCAGCCGAGCCGGGCTTGCCATGCGTGTCCTTTGGCTCTTGCTCGGGAGTGCAGATAACGGGCTTATCCCCTTTTCGCCGTGTCCCAGCGTGCCCTGCGTTCAATCGAGCCGGGCAGCAGCGAGTCGCTCGGCCATCACGTAGGCGTGCAGGTTTCCCTCAAGGCTGGCAAACACGTGATCCAGAGCGTCATCCGACTGGGCAATGGTTCGAGCGCGGACTGCGCTCGCCAGGATCCGCTGCGCCCCGGCAGCGCCAACCGTCTCGGCTTGCGACCGCCCGGCCTGGAGCTTCACGGACGGGCGGGCTTCATAGCCCGCCTTTGCCAACTCGGCAGCGAGGGGATCGTCTTCGTTGCTGCCGCCGATCGCAGCCACACTGGAAGAAACCGATGGAGGGGCAGGGCTGATCGCCAGGACGCTCGCACTACCGGTAACCGATGGGTTGGACATATCCTTGGCAGTGATGGTCTGTGTGCCGGTCGTCCTCAGGGTCACGCCGTTTCTGAAGGTATGCACTCCGCTGTCCGAGGCGGTGAAGGTGTATCTGCCCGGCAATGAGGCGGACTTGTCGGAGCTGGTGAAGTTGACCATCCCTCGATAGCCGGTCGCAATGTTGTTGTACGGATCGAATGCCGTCACGGTGATGGTGAACGGCCCTCCGGTGGTGGCGGTGGCCGGGGCGGTGATGCTCAGCGTGCTGGCCGCCGCCGGGTTGACGGTGGTTGAATTGGGCTGGGCCTTGACCAACATCGGGGCGGTGAACAGGAGCAGGATCGTCTCGGCCTTGTCATCGGCCAGATTGGTGAAGGTCGCAATGCCTCCCGAGACCGTGACCGTGGTCGTTCCCAAGAGCGGCCCGGTGCCGACGCCGGCGCGCAGCGAGGCGGTCACCTGGGTCGTGTTGTCGCCGATAAAGAGATTGCCGTACTGGTCTTCGACATAGATCACCGGCTGGGTGGGGAACGGCTGACCGGCCGTGGCGCTGGCCGAGGGCTCGGTGTGGATCACGAGCAGCGTCGCGACCTGATAGAGGAGGATCACGCCCGTCTGGTTAGCCACCGTCGTGACCGTGTAGTTGTTGCCGCCGTTTCCATCGTTGACCGTGTAGGTTGACACGGATAGGGTCTTGCCCGTGCCGATGGCCGGGGAATCGTACGTCTCGCTAAGGTTGGTCACCGTGTCGGCGCCCTTCAGGCCCGTGACGGTCGGAATCGCCGCCGCGCTCGTCGTGCCGTCGTAGAACTTGGTGTTGGTCACCGCCGTGATCGTGAGCGCCTCAATGGTGATCACCCCGGTCGACGCCGGCACGAACGTGTATGTGTAGTTGGCGCCGCCGTTGCCGTCATTGACCGTCCCGCTCGGCGTCAGCGTCAGGCCAACGCCCACGTTTCTGGTGCTGTAGGTCTCGACGAAATTGGCCGTGTCCGAGCCCTGCAGGACTCCTGAAGTGATCGCCGGCACCCCCGCCGCGCTCGTCGTGCCGTCGTAGACCTTGGTGTTGGTCACTCCCGTGATTGTGAGCGCAACAGCCGTGATCACGCCCGTCGACACCGGCGCGAACGTGTACGTGTAGTTATTGCCGCCGTTGCCGTCATTGACCGTCCCGCTCGGCGTCAGCGTCAGGCCTGTGCCGACGTTCGCGGTGTTGTAGATCTCGATGAAGTTGGCCGTGTCACC
>JBIOJM010000122.1:0-26142 GCA_044450785.1 Isosphaerales bacterium
ATCAGTCGCTTCACCTTGTCACTCCTGAAGCAGCATCCCGACCGCGCGAGCCTCGTCATGAAACGCCGCACTTGTGCCTGGAACGAAACCTTCCTGCTGGAAGTCCTTACCGGAGCAACGCTTTAGTGTGCGCTGGCCCTGGGTCGTAGCCGTATTCCTGGTAATAGGGGAGCATCGGGAGCTGGATGCCGTCGGGCTTGCCCTTCTGGATGATCACCTCCATGAACTCTTCGTAGGTCTTGGGCTTCTCGCCGTTGCTCGCCTCGTACAGGTCGATGGCATGCTTGACACTCATCTTGGCGATGTTGCCCACGGAGGTGCGATAGGCATCGGCCTGGATGGTGATGTAGTCGGTGGCGTGGATCTTGCCGTCGGTGACCTGGCCTCCTTGGGCAAGTTCAGGCTTGAGGTTGCGGACGTCCTGAGTGGTCTTGCCGAGCGTGTCACGAGCCTGGAGCTTCGGCTTCGACGGCGTCTCGTCGCCGCAGCCGATGATGAGGGTGAGCAGGGCCAGGCCAAAGGCCAGATCAAGGATATGGCCGGGGAGGCGCGTCATGGAGTGACTCCTGGTTGGGACCGGGTGAGCGATGAGGCCGGGTTAAATCGAGTATCGCTCCGCTGGGCGCGCAGTACAAGGACCGGGTGGTTCGTCAGCCGAACAGTGGGAGCACGGGAATGCCGTCGTTGATTCTCAAGGGGCGATCGAGGGCGTCTTTGACCATCGTGGCCGGTTCGATGCCCAGGGCGTGCAGGATCGTCGCGCCGAGGTCCTCGGGGCTGACCGGATCGCGGGCCGGATACGCGGCCCAGCGGTCGGATGCTCCGAGAATTGACCCGCCGCGCACGCCGGCTCCCGCCAGGACGGCTGAGTAACAGTGTGGCCAGTGCTCGCGGCCGCTGTTGGCCTTGTTGATCCGGGGCGAGCGGCCGAACTCGCCGACCCAGACGACGAGCGTCTCGTTGAGCAGGCCGCGACCGTCCAGGTCTTCGACCAGGGCCGAGAAACCCTGGTCGGCCGGAGGCATCAGTCGGTGCTTGAGCTGATTGAAGTTGTTGCCGTGGGTGTCCCAGAAGAACTGTCCGTCGTTGTGCCAGTTGACCGTCACCAGGCCGACCCCCGCCTCGATCAGGCGGCGGGCCAGCAAGAGGCATTGACCGTGGATGTGCCGGCCGTAGCGATCGCGGAGCCTGGGGTCTTCCCGATCGATCTGGAAGGCCCCACGCGCCTCGGCCGAGACCAGGGCGTCAAGCGCTTTCTGCTGGTAGCCGTCCCAGGACTGAATTCCCTTGCCGGAGAGGTCGGCCGCGTCGGCGAGTTGTTTCAACAGCCCGCGGCGATCGGCCAGGCGTCCCGGCGAGGTCCCTTCGGGTAGACCGAGTCCCTCGATGTGAAAGCCGGAGGCGTTCGGGTCGCCCTCGATGTGGAACGGGTCGTAAGCCTTGCCCAGCCACCCTGCGTCCTGGCCGGGGGCCTTGCCGCCGGGGGCGGCGGGGTGCATGACCGTCCAGGGCATGTTGACGGCGCTCGGGATCGCGCCCTTCGTCGGGCGGAGCTTCGAAACGAGCGCTCCGAGGTGCGGCCAGTCGCGCGACGAGGGGCCGGCGGCGTCGGAATTGGGCGTCGGAGCAAGGTGGCCGGTCAGGATGCGGTGGGCCGTGGAGAGGTGGGCAGCGTCGTCGTGGTTCATCGACCGGACGATCGACAGCCGGTGTGCCTGCTGGGCCAGCAGCGGGAAGTGCTCGCTGATCGAGATCCCTGGCACGTTCGTCGGGATGGAGCGGAACGGTCCGCGAATGTCCTCCGGGGCGTCGGGCTTGAGGTCCCACGTGTCCAGATGGCTGGGACCGCCCCAGAGAAAGATCAGGATGCACGATTTCGCCCGGCCGAACGCCTGTGGGCCGGAGTTTTGCCCGGCCTGCTTCGCCCGCAGGAGGCCCGGCAAGCCCAGGCCCGTCAATGCCAGCGCCCCCACCCGCAACGTCTCGCGTCGCGAGAGCTGAAGCTGACGGAAGTCACGGCACGCGGTCGCCCGCTCAGTCTTCGGGTATCGCATCATCGGTTAGCCCAGGCTGTCGTCATTCTCCGGGTAACCCCGACCCGAATGTTCAACTTTTTGTTAACAATTCTTCTACTGGAAGCATAACCCATTCGGCGGGAAGCGTCCAGGGGGAGGGTACCTTCCATCGCGGCTTGACACGGGATACAAGAGAGATCTGTGGGTCGGGAATCTGATTCGCGCGGGGAATGCTCTCTCGGCGGAGGTTGTCCATGAACAGGACGAGCATTATTG
The DNA here is from genome assembly GCA_044450785.1 of Isosphaerales bacterium. GTDB lineage: Bacteria > Planctomycetota > Planctomycetia > Isosphaerales > Isosphaeraceae > JBIOJM01. The sequence continues at coordinate 2,292 of JBIOJM010000122.1, forward strand.
CCCTGGGGGCGCTGGTTGGCGCCCTCTTGGGCCATGCTCCGGGATTCGGGCAGGAGACAGGCCGGTTGGAGGTCGTCGTCCGCGAAGGGAAGCAGGCCGTGCCGTGTCGAATCCACCTGTACGATTCGGCGAACAAGACGCCCAAGGTCCACGGCTGGCCCGCCTGGAACGACCACATCGTCTGCGACGCCCTTGCACGTCTGGAACTGCCGGCCGGGAAGTACCGCTACGAGATTGAGCGCGGACCGGAGTCCGACTCGATTTCGGGCGAGCTGGCGATCGTTGCCGGAAGTGAGGGCAAGCTGGCCGCGGACCTCGTCAGGATCGCCGACCTCGCGTCCGAAGGGTGGTGGTCCGGTGAGCTCCACGTCCATCGGCCCATCGAGGATGTCCCGCTGCTCATGCGGGCCGAGGACCTGCATGTCGCGCCGGTCATGACGTGGTGGAACAAAACGAACTTTTGGGCTGGCCGCACGGCCCCCGCGGAGCACGTCGTGCGGTTCGACGGGAATCGCTACTACCACCTCATGGCGGGCGAGGACGAGCGCGAGGGAGGTGCCCTGCTGTATTTCGGCCTGAGGCAACCGCTGCCGATTACGGAAGCAGAACGGGAATACCCTTCGCCCATGCGCTTCCTGAATCAAGCCCGAGCCCAGGCCGGCGTCCACGTGGACATCGAAAAACCCTTCTGGTGGGACGTGCCGGTCTGGCTGGCGAGCGGGCAGGTGGACACGATCGGCATCGCCAACAACCACATGTGCCGGAGCAAGATGTATCCGGACGAAGCCTGGGGGAAGCCGCGCGATCTTCAGCGTCTCCCCGCGCCCCTGGGCAACGGCTACTGGACTCAGGAGCTTTACTATCACGCGCTGAACTGCGGCCTGCGGATCCCGCCCAGTGCCGGGAGCGCGTCCGGGGTCCTTCCCAACCCGCTCGGGTACAATCGCGTCTACGTCCACCTCGATGGCGAATTGAGCTACGAGCGATGGTTTGAAGGTCTTCGAGCCGGCCGCACGTTCGTGACGAACGGCCCCCTGCTCCGGGTGCGTGCGGGAGGCCAGCTTCCCGGGCACGTCTTCACGGCCCAGGACCAGGTCAAAGTCGAGCTTGCCGGCGTCCTGCAAGGTCGCGACCGGGTCGAGGCGGTCGAGATCATTCGCGACGGCCGCGTCGAGCGCAGGGTTCCCGCCGCGGAGCTCGCCAAGACCGGGTCGCTCGGCAAGCTGACCTTTAGGTCGAGCGGCTGGTTCCTGGTCCGCGCGATTGCCGATCATCCCCAGACCTTCCGGTTCGCGTCGACCGCGCCGTGGTACGTCGAGGTCGGCAATGTCAAGCGCCGCGTCAGTCGCGCGTCGGCCCAGTTCTTCCTGGACTGGACGGACGAACGGATCAAGCGGGTCAAGGTCGGCGATCGCGCCCGGCGCGAGGAGGTCCTGGAACCACACCGCCGCGCGCGGGAATACTGGGCGGCGCTTGTGGGGATGGCCAATGCGGACTAGTGCCTTGTCAATCTTGATTTGAGAAGTTGGAGTCCCGGCTTCAGCCGGTCCTTTCCGCCTAAAGGCGGTACTCCAACCCATCAATCGACGGTTGACAGCCCACCAGGCCCTATACCCGACGAGCTCCTCATTCCGCCGGCAACACGAGCGCTTTCGGATCAGGGACGGCCTGCCGGTAGATCGTCCTCGTGTCCGCGATCAGGCGGCGCAGGAGTGCCAGGCCGTCGCGCGTCTTGGGGGAGGCCCCGGCGTCCGTTGCGTCCAGCGCGGCTTCGATCAGCTTCATCCGCTCGAGCGCGCCGGGGACCGCGGCGAGCTTCGCGAGCGTCGTCCGCAATCGCTCGGTCTCCTGCCGTCGCTGCGCATCGTCGGCGATCGACCGGATGCGCTTGCGCTCGCCGTCCACGGTGAGCCGGTCGAGCTTGCGGCCGTCAAACCAATAGCGCGGCCTGGCGAACGAGGTCAGCACCTCCGAGTGGTCGATCGAGAACTGGTGCAAAAAAATCATGTCGTCCACACACCGTTTCGGAGCGTCGGGCGAAAAATAACGCCGGTGGATCCGCTCCTTCAACTGGTCGAGCGTGAGGCCCGGCTCCCAGGTGACCTCGCGGTAGACGAAGCCGGTCAGGCAGTACGGAAGGATGCCGGTGGGCAGCGGGATCTGGTCGCGGTAGTACGAGGCGGTGCTGAAGCCGGGCTCGAACGCCGGGATGTAGCCAAAAAGCCCCTCGTCGGCGGAGCGCCGGGCCGCCGTGAGAACATTCGCGATGGGCATCTTGTAGAACTGGTCGAAGTGGGAGATCCGCCGGCTGAAGAAGGCAAGGGGGTGCGGAACTCCGCCCGGTCCCGCCAGTTTCCAGGGACCGTTCAGGTCAAGCCCGACGCGGACGTCGAGCCACTCGAAGCGCGGGTCGCTCATGTCGCGGATCTGCTCGTAGTAATTCACGTCGCGGGCATGCTCGGCGTAGCCGATGAGCCAGCAGAAATGGAGCTTCGGGTTGCGCCGCCATGCCTCGCGGGCGAGCTCCTGCAGCCACGTGATCTCCGCCCGGCCGTAGCTTTTCGAGCCGAAGCTATCGAGGGGGACCTGGCAACGGGCGCACTGGCACTCGCCGTGCTCGTCGCGGATCTCGAGCATGAAGCCGTCGGCTTCCGGCCAGGTGTCGACCATCTCCAGGAAGTGCTCGCGGTTGCCCGTGCGGGCGAACGGCTGCGACGGGCAGAGGCCGCCGGCTTTGACCGCGGCGATCTCCGGATGGCCGTCGATGAGGTAATGCGCCGCGGTCCAGGCGAAAACGCCGCCGCCGATGTAGAACTGGATGTCACGTTCGTGGCAGTAGCGGATCAGCCGGCGGACGCCGTCCACCGTCAGCCGGGTGTTCGTCGTGGCGTCGACGTTGTACAGGCGGGGGTACTTCTTCGACGGGTGATGACCCGACAGCCAGAAGTAGACGCGCTCCATGCCGTCCTCGGCATAGCGGTCGATGACCTTCATCCAGTCCTCGGCGGTGTACTTCATCGCGACGCCGTACAACGGCAGGTGGTAAGTCCCTCTGGCGGCCAGCCTCGGCGATCGGACGAGGGAGGCGGAACGGGCGAAGACGTCCGCCGTGCCGGCGGGCCCGGCCGAGGCGTCGAGCAGGAAGTCGCGGCAGTAGACGGCCCCGTTGTAAGCCCCGCGTGGAGTCCTGCCGGCGATGACCAGGCGCTTCGCGCCCCCCTCGCTCCTCGCCTCGACGGCGAATCCTTGCGGGTCGGCGAACGGCACTCTGGCGATCGGCCCCTCGGTTAGCAGGCTCAAGCCGGCGATCGCGTCGCTGCTCTCGGGCGTGCCGAGCAGGATCACGTCGCCTGCCGGTAGCGACGTGCCCTTGGCCAGTCGAACCACCCGAGGCGCCGCGCCTCCCCAGCGCGCGGCGGTCGACGCGATTGCCGCGACGGCGTCATCCCAGATCGGCGCATTGTCCTCGGGCGCGATCAACGTCGCGACCGGCTTGCCGGCACGGACAAGGTCGAGGAAACGCCCGCCCGCCTCTTCCGCCCGACCCGGGGTCGTCGTGATCAGCATGGCCACGATCACCACGATCCAACCGACGTTTGGGATGCGATTCATCGCTGTTTCCTCGTACGAATCTGCACGATGATGCCGGTAATCTTCCGCTGAAGACGCTGAGCAGGTCTGTTGAGCCCAGGAGGAGAGGCTGTATCATCACAGTCTACAGCACACCGCGCGTGCCCGAAAACCATGCCCGCTACATTCGCCGTCGCGTGGAAGCTTGTCCACACTGAGCCCGTGATCGGCTCAAGGAGCCATTGGTATGAAGTTATACGAATTCAATGTCGTCTTGAAGGACGTGTCGGAGGTCACAGACGATCAGGCGGATGTACTGTTTTCTGCAGGTTGCGACGATGGGACGCCGGCTTCTTGCAACGGCATGGCCTGGATTCATTTCGACCGGGAGGCGTACTCCCTGGAAGAGGCGATTCGCTTGGCGGTCGCCCAGGTTCAGGCGGCCGGTTTCGGGGTGTCCAAAGTCGAGCTGGACGCGGACTCCGCGGTGTCCCAGGGGGCATAAACGATGCCACTCTCGGGTATTTTCGTGCCCGATGTCATGTTCGGCGAATTTTGAGAAAGTCGGAATAGTCGGCCCGCCCGGTTAGTCTACTTGGATAAGAGATACACCGGCATGCGGAGGCAAAGCCTATGGCCAGCAATCTGAGCGGGGCGGCTTTCCGATCGATCCGCGCGTTGTTCACCGCGGGGACGGTCGGCGGGCTGACCGATGGACAACTCCTCGAGCGATTCGCTAACCGCGACGGCGATGGCGCCGAACCGGCCTTCGCCAGCCTGGTCGAGCGCCATGGTCCGATGGTCCTGCGCGTGTGCCGTACTGTGCTGCGCGACGCCCATGAGGCTGAGGATGCCTTTCAGGCAACCTTCCTCATTCTGGCGCTCAAGGCCGGGTCGATCCGAGGGCGGGATTCGCTGAGCTCGTGGCTCTACAGCGTGGCTTACAACGTCGCGGCGACTGCGCGGTCGTCCGCGGGCCGGCGTCGCGCACACGAATTGAAGGCGGGCCAGACAAGGTTGCTTGCCTTTACCGAAGATGCCCGGGATGACCTCGGCCCCGTGATCCATGAAGAGCTCGACCGAATCCCCGAGCGGTATCGGGCCGTTCTCGTGCTCTGTTGCCTGGAGGGGCTAACTCAGCATCAGGCGGCCCAGCAACTGGGCTGGCCACTCGGGACCGTGCAAAGCCGACTGGCACGCGGTCGGAAGCGGCTGCGCGCTCGACTGGCGCGACGTGGCCTGGCCCCGTCGGCCGCGGTCCTGGTGTTGCCGCTCTCCTCAGAGGCGGCTCAGGCGGCACTGCCGGCCGCGCTCGCGAACTCCACGGTACGGCTTGCCCTGACGATCGGGGCGGCACGGGCGCTGGCGATCGGGATGGTCCCTGTCGCCGTCATGAATCTTGCAAAGGGGGCCATAAGGACCATGTTCGTGAACAAAGTGTTGACGACCGGCATGGCCGCGCTGCTGGCGGCCTGGGTGATCGCAACCGGCGCGGCTGTCTATGCCTATCAGGCCGCCAAGCCAGATCCGGCCATTGCGCGACCAGGAGAGGTGGTGAAGCAAAAGCAACCGGCTGTCGCCAATTCCGATGACGGGTTACTGACCGTCACGGGCATCGTCCGCATGCGGGACGGTTCGCCAGTGGCGGGAGCGTCCGTGCGATCGATTACCGGGCTAGACGAAACAGCGCCGGTCGCCCGTACGGATGATGCCGGCCGGTTTCAGCTTCACGGTATGTTTGAAGGCGGCGGTCGACTGCATGTGAGTTCGGCCGATGGGAGTTATCAGGCAGTACTGAGGGTGCCGTCTGTCGCCACCCGCATTGTATTTGCATCCCCTGTGGAGCTGAAGCTCTTACCCGCGCTCACTCACCGAGTGACTGTTCTGTCGCAAGGGCGCCCGGTGGCAGGAGCACACGTCGCCGCCGTGGGAACCGATTTCCACGTTCAAGGTGTCACGGGTCAAGACGGCAAAGCGCGGCTGAAGCTTCCCGCGAAAGAGCGGCTCAGCGAGCTGGTCGCCTGGCACCCGACGCTGGGTGTGATCGGCAAGCGAGACCTGGAGAATCGCCCTCGTGAGGGCACGACCGAGCTATCTCTTCTCCCACCTTCGCCACAGACGATTCACGTGGTCGACATGGATGGCCATGGGATCGGCGGGGTAGAGCTCGGCGTCAGCGTCCACCCGGAAGACTGCGATTGGATCGTCGCTAAACATTTCAAAGAGGCACATGTGCGCACGGATGCCGATGGAACAGCGATTGTGCCCTGGGCGCCTCGCGCGAAGCTGCAATTCGTCGAAGTCGACATTCTTGGTTCCGACTGGAAGGTTGATGAGACCGATCGAAAGCAGATTGCGCCGGGGATCACGACGGTTCACGCTCGACGCGAGCGGACCGTGCAAGGCCGCCTCATCATGCCCGACGGCGCCGATGCCCAGGGAATTCTGGTTACGGGCTTTGGTTTTGGACCGGGGGAAAACGGAGATATACCGAGCGCCCGTGCACGGCGAGACGGGACATTTCATTTTCCGGTTCCCTCAGAGCATGGTTATGTGCTGGGGATCGAGGATCTCAAGTGGGCCAGCGACCCTTGGACAGGCATGATTCTCGGCAAGGATTCGGCCAAGCCCGCGGAGATTTCGATGAAGGTCTATCCCGCGACGCCCTTGACGGTACGGGTGACGCGTGGGGCGCGGCGCGATCCGGTCGTCAACGCCTGGGTGGAGCTCGGCACTATGGCGCACGTGAGCTGGACCGACGGCACAGGTAAAAAGCGTTCGGGATCAGGCGGCGTTCGTACCTGGCTCACGACCGATGCCGATGGCGTGGCCCGGGCGGGCGTGGGAAAGGGAAAGCAGGCGTTGCGCTTGAGCTCGGGCGACTGGAACGAAGAGAGCCAAGTCCAGGTGACTTCAGAAAAACATGTCGAAGTCGAGTTCCACCGCTCCTGGATTGGCAAGCGACGAATTACCGGCCGATTGATGTTCGACGGGGCGCCCTATACGCCTTCTCCGGCACTTGTGGCCCGCGCCTGGGCGCCGCAACCATCTGGTCTAATCGCCCTCGCCTTTGAACCCGTGGTTCACGCCAACGGGTCGTTTGAAGTCGCGTTCGATGCCGAATCCGCTTCGTTGTTTTTCGTTGATCGCGGTCAACAGCGAAGCGGCTTCGCCGAACGTGTTCAAGGCGACGCCGACGTGGACGTGACCATGGAGCCAACGGCAACGTACAGCGGGACACTGGTCGACGATAACGCTCAGCCCGTGGCGGGCCGTACTCTGGAGATGTATGTGAAGACATCAGACTACAAGTCCGTCGCGGCTCAGCAGACCGACAAGGCAGGGCGTTTTCGATTCACGGGCGTGCCGTCCAACGTGTCACTCCAGTTCAGTAACCGACACGAGATCGATGGTCCGGAGTGTTACGTCGTCAACGGCGATCGAATGTTCAACCCTGGCGAAGTCAGGGAGAATGATCAGTTGAAGCTCCATCGGGCAGGCTCATCATCACCGAATGTGCGCTCTTCCGTTCCGCTGGCCAAGAGCGTCGAGAACATCTGCCGTAACGCCCGCTCGAGTGGGATGCGCGCCCTGGTGGCGCTGCTGGGCGATGATTCTGGGGATGCGGCCAGAACGATCGATCAATTGTTTGACTATGACGATGAACGCAGGAGAGCCGTACTGAGCTATTTGACGTTGCGAGTGGATCCGGCTCAGCTCAAACGGGAGGCCACAATCCTCACCGAGTCCGGCTGGCCCAAGCCGGCGCCAGGCGAGATCGTGCTCGTTGCGCTGAATGGCGACCAAAAGTTGATCGCGGCCCAGCGAATCGTGACGAATCATGTCGCCACCGCGGTGGGCATTGGTGTGGATTTTCTGAAGCAGCACAGACTGCCTACACGCAATGCCCTGACCTTGCTGGCCGAGGCTCGAAGCGACGCGAAACGTAGCGGACGCCGCGTATGGGTCATTCAGGGCGGACCACGGTGCGGCCCGTGCTTTCGACTGGCCCGCTGGATTGAAGACCATCACGCGACCCTCGATAAAGACTACGTTGTCGTCAAGTTGATGGATGGTATCGACGAGCACGTCACCGAGGCTATCGCCGGGCTTCCTATCAAGGACGGGGACGGAATCCCCTGGTTTGCATTCACCGAACCAGACGGCACCGTCCTGGCGATCAGTCGAGGCCCGCTCGGCAATATCGGATTTCCCGCCTCCGTGGAGGAAATCCGTCATTTTCGACGGATGCTCGATGGAACCGTTCAGAGGATGACTTCCGACGAAGTGGATCGACTCATCAACTCGCTCTCATCGGGTCAGTGAGCTGCATCTAATTGGAAGAAATGACCCGGCTACTGGGTCCCGGGCGGCCGCTTGACGATCGCCCGCACGATGCCCAGCAAGGCATTTGCCCGTTCATCGGGGGTAGTCCGGCTTTTGGCCCACTTCAAGGCCCCCTGGATGTCTCCGGCTTCCGCTTGGCCCTCCGCGATGCCTTGCAGGGCCTGGGCTCTCGAGCTTTCGTCATCAATTCTCTGAACCAACTCGATGGCCGGCTTGATCTCGCCGCCCTTGGCCATTGTCATGGCAATCCATGCCAACGCGCTGTTTTTCCACTTCGGCTCGACGATCGTTCCGGCGGTCTGAACCGCTTCGGCCGTGAATCCCGCCCTCGCCTGACCGAAGGCGATCGTTCGGAGACATTCCGACGAGTTTAAGTCATAGCTCCCCGCGCGGTCGCGGAAGTTGTCGCGAATCTTGATCTCGCGGGCGGTTTCGATGGCCTTGCGGAATACGGCGCGGGCTAGATCGCGGCGACCGGCCTTCGCCTGTGCCTCAGCGATGGTCATCACGGCGATGGCCTTGGGGTACTCATAGACGACGCGTTCGGCCGTCCGGAGTGCTCCCTCGATATCGCCGGCATCGACTTGATCGCGAGCGAGTCGCCCCAGACGATCAGACCGAAGAGCTTCCCCTTCGTCGGGCAATGCGTCGGCGAAATCGACGGCTTTTTGGAAGGTTGCGACAGCGGCCTTGCGGTTCCCGGCCTTGGCCTGGGCTTTGGCGAGGGCCGACAGGACGAAAACGTGGGCGTGGACGATCATTTGTCGACTGTGATCTTGCAAGCCGAATTCCGCGACGGCCTTTTCAAGAGTTTCGGCGATCTTGAGGGTTGTCTCGATGTCGCCGGCACCCGCCAACACCTCGGCGATACCTCTGAAGAATTCCGCCTGACGTGTCTGATCACCGACAGTCTCGGCCGCTTGGAGCAAAACGGGCAACCAATGTTTCATCGCGGGCCTGTCCGACTTCAGGCCCTCCAGCACGTTGGCCAGGGCACGTGCTCTAAAGTCGAGTTCCTCCGGCAAGTCCCGGGCCATCCGGAGCGCGGTGTCGACGTCGCCACCGCGTGCGTAGGTCCTGACAATCCACATCCGAGCGGTGTTCCGCTGATGCTTGTCGCCGATCATCTCGGCGACCTCAGACGCATGGCGCATGGTCGCGAGGGCAGCGTGACGATCGTTGGAATCGATCTGTGCCGCGGCAATGTCTTCCAGGGTGTAGACCCTGTGCGACAGGTCCTGAATCGCATCGGCAGCCTGAACTGCCTGCTGGAATGCGGCTCGAGCCGACGCCTGCTCGCCCGTCTTGGCCCGAGCCACGGCGACGGCCGTTAACAGCCTGGCCTTGGATCGAACGTCCTTGAGCGCATCGGCGCTCCGCACAGCCTCTTGGAGAATTGGGAGCAAGGAGGCAGGCGATCGGTCCGGCTTCGTTTTCGGCCCTGCTTTCGACTCGACCTGTTGGGCATACGCGCCGATCAGGAATGCCGGAAGCAAGAACACCACCGCCACGATCGCGAGGATGTTCCTCGACATCTTCATCTCCATCGAGCGTTCCTCCACGTTGAGAATCCGGCGGATGCGGACCACGAGGTGATTTTCGGCCATTGCCAGAGCGGCGACGCGCCCGATTTGACGTGGACCGGAGAGGGCGACAAGACTTTCGGCATACGCACGGGCGCGGCCGGTGCGCTCAACGACAACACGGTCGCAACAGAGCTCGCGCTCGAGGCGGACCCAGCCCGATAGCCACCAGACCACCGGGTGGAAGAACAGCAACGATTCGACGACCCTTTGGAAGAGGTTGACAAGGTTGTCCCAACGGCGGACGTGCGCCAACTCGTGGAGCAGGACCAATTCGAGTTGCTCCACGCTCCAGCCCGTCAAGGCCGCCGGAGGAAGCAGGATGAGCGGCCGCACGATGCCCAGCAAGATCGGTGCGGCAAGTCGGTCGCAGACTCCCACCGCGATATGACGGACGATGGAGAGGGAATCGGCCAAGCGGCGACAAAGATGATCGATTTCACCGTCGTCTAGCACCCGGCTTTGCCTCCGGAGGCGTTCGGCGCCGATCAGGCCGGTGGCCAAGAGCGCGAACGTCAAAGGTGTCCCGCCCAGCCAGATCCAGGGCAAGGCCGCCACGATGTTCGACAGCGGTGGCCGAGCCTTGGCTGGAGGGGCCGCCGGCGCGGAGGGACTCATGGTCGCGAGGCGCGGTATCAGCCCATCAAGCGCCGGCTGCGGCATCTCCTCGTTCGCAACAACGGACAAGGTTGATGGCGACCTGATTGGTTGCGGCGACGCCTCGACCAGCCAGGCGAATACGGCGGCGGGTGAAGCCGCCAGGCCACCCAGGCACGTCACCGCGAAGACGTAACGAACCTCGGACCTCGCCGATCGGAGCTGCCAGCGCCCGAGCGCGGCCATCAGCCCGATCGCCCCTCCCACCCAGAGCAGGTGCAGCATCGTCCAGCCCACCGCGGTCCAGAGCGGAGAGTTCATCAACAGAGAGGCGCTCATGACTTGGCTCCCTTCCGCGACTCGGTGGGTCGATCGTAAACTTCGAGCAAACGGCGGATTTCGACACGATCGCGGTCGTTGAACTTGCCTTCCTCAAGCAAGTGCGCCACGAGGCGCTGGGCCGAACCGTCGAAGACGTGGTCCAGCAGCTTGCCGATCAGCCCTGATGCCGCAGCTTTGCGGGTAACCCGGGCAGACCACAGGTAGCAGGCATGACCATCTCGGCGTTGAACCAGCTTCTTGCCCATCATGACCTTGAGCATGGTGGCCACGGTGGTCGTGGCCACCGAACGATGCTGTTGCAGCGCCGATCGAATCTGCCCGAGCTCAGCCGGGCCTGTCTCCCAGAGGATCTTGAGAATCTCCATCTCGCCGTCGGTTGGCTGATTGCTCGGTGGTCTCGCCATGCGCATCGCTCTCCCAGGATCGTTGTCGATCTTGATTCGTATTCTACAGAATTCAAACGTGCGGTCAAGACAAAGCCAGGAAACAATGTTCATTCCGGGCTCGTCCACCTCCCGGAAAGCGACCACCGGATCAGGCCTCGACCTCTTGACGGCCCCGACGGCCGGGTTCTTTCAACCGCGAGCGTTCTTCCAGCCCGCCGCGGCCAGCCCCAGCCCTCCCGCCAGGATCATCGGTCCTCCCATGTAGCCGGCGAGGCCCAGAGCCATGAGGAGTGCCGGCGAGTTGATCCAGAAGCCGCGGCGCAAGCCGGTTGTGGCCAGCGCGATCCCGACCAGCAGAAAGAGCGTGACGATCGCCTGGATGGGCGGATGATTCCCGATCTCTTCCCAAGGTCGACTTTCGAGTGTCAATGAGGTCCTTGATGACGGCTCGTCGATTCCCGGCATGACGCCGATCAGAGTGAAAGGACGTCCGAAATAGCGGATGCGATCCGGGGTGGTCGCTTCGGGTACTCCAACCAGCGGACCAGTGAGATCGGCCGGCGACTCTCCCAGGTAATTCTGCACAGCCGCAAGGTCGGCTTCGAGACCGGCGCGGCGCGTGGTCTCCACCCTGGCGGCGCGGGCCGCTCGAATCTTCTCGGAGTCAGGTCCGGTTCCATCGTTGCCCGTTCTGGTCGCTGCCGGATCACCCCGTCGATCGCTGCGCTCGGCGCTGCGAAGGGCCATCTCATGGTTGATCAGCAATGACACCAGCTTCTCGTGATCGCGACCGGAGCTGCGATCGATCTTCGCGACGAAATCGCCGATCGCGCGGGCGAGCCAGTCGGCGCGCGCCATCTCGACTCGAGCCATCGCGGTCGGCTCGAGACCGCCGAAATCGCTTTTGATCATGATCTGAGCGGGCGTGTAGACGGCGACCAAGGTCGGCGCTGGCCCCATCCCCGTCCTGGGCAGCACCACGGGCCAGGTTGAACCCGACGATGGCGATGCGGCCGCTGCGGTTTTCCAGATCAAGCAGACGCGGGACTGCCGGCGGTCATCGACGGCGATCGACCATGTCCCCGAGGACGAGCGGAGCGGGAATGCGGGGTTGGAGTCAATCGTCGCCCAGAGAAGCGAGCTGCCGGCGGGGAGCTGGAACGACAAGAGTGAGCCGCTCTCCGGGACCGTCTCATAGACGGCTCGACCGATGCTCGACCGATCGGGCATCGCCACGACCATCATGTCACCCCACGCGAGGCGGGCTGAACCGTCCCGCGAGCCATTCGCTCCCGCGACATTTCGGGGCAATTGAACCCTCAGACTCCAGGACTCTCGCATCACCCGAAACGCGCTGACGGGGACCCCGGCGTCGATGGCAAACTCCCTGGCCTGGAACCGCGCGGCATAAGGTATCTTCTCCAGGCCCGTGAAGTTCTCGATCGCCGGCGGGCGCCCGGTGGCGTTGACGATCCCCAGATAGGCATCGACGGCTCCTTCTCCCAGCGGGCTGATCTCCGGGTGGACGATCTCTCGATCGGTGCCCAGGGGGCGGGTCGACCGAAGCACGAACCGCTGGGAACCCCAGATCGGGCGGGCCGGCGTGATCGTCCAGTACGCGGATGGGCCCCGCGTCTCCGTCGTCAACTGGTATTTGCTACCCGTGAGATGGAGCACCGCGCCCGCAGCCCAGGCGGCGGGCATCTTGAGGTGGATCACATCGAGCGCGCCTCCCACCACGTCGTAACGAAGCACGGCCACCCACTCCGCTGAGTCGGGATGGATCGTCATCTGACTCTCGATCGAAACGCTGACCCGGGCCGGAATCGACTCCCAAACAATTTCACCCAGTTTCCGAGGGTCATCCACTCGATAGGTCAGACGATGGCGCGGTCGGGTCGTCCCGCCGGCGCCCGAGGATTCGGACGAGATCGTGGTCAGACCCGTCGATCCCTGAAGTTCCGGCTTCGCAATCGAGGAGACCGTCAAAAAGCCGGCCGTGCCTTCCGTGCCCTCCCACCCGATCCAGGGGACTCGGATGCGGTGCTGTCGCGAGCCGATCTTCAGGGGATCTTCGGAGAGCGGAATCGAGGCCAGGACGCGGATGAGCCTTTGAGGTCGAGAGACTGGCCGATCGAACAAGAGGCGCAACCGGTGATCGGGGGTCGTCGTCCAGTCCGCGAGACCGTCAGCGGTCACCTCGATGATGCGGATACTGTCGGGAAGCTGGGCTTCGATTTGTCGAACATGGCCGGAGAGCTCGGAGAGCTCGGCTAGGGCGGTCATGGCAATTCGCCCGGATTCAAGCTGAAGTTGAACCGTCGGCTTGACCGAGATTCTCGTCGGAGCCGGGCCGGTCGACAGCTCTGCAACCGGGTCACGGGCGAACCGGCTCGTCCCGCAGAGCGTCAATGGCTCCTCGGGCAGGGTTCCCCAGGACCTCACAAATGACTCGTCGCTGATCGGGTCGGTGTCCGAGATGGGATCGAACCGCCCCGTCCAGTCTCCCGGCCTGCGGACGCCCATCGATCCGGAATACCGTTCCACTCCGATCGGCTGAAGACGGGGGAGCCGGCGAAGGGAACCGCCCCCGACATCGGCGGCCGCCCCAGGCTTGCCGCCTGCTCCTCGTGTCGCGTCCCCGGGCATCCAGCAGTCGAGCTCGATCGTTGAACCGGCTGGGAGGGGAGGAAGCGCGCGCAAGATCCATTCGTCCTTACCGGCATCCTCTTCCCACAGGGTGTCGACCGAAGCGGCTGTCCTCCCCGATCGAAGGATCAAGCCGGGTTGGTGCGCGAACCGGATCGTCGACAGCTCTTGGATCTGGTGAAAAGTGAACCGGGCGCGGATGCGATCACCGGCCCGATTGATGTCCCACAGGATCAATCCCTCGACGGTCCCCGCGCCGCGCACCGCCACGGCGGGACCGGGCTTGGGCCAGCGAATTTCGATCCGGCCGGCCGGGCCCAGGGCGCCGACCAGGGACCGGTCAGCCTGGAGTCGCGCCGCGCCGTATGCATCCAGCTCACCTTGTTGCGCGCCGTCTCGAGGCGGTTCCACAACCACGCGTGCGGACGGCATTGCGTTCACCGGGAGACTGACTGTCTCGAACCCGGCCTCGGTCCTCGCGGCGGCCAATCGATGAATCCGCAGGAGATGGCTGCCTGCTCGGGCAATCGCCAGGGTCCCAATCATTCCTCCCGGCTCGATGGAGATGGGGAGCCGCTCCCCATCCAGGGTCGCTTCAATGTCTCGCGCGGACGAGACGGGGATCCGCCATGCAAACGGCGCTCGGCCGGAGGCGAAAAGCTCGATCTCGCTGTCGACGACGATGTCCTCTTCGGTCTTGCGGGCGATCCGGTGCAAGGCGGAGACCGCTCGCACGGACGTGACGGGGGGAGAGACTTCTCCCTCCGCCAGGCGGGAGAGCCGAGTGAAATCCGCGAGCCGGAGCATGACGTCCTTGGCCGGTCGCGTGGGATCGAACGAGCCTTCATAGGGAAATAGCGCCAGGATCGGGGATCTCTGGTCGAGCCCGACCGCCGGCTGACCGGCGGCTATTCCCCCCCACAGGAGACCGAAGAGAGCAAGGCCAGCGGCAGTGCCGGCCGTACGACGAACCAGCGAGCTTCCGGATCGTAAGCCGGTCCGACCAGTCGTGGAACCTTGCCCCACCCGCTGGCCCAGCTCGACCATCAAGATGACGAACGCGCCGATAAACGCCCCCGCGGTGTAGCTCGCGTACCGGGAGGGGAGAAGCCAGTCGATTACCAGACTCACGGACATCACGGAGGTCAGGATCAGAAACCGCCGGTGAACCAACCGCCGCCGGCACGAAAACCAGGCCAATAAACATGAGCCGGCGATGATCCACCCACTGACGATCCTCGCTCTCACATCGATCAGATAGACGAACGAACCGTTTCTTGGCCAGTTCGCCCCGGCAAACCTCCAGGTCGACCATCCTTGCGGAAGCTTGATTCGCCCGGCGGCTTCGTCGCCGGCCGTCGAGACGATCTTCGGAGAGGGTTCCCCTCGCCAGCGCGCCAGCGTCTGAAATCGATCGGTTCGATTCGAACCCCAGAGGAGCGATTCCGCGACGGACTCCGCCCAGCGATCTCGCTGCTCGAACTTCGGCAAATCCACCAGCGAGGTGATCAAGACAGCGTTCGGGAACGGCACGATCGCCAACCCGTATTGCTCCAGGGTCGCCAGGGAGACACTTCGCCGCTCGGCCTTCAACCGGCTCGGTATACACTGGGATTTCGGTCCAAATCCGGCTGAATTGAGCGAAACACGATCGATGACGACTGGCCAGGGTCCCGAGTCCCAGCGGCTGAACCACTCCGCGAAGGTCAGCTCGGTGGAAACCGAGTCGACCAGCCGGTCGTCGAGGACGCGGAGCAATTCCGCGTCCCCGCCACCGATCCGGACTCGGCGAATATCCCAGGCCGGCTTCCACAGTCCGAGCGCGGCAGACGGCCAGTCCGCTCGGCTTTCCCGATCGTTGGCGATCCATCCCGGCCCGCAGTCGGCGGCTTTCCAGTCAGGCGGAGTGACCACCTCCCAGTCGAAGGACAGACATGGCAAGCCCACCTCGGGAAGCTGCGGTCGCAGCCGCCTTCCATCCCCGATCTTCTCGCCCTCGATCATGTAGTCGATGACGATCGTGCTCGATCTCGGCCCTTGGTTCGACCCGGGCAGCGGTACGGATAGGCCCGATCGAGACTGGATCGGCGCCACGTCCGACCCGTCGCGGCGGACACGAACCAGCGACAGATTGGGGGGTAGGACGAACTCGAGCGAATGCGCCTCTCCGGAATAGACGAGGAGCCGCAGACGATTCAGGGTGGTTCCCTTCGGGTCGACCGCCGTCGTGAGGACAGCCTCTCGGATGATCCCCGCGGAGTGTGACGGAGCGAGCGGCTCGGTGACGAGCTCGAGCTGACCGCCGGGCTCGTCGTATGCAAACGCATTGACCATCGTCCCTTTCGCCGCGGACCGGTCGTCACGGATGCCCTCCGCGATGTCCGGGTCGGGGTCGAGCCGAGGCTGGTCGAAGGCGGAGGGGTCAAGCCGGTGAAGTCCCACGGTCTTCAGCCGCGAACGCATTTCAGCCGGTGTTTCCACCAGGATCATGCCGCGGAACACGTAATTTCGAGCAACAGCCACGAGTGGAATCGAACCCTGAGAGCTCCAGGGATATTCCGCGTGGAAATGAATCGTTTTTTCGGTTTGACCGGCTACCTTGGCAAGGAGGCGATGAGCGGACCCTTCCTTGGGGAACCCCAGGCGCGAGCGGGTGGCTTGGTCGATCGGCTGCGGCGCGAGCTCGATGCCGCCGGCTTCGTCGTGGAAGCTCCAGGACTTGAGCGAGTCCTCCGGCTGGTTGATCCAGATCGGAATGGAGTCCAGTGAAAGGGCGCCGGCACTTACCCCCAAACGGCCATCCAGGGTGAGACGCCGGCCCGTGGGATCCACCTGTGCACGGACGCGGACCGAGGCGCTCGGCTCTTGCTCGATTCGTTCGCGATCGACGCGCGCAACGGCGCTGTCGGCGATCCAGCGCCAGGCCAGTGCCGCCCGCAGGTCCGGCCCGGTGCCGCCCGGCGTCAGGAGGCCGGGGACCTCGCGCGGATCGATCCATGCCAGCCCCCGGGCCGCTGTCGGCTGAATCATCGTGCTCTCGTCGACCCATGCCAGCCACGCTTCATCCACGAGACGTGTGCCGGTGGGACGAACGCGGGGCAGCTCGAGCGGGCCGCGGCTGCCCGGAACAGTCGAGCTCGCACCAATAACCAGCACCAGCTCACTCCGGGTAAGCGTTGTCGCCGGCAGCGTCACGTGCAGCCTCGTGATTCCGGAAGCCAGCACCGACGGATGCCACGCTACCGGATCCTCCAGGCCCCGGATTGAGACTCGGTCGGGCAACCAGGCGGGACTCAGATCGATCTCGAGCTCGGACGTCGACCCGCGCTGGAACCTCCAGTTCAACTGACACTCCAGCCGGCACGGCGAACTGACGACGAAAAGCTGTCCCCGTACTTCGCACGAAGACTCCGCTCGAGGCTTGCGAAATACGAGCTCGGCCGCCGACCCTGGGGATTCCGACTCGAAAACAACTCGAGGGGGCGCACCGGAATCCCTCGGTCCGCCAAGGATGCGCCGGCCGGCTTTCTCCCGACACTCCTGGAGGACGTGGAATTCATCGAGGGTGACGATTGTGCTTCCACCCGTCCATGTGGCATTGAGTGGGCGTAGCGCGGGAATCGTCCAGGGACCTTCCGAAGGGACTCGAGCATGGGCCAGAAATCGGACCTCGGTCGAGGACTTCAGGTCACCGTCCAGAGTGACGCGAAGGCGCATCGCCGCGCCCGCCCGTTCGCTGCGATATCCCCTGACCGCGGGCCCCTGCACGTCGATCAGCTCCAGCCCAGGGTCGAGCTCGAGTTCAAGTGGCTTCGGATTACGAGGATCGAGCTCGACCCGCCAGTCCGCGGTCCAGTTGACCAATCCTCCGCTTCGATCCGTCGTCCGGCGCAGGTCGATTTGGGTCGTGCCGGAGACCCATGGGTTGGTCGCGACCAGCGAATCGCCGTGATCGGGGTCGTGGAGATGAATGTCGATTCGACCCGACTCGGCTTCGATCTCCCACAGATTCAGGGTCGTGTCGGTGGACGCCAGCGGGCCTCGCCGCCGCCCGCGCCGACTCGAAGGCACCCAGTCCTTCGGAACTTCCAAGGCCAGAACGGTCGTCTCCTCGCCGGGAAGGGCGAGTGTGAAGGTCCGTCCACGGGAGTGCGAACGCGGTTGTAATTCCCACTCCAGAACGATGGTCTGGTTCGGCGCCTGATCGATCAACAGGCTCGGCTTCCCTGAATCTCGAGCACCGACGACCTTGGCGGTTCGGGCCATGGGCAGGATCGCGGGGGTCCAGGGGTCCAGCACGAAGTCAGCCGGGCCCGACGAAGCCGCCTCGATCACGAGCTCGGTCCGGCCGGACAAAACTCCGGATTTCCAGCGGGCGTGATGACGGGCCCGAATCAAGCGCGGCGGCTGCGCGGCTTGCCCGCGGGATGATCCCTTGATCGCGCGTCGCACCAAGGACTCGAACTGTTCCGCGGGCATGACTCGAAACTCGGTGCCGGCCGGGAACCACCTCGAAACCTCCTTGGCCGGGACGCGCACCCGCACAATCTCGGGCTCCGATCCACCGGCGGAGACCACCAGTGAGAGCGACAACAGCACGAGCTGACCCAGGAGCTTCGCGCAGGCGCGCCCGCTACGTCCATTGCGGGTTGACCTATTTGGAGAGCCGAAGAAGGAAGGGATCATGAGCAAATGGCACTTCCTGAAGCCCTGGCCTGCTGTCCCCTGAACAGATCGCAGCACCCGAATGACATTGTACCCTACCGGCCAATCGCGGGTTGTGCGTTCGCTGGCGCGGGGACTCGATCGAGGCCCGGCACCGAGTGAATTGGAGGTTCGCGGTCGGCGCTTGCCGCCGTGCATTTTGATCGATGCATTCTATCAGCTCGACGGCCCAAGAAGAACGGGAAGCATTCCCGAGAGACACCCCGCAGAACCCTCACAACCGATCTTCGAGGCTCGTCAGCGCACTGAGCTTGCCCGTCCGTTCGCGGCTGGTGGGAAAGCGGAGTGGCTGCGTTCAGAGGGGAATGAACTGGCAAGCGCAGCGCCATCGTTCAAGGCGTCCTGGCTGGCCGCATCGCCGCCAGCCGCCGCCTCAACTCGACCGTTCCCGGCCCGTCGGGAAGCGTGGCCGCCAAGCGATTGATCTCGGCCTTCTGTGCTGCCACGTAAGCATCGACATCCATCTGATTTTCAAGGTAGAACGCAATGACTTTGTGGATCAGGGCCAGCGACAGCGTGGGAAACTGGCTGAGCAGCATCTCGGCCGAATGCCCCGCGTTGTAGTAAGGAACGACGTGATGCAGAGCAATCCGGTGCCCCTTCAGCATGATCTCGCCGTGGGTCCACTCGGTCAGAAAGTCGGGCAGATTCATGGCACAGCTCCGGTCACCTCATCTCATCGTACCACGACTGTGCTCAATCGGCACATGGCGATTTCGGTGATTCTGCCCGGAGCCACGGAGTTTCCCGGTGAGAATCAACCCAACCCACCTCAATACCAACGGCCCCTGGGCAATCCTCCAGCGAGGGCTCGCCGACGGGCCGCACGCCCAAGCGAGGGACTCACCGCAGGGAAGCCGGCCCCGCAGGGGCGACCCGGCTCGGAGGTGGACTTGACCATGGCTCAAGTCGCGACGATAGTCATGATGGTGGGCCTCTCATCCCGGCTTTTCCCGTTGGCTGGGAAGAACTGCTTTCGAACCATGCGGAAACCCGAACATGACCATGATCACGAGCCCTCCGCGACGGTCGCCCGCAATGCCCTCGCCACATCCCCCCACCGCCTTCTCCGGCGAGCAGAGGATCGCAATCCGGGGGTTGAGCTGGGATCTCTACGATCGCTTGTCCGATGCGATCGGCGAAAGGCAACACGTCTACCTGGCCTATGATGGGAAGGATTTGGAGATCATGACCAAGGGGCCGGTGCATGAGGATTACAGAGCGCTCTTCGGCCGGCTGATGAATGCGTTGACATTCGAGCTGGCGATCCCTTCAAGCGACCTTGGCGAGACGACATGGAAGCAATCGGAGTTGGCGCGAGGCCTGGAAGCCGACCAGTGCTATTACTTCCAGACCGAGAAACTGGCGATCAACGCGGCGGCCCGGGCGCGCAAGTCCAACGACGTCGCCGACTATCCCAACCCCGACCTGGCGATCGAGATCGACATCTCGCCGTCACAGGTCGATCGGCCCGAGATCTTCGCCGCGCTTCAGGTCGCCGAAGTCTGGCGGTTCGACGGCGAGTCGCTGACTATCGAGCAGCTCGGACCTGATGGGAAGTACATCACGCGCGAGTCAAGCCGGTTCCTGCCAATCCGGACCGAGGAGGTGGTCCGCTGGCTTGTTGAGGAAGACGTGAGCGACAGGCTGGCCTGGGAGCGACGGCTTCGGGCCTGGATCCGCGCCGAGCTGGCGCCTCGGCTGAGCTCGTAGCAGTCGCGCCGACCGGATCGCCGGCGACGATCTCGTCTGATTCGTTGGGCGGGAGCAGTGCGACGCGATGGATCCCGCCCCAGACCCAGGTCGTCCGCGCTCATGATCGTCGTTCTCGAGAATTGTGAATCGGCCCAATGCCCGACGTCCCGAGGGGATACAGGATGACCTCCGGTTGAGGTCGAGCCGGCGGGACCGGGGCCCCTTCAAAATACTTCTGTGGGGGCTCAGGCGTCGGTCTGCTGTAGCTGACAAGACCGACTTTGCCGCTGGCATACACGTTGATCTGGCTGAAGCCGAAGAAGGTGCCGCCGGGCGGGTTCCACTTGCCGTTGAGCTTGCTGCCGGCATTGCCCGCGATCACTTGCCAGACCTTCGGGGCCTTCTTGAGCCGTGAGCAGTCCCACAGGTGCTCGTGGGCGCAGAGATAGGCACGGACCTTGTCGTTCGCCTGAAACAAAGCCTGGAGCTGGTCGCCGAGCGGGTGCTTGTTGGTATTCAGAATCGCTTTTTCTTCCGCCTGAGGGTGGTCCAAGATTGGCTTGTGGCCGATCAGGAAAATGGCGCTGACCTTGGCGTTCGCCTGCGCCGTGCGGACGTCATGCTCGAGCCAGTGGTATGGGACCCATCCGATGTGCGGGGCGTTCGTGTCCTGGTCGATGTTGGTATTGAGCGTATCGGTGTTGATGACGACGAAGTGGACATCCCCGAGATTGAACGAGTAGGTCATCTCGCTCTGGTCATCGGTGAGCTCGTCAAGGTTGGGAGGGGCGTTGGTCGGCCCGTTGGCCGCCTTGGCGAACGTGTCGAAGCCGCTGTCACGCAGCCATTTCAGCCAACGCGCATTCGTCGCGGCGTTCGGGACCTCGATCTGGTCTTCTTGATCTTTGTCGTCAGCGACCTTCTTGAGCATCTCGTGGTTGCCGGGGAGTGGGACCAGAGTCGTCTTGGCGGCCAGTGGGGATGCCTTGAAGAGGGGGGTCCAGGCGTCGAGTTGCTTCTTCAGCGCCTTGCCGTCGTCGTCCTCGAGGTTGACCACGAGGTCCCCCATGAAGAACAGGTAAGGCGGCACCGGGTCGAGATGGGCAATGTCCTGGAGCGTTTGATGGAATTGCGGGAGGTTGGCCGAACTGGGATTGTCCGCCTTGCTCTTCTTCCAGTCTTTGTGCTGGATGCGGTTGCACCCCAAAAAGACGAACGAAAGCTTGACCGAATCCTGGGCCGGGTCCGTCGGGCCAGACTGGGCTTGGCCGAGACACGGGCCGCCGGTAGCGCACAGGAGCACCAGCAAGAGGCCGACCAGAGGGGCGCGGAATCCATTGTGAGAGATCATTGAGCGACCTTACAAAGAGAGGGTTCGGTGCTGGCCCGGAGAACCAGACGATCAGGGATGTTCCGACTTCCATCAGGATACCGCCCGGAATGCTGGAAACATATCCTTCAAGGATGAGCCGCCGCATCATCCGAAGCGACCTCGCCCTCGGCGACCTGGACGAGCAGTCCGAGTCCATCCGGCAGCACAATCCGCGTGCCGCGCTGCGGTTCCTGGGCGCGGCCGAGGCCACTTTCCGGCAACTTCCTCCTTTGCCATCCCAGTTCCGGATGCGACAATGGCATCGATCGGCTGAGATCATGGACCGGTCGTCTTGGGGTTCAAGCGATGGACGATGCCGAGAACGTGTCATCAACCGAGGATCTGCAAGCCGGCGGAGAGGACTCCCAGGAGTCGTTTTCCCTCCTTCATCCTCCGAAGATCGGTCGTTACTCGATCGGTAAACGGCTTGGAAAGGGCGGGTTCGGCGAGGTCTTTTTAGCCTTCGACGAGGAGCTTGACCGACCGGTTGCGATCAAGGTCCCGCGCCCCGAGCGAGTTTCTTGCCCGGAAGATATCGAGGCTTACCTGACCGAAGCCCGAATCGTCGCGAACCTCGACCATCCCCACATCGTTCCGGTCCACGACGTGGGACGCACCGGCGACGGCCTGTGCTTCGTCGTGTCCAAGTTCATCGAGGGGAGCGACCTTGCCAGCAGGATCAAGGAAGCGCGCCCCGGTTTTCACGAATCGGCCGCACTGGTGGCGACCGTCGCCGAAGCCCTTCATTACGCTCATACCCGTGGCTTGGTCCATCGGGACATCAAGCCCGCCAACATCTTGATTGATGCCTCGGGAAACGCATTCCTTGCCGACTTTGGACTGGCGCTCAAGGAAGAGGATTTCGGCACTGGCGCCAGGATCGCGGGAACCCCCGCGTACATGAGCCCTGAGCAGGCTCGTGGCGAGGGGCATCGTGTCGATGGACGATCCGACATCTTCAGCCTGGGCGTCGTTTTCTACGAGCTATTGACCGGGCGACGACCGTTCATCGCCAAAGCGCAGGACACGGACGAAGCTCGCAACGAACTGCTTGATCTGATCGCCACGACGGAACCGCGCCCTCCACGTCAAATCGACGACACGATCCCCAAGGAATTCGAACGCGTCTGCTTGAAGGCGATGAGCAAGCGAGCGTCCGACCGGTACACGACCGCCAAGGACATGGCGGAAGACCTTCGCTTGTTCCTTCAAACCACGGTTGGCACGGTCTCGCCTGCTGCCCCAGCGGTTCCGATTGCCACGCCGCCCGGCTCCACGCAGGAAGAGACACCGATTCCGTCAACATCAAAACAATCGGACTCGGATCAAAAAGCAATCCGAGTCGTCCCCAAAGGTCTCCGATCCTTCGATGAGCACGATGCCGACTTCTTCTTGGAATTGCTTCCCGGACCTCGGGACCGAGAGGGCCTGCCCGAGAGCATCCGGTTCTGGAAGACTCGCATCGAGACCACTGACGCCGACAAGACGTTTCGGGTGGGTTTGATCTACGGGCCCTCGGGTTGCGGAAAATCGTCGCTGGTCAAGGCGGGACTTCTGCCCCGGCTGGGCCAGCACATCCTTCCGGTTTACATCGAGGCGACACCAGAGGACACGGAGACCCGCCTCTTGAAATCCTTGCGGAAAGCCTGTCCCGATCTGCCAGCTCAGAAGGGCCTGGTCGATTCCCTGATGGCGATCCGGCAAGGACGGGTGTTGCGATCCGGTCAGAAGGTGCTGCTGGTCCTCGACCAGTTCGAGCAATGGCTCCATGCAAAGCGCGGTGAGGAGAGCACGGAGCTGGTCCTTGCTCTGCGCCAGTGCGACGGCGAGCATGTGCAGGCGGTCGGGATGGTGCGGGACGACTTCTGGATGGCGGCGACACGGTTCATGCGGGATTTGGAGATCGACCTCTTGCCGGATCGGAACGTCGTCGCCGTGGATCTGTTCGACCCTCAACATGCACAAAAGGTGCTGGCAGCGTTCGGCACCGCCCACGGCAAATTACCCGAGCGAGAACGGGATTGGGCCCGGGACCAGCACGCCTTTCTGGATCAAGCGATCACCGAGCTTGCCCAGGACCGTAAAGTCATCTCGGTGCGGCTCGCCCTGTTCGCCGAGATGGTCAAGGGCAAGCCCTGGACCCCGGCAACCCTGCGTGAAATCGGCGGCACCGAGGGCGTGGGCGTCACCTTCCTGGAAGAGACGTTCACTTCCCCTCAAGCCAATCCGAAGCACCGCCTCCACCAGAAGGCGGCTCAAGCCGTTCTGAAAGCCCTCCTGCCCGAGACCGGCTCCGACATTAAAGGGCAGATGAGGTCGGAAGAGGAATTGCAGGAAGCCGCCGCCTATACCGACCGTCCCCGTGCGTTCGCCGACTTGATCCATATCTTGGACAGCGAGCTTCGCCTGATCACACCCACAGAGCGGGAAGACCCGGATGAGGGCGGAAGACGGCGGGCAGAGGGCGGAAGACCCAAGGATGAAGACCAGGTGCCGGCGCCGGGCGCGAGCGACTCATCTTTGGGAGTTACGTCGTCCGTCCTACGCCCTCCGTCATACGCCCTACGATAAAAAAAGCTCACCCA
>JBIOJM010000123.1:0-26003 GCA_044450785.1 Isosphaerales bacterium
ACAGAAAGGTCTGTCTACCTGCGCCCGTTCCGGCCCGGAAAACACCAACTTTTCATCAGCCCAGGGTAACACCGACGGACCGAGCCGGGAGCAACGCGCAGCCGTGGCGGTCCGTCGCATCCGGTCGTTGATCGACGAGGGCGATATCGCCGGCGCGCTGGCGGCTTACGACAAATCCGCGCGGACTCTGTTCGACTGGCCATCTCAGCCCGACCTCTACGGGATGATCAAGGCCCTGCATGCCCGTGGTGCCGAGCCCAACTCGATCCGACTGATGCGCGACCACTGCCGGTATTACCCCGGCGACTCGTCCAAGATGCGGCTCAAGCTCGCGCAAGTCTTGAGCCGGGATCGCCAGCGCCCCGTCGCCGCGTTGCGAATCCTCGAGGAAATTCCCCCCGGCTCGCTTCCCGCGGACCTCGAATCGACCCGCCGGAAGCTCGTCCGGAAAGCGGACCAGTTGCGCGAGGAGGGCGTCCTCGAGCTGGAAGGGGACGATTGACAGGAGTCGGGTTGATTACCGGTATGCCGCTTCGCTTGCTGCTCGACCGAGGGCGCCTTTTGGGCTCACCCGCTCTCGACGAGGACAGGTGGCTATTGGTGAAAAGGCACAGTCAGTTACAATGCGGAAGCGTCAGACGGAAACTTCTCCGCTCGACCGACGACGAATCGTTTGAGATCGGCGTGTCGGCATTTCATGGATGCCGTTTCCAGCACTCAGGCCATTACATGGACTCCAACATCGTCGCCGCGCTTATCGGAGGTGGTACCACGGTCATCGCGGCCGTGATCACAACGATCTACGCAAAGCATCGAGACAAAGAGAATTCAAGATTTGAGACCCGCCCGTTTCAACGTTCAAGGGACCGCCTTATGGTCAGCACCCTGCTCGCGGTCTTGATGATCGTCGGGGGTCTTTGCCTGACTTTCGGTGGAATCATCGTCCTACTGAGACGGCAACCAGGTTCGCCGGTCACAGGCAGGTTGTCTGCAGCCTCTACGACAGACTCCCCCGACGCTCCGATCCGACATAACCAGCCGATGCCTCCTTCGGGGAAGGCGACCAAGCGGCCTGATCCACTGGATTCACAGGAAAAGGGCATCGAGTTCGAGAAATGGGTCGTGGCCCATTTACATCGTGGCTTCTATACGATTAAGGAGTGGCGCGGAGACAAGTACGTCGAAGGCAATTACGCCGAGACCTCTTCAAATCCTGATCTCGAAGTCGAGTTCCACATGCGGGAAATCCGAAAGCCGTTCGCCATTGAGTGCAAGTGGAGGCATGACTACGAGCAGGGCGAGAAACCGTACGTCGACTGGGCCTCGGATCGCCAGATCGAGAATTACCGCGGTTTTGCAAAAGCCAGGAATATGCCGGTATTCGTAGTCATCGGAATCGGCGGCGCACCCAACGACCCTGCCGAGGTCTTCGTCGTCCCGCTGAATAGCCTGAGGTACCCGAAGGCAACCGCTGAATACCTTGCATAGTTCCGCAGAAAGAACAAGGAGACCAGCCTCTACTACGACTACGACAAGCTCGAGCTGCGGTAAGGAAACGGCCAACGCGCACTCGTCAAATCAGCTCCGGAAACCCGCGCAAAGACGCCACGGTCTGGGAAAGCCCCTGGCGCTCGAGTGATTGCAAGTACTCCTCCACGTTCATCTATGACCGCTTCACTTCGAATCGCCCTGACGAGCATACTGACGCTTGCGGTCCCCGCTTCGACCGCGCCCGCGGCCGAGCCGGCCAGGCCCAATGTCGTTGTGATCCTGACCGACGATCAAGGGACAGTCGACCTGCGAGCGGCCGGTGCCACTGACCTCGAGACGCCAAGCCTCGATGCGCTCGCGCGGCGCGGGGTGCGGTTCACGCAGTTCTATGCGGCGGCGCCCGTCTGCTCGCCGTCGCGCGCCGGCCTGCTGACGGGCCGTCATCCGATCAAGGCCGGCATGCCCTCCAACGCCCCGTCGCGGCCGGGCCAGCCGGGCATGCCGGCCAGCGAAATCACGATCGCCGAGATGCTCAAAACGAGCGGCTACGCGACGGCCCACGTGGGCAAGTGGCATTTGGGCTATTCTCCCGAAACGATGCCCCTGGGCCAGGGATTCGATTTCTCGTTCGGACACATGGGAGGATGCATCGACAATTATTCGCATTTCTTCTACTGGGATGGTCCGAACCGGCATGACCTGCACCGTGACGGCCGCGAAGTCCACGCGCCGGGGCGATTTTTCGCCGATCTGATGGTCGAGGAGGCCGCCGGCTTCCTCGAGCGGCATCGAGACAGGCCGTTCTTCCTGTATTTCGCCGTCAACGAGCCCCATTACCCCTACCAGGGGGACCTCAAGTGGCTCGAGCACTACGCCCATCTGAAATACCCGCGCAACCTTTATGCGGCCTTCCTGTCGACGATGGACGAGCGCATCGGACGGCTAATGGAAAAGCTCGATGCACTGGGGCTTCGGGAGCGGACGATCGTGATCGTCCAGTCGGACCACGGCCACTCGACCGAGGAGCGCGCCCACTTCGGCGGCGGCAGCGCGGGCCCATATCGCGGTGCGAAGTTCAGCCTGTTCGAGGGGGGCATCCGCGTGCCGGCGATCGTGAGCTGGCCGGGACACCTGCCACAGAACGAAGTCCGCTCTCAAATGGCATACGGCTGCGACTGGCTGCCGACAATCGCCGAGCTGTGTGGGGTCGCGCCGCCGGGCAATCCGCTGGACGGCAAGAGCTTGGTCCCGGTGATCCGATCGGGCGATGCGCCGACACCCCACGACGTCTTGCACTGGCAGATCGGCTCGAGCTGGGCCGTACGCGCCGGCGACTGGAAGCTGCTCTTCGACGTGGTCGATACAACCCGGCGCGCCCCGGGCGAGCGGATCGCTGGGGCGTTCCTGGTCAACCTCCACGACGACCCGTCGGAAACGACCAACCTCGCGGCCCTACGACCGGACATCGTCGCGCGCCTCAAGCGCCTGCGGGCCGAATGGGAGGTCGGTGTTCCCCGGGCGCGCGCCCCGGCGGTCCAGTAAGTCCTGGGCTGAGTCCCATTCCAGCGAGGATAGGAGTGCCAGCACGCTGTCGGGGTCGACCGGCTTGACCAGATGGTGGTCAAATCCGGCCTCGCGGGAGCGGCGCCGGGCTTCATCCTCGGCGTAGCCGGTGACGGCAACCAGGAGTGCGATGCCCTCTCCGAATTCCGGGTTGCCTCGGAGCCGGCGCGCCAGTTCGTAGCCATCCATGCCAGGCAGGCCGATGTCCATCAGTACCACCTGAGGACGGAAGCTCACAACCGCTTCGAGCGCGAGACCGCCGTCGTAGGCGACCCGAACTTCGTGCCCCTCGAGCTTGAAGACTCTGGCCAGGCTCTGCGCCGACGTGACGTTGTCGTCAACCACAAGGACGCGCCGCGATGGTGTGCTCGACTGGACTCCTCGTGTCAACGTGGGTTCCGAGGTCTCCGGCAGTTGTTCGCCCGCGGGCTGCGTCTCGGTCAGGTTCGGCAGGCGGACGACGAACTCGCTTCCCCCCCGGTTCAGCCCTTCACTCCTGGCCTCCACGCTTCCTCCGTGCATCTCCACCACGCTCTTCACCAGGGTCAGGCCCAGCCCGAGCCCCCCCTGGGAGTGGTCGAGCGAGTGATCGACCTGGGCGAACAGTTCGAAGATCCCTGCCAACATCTCGGGAGGGATGCCGATCCCGTTGTCCCGGACGCGGAAGACGACCTCGGCCCCTTCTTCCGCAACGCTCAGGCGGATCAGTCCGCCGCGGGCGGTGTACTTGGCCGCATTGCTCAGCAGGTTGGACAGGACCTGGGCCATCCGGATCGAGTCCGCCTCGACAAACAGCGGGCCGGGCGGCAAGGCGATCGACAGGCGATGGTGGTCAGCCTCGATCACGGGCCGGCTGGTTTCGACCGCGTAGGCCACGATGGTCGCCACGTCGACCCGCTCTTTGTGGAGCCGGACCTTGCCGCTGGTGACTCGAGAAATCTCGAGCAGGTCATCGACCAGGTGACCCAGGTGACGAACCTGGTGGTCGACCACATCGCGGGCCCAGCACAAGTCGGGATCGTCCGAGCCGCGCTGCTTCATGATCTTGACGGCGTTGCGGATCGGGGCCAGGGGGTTGCGCAGCTCGTGGCCCAGCATGGCCAGGAACTCGTTCTTGCGCGTGTTTGCCTCGGCCAGCTTGCGCGTCTCCTCCTCGCTGTTCCGAAGGGCCGCCTCCGCCCGCTGTCGCTCGGCGATTTCCCGCTCGTAGTCCTGGCCGTCGCAGGTTGCCGGCGCCCGCATGAAGAGCGGCCTTAGGGCCAGCGCCGCGGCCCAGCACCCACCCGCTGCCAGCAGGGACATTCCGCCCGCGGGATTGACCTGCCCCAGAGCGATCGCGCCGGCGAGCTGGGACAAGCCGCAGAGGACCAAGAACGCGCCCAGCAACCACATGCTCCCGCGAGAGGGGACCTCGCGTCCAGCTCGCCGCTGCCAGAGATATGACCGAATGATCACCGTGGCAATGGAGAGGCAGGCCAACGCGAGCAGGGCATCGGACGCCCGGTGCAGGCCGCCGAGATCAGGGCCCAAGGTGCCACGAATCCATGTGGCCGCGAATCTCGAATCGCCAAGGATGAAGAGCGGGACGTCCATGAACATCGCCTTCCATGCCGCGCTTCGATCCGCTCCGCTGGGATCGTCTCGTCGGCGGCCCTGCCACGACGCGTCTCATTGGATCATCACCGGTATACTTTCCGCAAGCCAACATCTCAATTCGGAACCGTGTCGGACAAAGCCGATCGACGCCGGCATCACCTTTGACAATCGGCAAGCGCATCATTGTCGGTTCGCTTTGACCATTCAGGTCGTGAGGCAACTTGACCGGCACGAGAGTCGAACGGGCGCGGGCGGCGTCTTCAGCGGTCCGGGTGGTCGCGCCTGGCCGTCGAGCCGTTTCAGGCGCTCCTTGCGTGAGAAGTCGCGTTCGCTGATCATAATATGGGTGAAAACGCGAGACATTCCATGGCGAGATGGGGAGTGACGGCCGATAAGACTCAGTACTTCTTGTCGAGCATCGGGACAGTCCGCCCCGACAATGACGAGACTCCGGCCACGGCGCAGGCGACCGGCGCCCAACGAAACTCCATTTTGATCGATGGGATCGATCCCTCATGAGTTACCCCGCCCCCGTGTCGACGGCAGTTCGGCACCCCGTTTCTTCCCCCGCCCCGAAGGGCGCTCCAGCGGATTCCTCTCGTTTGCCTCGACCGGCCACCGTCCGTCTCGACAGGGTCGTCTGGATTTACGTCATCCCGGTCGTGACGATCCATCTGGCGGCCTTGACCGCCTTCGTCCCCTGGCTGTTTACCTGGACGGGCCTGGCTCTGGCCGTTCTCGGTGTGCCCTTCTACGGCCTCGGCATCACGCTGTGCTATCACCGATTGCTGGCTCACGGCAGCCTCACGGTGCCCAAGTGGCTCGAGCATGGTCTTGCCCTGTTCGCCCAGTGTTCGTTGCAAGACACCCCGGCCAAGTGGGTGACGGTTCACCGGATGCATCACGTTTTTTCCGACGAACAGCCCGACCCCCACAGCCCGCTGGTCAACTTTTTCTGGTCGCACTTCACCTGGTTGTTCTATCAAAACACGGCGACCCGAACCATCGGATCGATGCAGAAGTATGCGCATGACATTCTCGAAGACCCGTTCTACATGCGACTCGAGAAGACCTATCTGGGCCCCGCGGTTTACCTGGCTCACCTGCTGATGTATCCGATCGCCGGCGCGGCGATCGGCTGGATGACGACCGGGACCGGCATGGGAGCGCTCCAGTTCAGCCTGAGTCTGTTTGTCTGGGGTGGCCTGGTGCGAACGGTGCTGGGATGGCATGTGACGTGGTCGGTCAACTCGCTCACGCACCTCTTCGGCTACCGCAACTACGAGACGAACGAGAGCAGCCGGAACAACTGGTTCGTCGGGCTGGTGGGCCTGGGCGAAGGCTGGCATAACAACCATCATCACGATCCCGCCGCGGCGTCGGTCTGGCATCGTTGGTGGGAGTTCGACCTCACCTATTGCGCGATCCTCTTGCTGAAGCGTCTCGGCCTGGCCACGCAGATCGTCGAGCCCAAAACGGTGCGCCGCGCCAGACGAGGCTGAGCCGGGCGCGGGACCGAGGTGGATGTGGCGAGCTGCTCATCCCGCGGAAACTAATTGGGTTCCGTCAGGAGAATAACTCACATGGCCAGTCGGACCACCACCTCCTAGGTTCCGGTTGTCATCGTAGAGTACAAAGCCGGTTTTCAACGTTGCGCGTTTTTCTCCCTTGGCAATATCCGCCAGTTGAACGCCGCCAAACCCGCCACAAGCAACGAATTTGCCATCCCGTGAGCATGCGACGCAACGAGATTTTCCGTCGACGAGCGATGTCTTTTCTCCGTCGAGCGACCAAATGCGGACCCCTTCATTGTCGCAAGCGGAAGCGAGAATCTTTCCATCTGGGGAGAACACAATACACGAGACATCGCCTTTGTGCATCTTACGTGCCATTTTCTCCTTCGCAGTGCTGACGTCCCAGACCCTGACGAAACCCTTCACATCTCTGACGCGAAGGACTTGCCATCGGGGCTGAATTGAATGGAACTCACTGCGGCTTCGTGTCCTTTGAGGGTCACTGGTTCCTGCGCATCGAGAGTGCCTGGGCTGTTCCAGCAGGTGAGCACAATCGCGAGGAGCGAGCTGGGAACATTACGCATGGAATGACCTTTCAAAGAGGGTGTCTAACCACGATTTGGACATGATCCCGCGCCGTGGCCCGGTGTCAAGCAAGAAATGGGAAACCATCGATGTCCGTTCATGTTTTCCATGAGGGGATTCGCGTGCGAGACCTCGTCGGGCATACAACGGTGGTGCGTCGTCCCTCGTTTCCAGCGGGCCGGATGTTACGCACTCGCTGGGCCCGGACAGTCAGTTGCGATTGACGAGCGGGTCGATTCTTCCTAAACTTCCGCCCGATTCCCGTTCGTTGCGACCAGGGCCGCTGCCGAGAGGATGCGGCCCCGCCTGAGCCGCTCGACCGGCGCGGGCCGGCGGTCCAGGCCTCTTTGGTGTGGTCTTGCCGGACCTGATTTTCTCAGGACGGGAACGTTTCCTTCCGGGTGGATGGACCACGTCCTTCGAGGTATCGCGGAAAGGATTCCGCCCCATGGACTCGAAGAGCCGAGCGCCGGTGTGGGTGTTGTCGTTGGCCGCGGCGACGGTGAGCGGCCTGCTGGTCGTGGGCGGTTGCGCGCTCGACAAGGACAAGAATGGGAGCCAGCCCGGCAGCGTGTTCAACCGCGTCGGAGGTCACAGCGGCGAACTCCTCGAGCCCAAGCGCTGTCTGTTGAAGGTGGCGATCGTGAGTCGACCCTCTTCTGATCAGGCGATCAGCAACGCGGTCTGGCGGGTTGCCGATGAGCAGGTCATTCCCCCCAAAGAGAGGCGGGCCTGGGAAGTCAACGGCCTTCGCCTCGGCCGGATCATGGGCGAGCTTCCCCTCGAGCTCGAGGCAGCCCTCAAGGAAACAACTCCTCAGAAGAAGGTCGACCCGACCTGGTTGAACCGGGATAGCGGCGAGCCAAGCTTGCTCAAGAGCAGCGAAGCCGTCGAAGAAGCCAGCCTGCTCTTGAACCGGGACAATCGGGTCTTCGGCAATGACTACAAAGACGTCAGCGGCTATTTTCGCGTGACGCCGCAGCACGAAGGCGCCAACCTTGTGTCGCTCCGTCTGGTGCCCGAGATCCACTATGGCCCAATCCAGCGCACGTTTCAGGCGCTGCCCAACGTCGCCGCAATCCAGCCGCAGGAATTCCGGATCAACGACGGCCAGCAAGAGGATACGATCCGCGAGCTGGCCACGACGCTCGTGCTCGAGCCCGGCCAGGTTGCCGTCATCGGCCTTCGTCCGGACCACAAGCGCAGCCTGGGCAGCTTCCTGCTCAGCCAGTCCGTGGCCCACAGCGACCAGCGGATCGAGAAGTTGATCCTGATCTGGGCTTCGCGCAACTTGCAGGGGCAGGGCCCGAACGACCGGGAAGCGAACCTGACCGATCGCCCGAGACTGCTCAAATGGTTGTTGGGGCCGGCGCCGACCCCGAACGCGAGGCCCGTCGCACCCGTGCCGGAAATGCCGGCCGATACCTCGTTACCCGACGAGGTCTTCCCCGGGGCTGGCATAAATCGACCGCCGGCCAAGGCCGATCCGAAGTCCGCCGCGCCCAAGGAACCCGCCAACACCGGCACAGGCACCGGCACCGCCAAGAGCAGCCAGGCACCGAGCACGGATTAGCGCCCGAGCGTCTCGCGGACGTCTTGCGCGTGGATCCCCTTCATCAACGGAGCGACGTCCATGGATGGTTTCCCGGGGCCGGAGCGGGTACGCTGGCGAGAATGCGGATCGGGAGCGATCGGGACCAGGCCGCGGGCTTGGGTGGCGCACACAGCGCACGCGCCGGCCGCGCCCCACCGCCTTGGCCGGCCCATGGGGGCGGCTCGTGAGGAGCACCGAATGATGTCCAGGGTGCCGGCGTCGTCCTCGCGCGGGGAACTCGACCGCATCGTGCTCGATGGTTCGCGGGGCGAGGGGGGCGGGCAGATCCTGCGGACAGCGCTCACACTGTCGCTCGTGACGGGCAGGCCGTTCCGGATCATCAAGATCCGGGCGAACCGGCCCAAGCCGGGGCTGCGGCCGCAGCACCAGAAGGCCGTCCTGGCGGCGGCGGCGCTCGGGCAGGCCACGGTGATCGGCGACAACGTCGGTTCGCGCGAGCTGACGTTCTCGCCGGGAGCGTACGCGCCCCACGACTTGTCGATCGACATCGGTACGGCGGGCTCGACCGGCCTGGTGCTCCAGACCCTGCATCTACCCCTGGCGCTCTTGGCCCAAGCACCGACGCGGCTGGTCCTCTCCGGTGGCACATTCAATCCCAAGGCGCCGGCCTTCCTGTTCCTCGAGGCCACCTGGCGCGCCTATCTCGCTGCATTCGGCATGCCGCTCGGCCTCACGATGCTCTCGGCCGGCTTTTATCCGCGCGGGGGCGGCCGGCTCGACGCCTGGATCGAGCCGGCGCCGGCGCCTTCGCCATTCGTCCGGACCGGCCGCGGTCCTTTACGAAGGCTGCACGGAATCGCCGGAGTCGCCAACCTCCGCGACGACATCGCCCGCCGGATGTGCGACCGGGCGATCGAGCGCCTGGCGGCGCAGGGCCTCCCGGCCGAGATCGAGTGCGTGCGCTGGCCCAGCCCGGGGCAGGGGGCCGCGCTCTGCCTCACTGCTGAGCACGAGGGAATCATCCCGGCCACATTCGTTGGCCTGGGCGAGCGCGGAAAGCCCTCGGAGTCCGTCGCCGACGAAGCCATCGAGCAGCTTCTCGCCTTCGAGGCCGTCGAGGATGCCGCGGTCGACCCTCATTCCGCCGATCAGATCCTCCTTCCCCTCGCCTTCGCCGCGGGACGCAGCGAGTTCACTGTTTCGGAGGTCACCGAGCACCTCCGTACCAACGCCGAAACCATCCGCGCCTTCCTCGACCGCTCGATCACCATCCTCGAACCGGAGGGCGACAACCAGCCCGGGCGGGTCGCGATCGGATGATAGTCGGTTAGCGGCTAACGAGCCGGGCGCGCGTCTTGCGTGTTGTCATGACTCGATCGTGGTCAAAGCGGGCTCAGCCAGTCGATAGAGCAGCGATGGGGCTCGCTTGCGGGTGACGGCCGCGGCGACCTCGGACCGCAGGTGGCCGCTGGCGTGCTCGAGGTGCTCGAGCACGGCCACAGGCGCGAACGCAGCCTGTGGCTGGCCGTCCACCGGCATCACGCTCACCAGCAGCCGCGAGGCGTCGGGGAAGGGCACGACGTCGACGACATGCAGGCCCTGGAGCACGTCGTCGCCGCATTCGGCCAGGACCTCGTCGAGCGTCACGGCGACCTGCCGGCAGAGCTGGCACGCCTTGCGCTCGATCGCGCGTAATTCCGGTCCGTCGCGGCGGCCGCTCCCTTTGCGCGATCTTCGCCGCGCTCGCGGATGCGGATCCTGACAGTCGTCGTCGCCGAGCTCGGCGCAGAGCGAGCGGACTTGCTCTTTCAGAGGTATATGATGTCTCATGATGACTCTCGCGAATCTCGATCAAAAAGCTGATTGATTCGATCCGTACTGAGGGCCCGTCGCGCCGATCGGCGCAGCCAGTGCCGGCCGATCGAAGAGATCGGGTCCAACGCGGTGAGAGCCTGATCCGCCGCCCGGGCCGTAGGGCCGATGGGCTGCGATCGCGGTCCAGTGCCTCGGTCAGAGCGTCCCGTGCGCGGGGCTCAGGCTCGACGATACACTCATGCAAGAAATCGTTCGAATCGTCGGCCTCCTTTGGGTCGTGGGGAATGAGACATGAAGTGGAGAGCGTGCAATCACACCTGTACGATGATCGACACCTTAATAATCATAGTAGCGACCTGCTCCAGAAAGCAACTCCTCCCTCTTACGTCGTGATCCGCGGTGCACCCTGGACGACCTCCGATCCCGGGCGTACCATCGTTTGAGCATCACACCTCGAATTCGCTCGATCGCTGCTCGGAGCATCACCATGGGGGAGCAAGTCGGCTCTCAAGCGGGACCTGAGTCTGGTTCGGGGTCTGCTCAGGGACCGGGCGCTCCGATTGGTGAATTGAAAGCTCCGTCATCGTCTCCGGCCGCGCCGAAGTGGGCGTGGCTGGTCGTCGTGCTCCTGTTCGTGATGAACGTGTTCATCTGGGTCGATCTCTGGCTCTTGATGGTGCAGTTGGAGAGCGTTCGCGATCAGCTCGGTCTCACCCGGAGCCAGGCCGGCTGGCTCTCAACCGTACTGCTTCTGAGTTCGGCCGCGGCGTGTCCGCCGATCGGCTATCTGGCCGACCGGGTGAGGCGTCCGCGGCTGCTGGCCGTGGGTTTCGCCGTCTGGAGCTTGGCGACGGTCTCGACCGGTATGGCCCAGTCGTACGACCAGATTCAAGTGGCTCGCGCCTTGGTGGGAGTGGGAGGAGCGATCTTCGGGGTGGTTGCGCTGTCGATCCTGATGGATCTGTTCCCGCGCACGGTGCGCGCCCGGGTGCTTGCGGTCTTTTTCCTGGCCGTGCCGCTCGGCGCGGCGCTGGGGTTGAGCCTGGGCGCAGCCCTTGGCGAGCTGACGGGCTGGCAGACGGCGTTTCTGGCGGCGGGCGCGCCCGGGTTGATGCTGGCGCTCGTCGCACTGACCATGCCCGACCCGGTGCGCGGGGCGAGTGAAGGGGTCGACGTCCAGCGGCTGCGGCTGCACGAGCAGGTCGGGCCGAGCCGCGAGGATTATGTCGACCTGATGGTCAATTCCTCATATACCTATTCCGTATTCGGAATCACGTTTTCGTCGTTTGCCTTGGCCGGTCTGGTCTACTGGTCCAAGAGCTTCTTGACCGTGGCAAAGGGTTTGTCGGAGGCCCAGACCAACACGCCGCTCGGCTTGACGTTTCTGGGGGCGGCGATCGCCGGCACGGCCGCAGGCGGCTGGCTGGCCGACTGGGCCTCGAAGGCCAGGCCCCGAGCGATCTTCATCGTCCCCGGGCTGGCGACGCTCTTGGCGATTCCGTGTGTCCTGGCGGCGATCTACGGCCGGAGCGTGCCCTTGATCTTCGGGGGCTTGTTCCTGGCCGAAGGCGTGATGTTCATGAACGTGGTGCCGTGCTACACGATCATCTCCAACGTGGTGATGCCCAATATGCGGGCGGTGGCCTGCGCGGTGGCCCTGGCGGCTGTTCATCTGCTGGGCGACATCTGGTCGCCGACCCTGATGGGCTGGGCGGTTGACACGTTCGCCCACTCCGACTCGATGGCCACCGGCTTCGGGCAGGCGCTGGCCGCGCTGGGAGCGGTCCCCGTGGCTCAGCCCGGCCGCGACCCGGAAAACTTGACGGCCGGCATGCTCGTCGTGGTGCCGGCCCTTTTGATCTCTGGAATCGTCCTCCTGTCAGGCTCGCGCCACTTGCCCCGCGAGATGGCGCTGATGCTCGCCAAGCTGAGGGCGGCCCCGAGCCGCCGGGTCGCGCGCCGGCCGGGCGCCGGCCCGCGACGATAAAAATATGAGATTAGCGGTCGTAGCGTTTGCAGCGATTATTCGATGAGGCTTTCCGTCACGGGCGTCTTGTATTCAACACAGACCTCGACGAATCTGGGAGGAACTTTCAATTCTCGTTCTATGAGTTCTTCGGAAGGACTCGTCGGACCCCTTCTCAGGGACGGGCCACCGCGAATCTCGAAGAACTCCAATGACGTTTCGGGCACCTGGGCGGGGACGGCGGTTTTTCCCCGGAATCGCGCACCTCGAATCCCGCCGGATGTTGGCGGCGGTGCTGACCTGTCTCGGCCAGGACGGTCAGGACCTGGTCGGTCCCGACGCATCGCAGGGTCCTGACGGGATTCAGGACCTTCATTTGCAATTATCCGGCCTCACCGGCGCGGTCAACCAGATCGTCATCAAGGCGCCGGGCGGTTTTGAATGGGCGACCGAGCCCGATCCGACTGGGGCTGCGCTGGCGGAGTACTTCCCATCGTCAAGCCCAAGCCAGGGCGACCTCTACATCAACCCGCAGGTCAAGAGCGACCTGGCTGTCTCGGGTGGCTCGTTGCCACTCGGTGGTTCCACGGGTAGCCTGATCCGCCTCGCAAACGGCGTGAGCCTTTCCGTCTCGATCGATTATCAGGGCCAGACCAGCCCTGGCACCGCGAGCGTCGCTGTATCGGGCCTGGTCTCTCCCACCGATCCCATGCCCCCGATTGCCAGTCCGGGCAACGTGGTGGGCACGTTCCAGGTGACGGATCAAGGCCAGGACGGCACCGGGGGAGCCTACGGTACCGGATTCGCGCACCTGGTGGTGACCGCGCCCGGCGGGGTCAGCTTCGATTGGGGCACGTTCAGCCAGGTGGTCTGGGGGCTCAGCGATCAGGCAGGGCTCGCCTGGGACAGCACGAGCGCCACCTTGGGGCACAACCATATCTATGCAACCTTGAGGACGAATGCCGCGAACGTGGCGGACCTGTATTTTGCGCCACAGCGCGACGAGGCGCCGGCCGGCGGGTCGACCTTGCCGACGATGCTGCTCCGCGTGGCCTTACCGAGCGACGCCAATGTCTACGTCTCTCCCTTCATCGGCACGAACTGGGACGTGAGTGCGAGGACCAATGCGATCAATGCGCAAGCGCCTCCCAGTGCGGCGCCCTTGACCGAGGCCCAGTTGCGCAGCGACCTGATGTCCACCAGCCCCCAGTATGACACGATCGACTTGCCCGCCAACATCACGATCGTGATCACCCAGCCGCTCGAGATCACCCACTCGGTCAAGATCGTCGGGAACAACGCGACACTGCTGTTCCAGCAAGGCAGCACGGCGGCTTGGCCGGCTGCCGCGTCGGGGGCAATCTACGTCGAAGAGCCTGCCTACACGAACATCCAGCTCGAGCTGGACGATTTCACGATCAAGTTTGACATGAGCTCCCCGATCCGCTGGAGCAACCCGACCGGAGCTGGGCCGTCGGTCTATGACTCGGAGAACAACCCGGGCGGTGTCTCGCACGCGGTGATCGATACGCGAGACTCGAATACAAACCTGAACATGACCGTGCTCACGCTGAGCAAGATGGCGATCGACGGCCCGCCGGCGTTCGATGGTTCTTCGTTTTCGAGTCTCCAGGCGCAGCTCGCGCAAGCAGGAGATTACACGCACCAGTACGTGGGAGAGCAGGCGTTGGATTTGATCATGACCAACGACTGCGACAACGGGACGATTGCGGGCTCGACCTTCCAGGGCGGAGCGATCGAGGCCTTCGGCGGGCCCTGGAACATCACGGGCAACACGGTCCTGGGGTCGACGGCCGGCACGTATTCGCCGGATGCCTTCGCCCTCCACTCGCCGCACGACGTCCTCCTCGAAGGCAATCAGGTAACACAATCCGATCCCAACGGCCGGGAGTTTCGATTGGTGGGTCTCGCCGTCTCCGGATTCAATGACGTCATCGAGGGCAATTCCTTCGGCGGCGGGGCAGGCCAGATCGGCAACGAGCTTGGCTATTCGGCGTTCACGGGCCAGTTCGGGGGCATCAACGATCCCGAGATCATCCTGGCGGAGAGTACCTACGGCGTGCTGTTCGAGGGGAGGCCGGGAGCCATCTCGGGAGACGGCCGGCTGCTCGTCCTCCCCAACCTGAGAGCGTCTGCCTTTCCCGGCTTCACGGGGCCTGGCATGGTGGTCTCGATCCTGGCCGGCGTCAACAGCGATGGTGCGCCGGACATGAACACGGCCGGCGAGTGGTTTCGGGTCGCGCAGCAGGTGAGTCTCACCGGCAACAATACCATCGAGCTGCTCATGCAAGACCCGTTGCCCGCAATGCCACCGGGCGGCTACTACGTGGTCGAGGTCACGGCTGGGTTTGTGAACAACGCTTTCATCGATAACACGCTCGACATGACCGGCAAGTCGTCCACCGGCATCGTGCTCGATGGTGAGGACTACGGGTCGCAGATCACCGGCAACCACTTCGTCGGCGGGACGATCTACGACAACGTTTACACGGGAACCGCGATCTCCCTGGGCGCCGCAATTGGCTCGGCGCCCAGTGGAAACGGCGCATTCCCTTTGCCCGCGTGCTGGACCGCCCTGCCCAACCTGGGCGCGAGCATCGAGGGTAACACCATCGATGATTCGCTTGGAGGGATCTTGATCGGAGTACAACATTCTGTGAATTACTGGGGAGCGCAAGTTGCCACCACTTCGGAGACAGGCCGCGTCTTCCTCACAGCCGCGGTAAGCGGCAACACGTTCGAGTATGATTCGAGTTTCCTCAGTTCGTGGGCGGCTTCCTCGATTGCGGACGGCAACGACCCGGCCCAGAATTCAACGCCACCGACCGTGACGATCGGCAGCGGATTCTCGGCCGAGCCGCCCGGTCCTCACGGCAGCCCTCGATTCCCCTGGACCGCCGGCAACGCCATCACCGTCAATGGCAATGACGCGCCGATCTTCGTCGACCCGATCGAGAACGTCGTGACGATCCAGGGTAACTCCGCCCAGGTGATCGCGGCGGATGGGACCATCACGACCGAGAGCGGCCCGTCCGGCCAGGTCTACTGCGGTATCGTCAATGGCGCGGTCGATTCGCCCAGGATTACTCCCCAGACGTACAACAATCAGCCTTATTTTCCCTTCAATCTCGACAACCTGGACATCACGGCCGCCCCTCCGGGACTCCGTTGCCCCCGCCGCCGCCGCCGTCTCCGGCTCCGGCGCCGCCCACGAACGTGAGTGCCGGCCTGGCCGGCCGGAATGAGGTCAGTCTCTCATGGGTTGGATCGACGGGCGTTTCGCAATACGTCGTGGAGAGGAGCCCGGACGGCAGCACATGGTCCGTGGTCGCGGCGGCCGTCACGGCAACCAGCTTCTTCGATTCCGGTCTCAATTTCTCGACGACCTACTACTACCGTGTCATGGCAATTTCCAATGCGGGCAACTCGCCCGCGAGCTCGATCGTCAGTGCCCAGACGGAGGCTCAGCCCGACGTCCTGTCGGCCCAGTCGCTGGTCCTGACTGCGACCCGCGGATCGTTGTTCAGCGGAGCCGTGGCGACCTTCACGGATGCAAATGCCATAACCGGTACAGCGCGGTTCATCGCGACCATCAACTGGGGCGATGGAACGTTCGGACAGGGCGCGGTCAGTGGAGGGGACGGCACGTTCCTGATCAGCGGCGCGCACACGTATGCGAAGGTGGGCGTTTTCGCGGTGCAAGTGACGGTGACCATGTCCTGGCCGGACCAGGCGAGCGCGTCGGCGACCGGCACCGCCCAGGTGGGCACGCCGGCAAAGCATCGACCGCTCGCACGGCCTCGAGCCGTCCATCATCCTCTGAAAAAGGCCCTACGGCTGGCGAAGCGGCGCATCCGGTAGCGCGGGTCTTCCCACTTCTCCGCGGACGCGCAAGGCGATCTCGTTCAGGCCGTCGTCACGATTTCCTCCGCCCAGACAATTCACGTCGACGCCACCTTCCACTAGAATCAGGTGCATTCGACTTGAACCTCTTTGACGGAGCCATGTCCATGACCAAGCCAATTCGCGTCGCCGTCACGGGAGCGGGGGGGCAGATCGGGTACGCCTTGCTGTTCCGGCTCGCCTCGGGCGGTGCATTCGGTCCCGACCAACCGGTGTCCCTGCAGTTGCTGGACCTGACCTCGATCTTGCCCGCCTTGAACGGGACCTTGATGGAGCTGGAGGATTGCGCCTTTCCGCTCCTGGCCGGATTCAAGGCGACCGACCAGGCCGAGGA
The DNA here is from genome assembly GCA_044450785.1 of Isosphaerales bacterium. Lineage (GTDB taxonomy): Bacteria > Planctomycetota > Planctomycetia > Isosphaerales > Isosphaeraceae > JBIOJM01. Next base: position 16,344 of record JBIOJM010000123.1, read on the forward strand.
GGCATTCGAGGGCGCCGACTGGGTGATCCTGGTGGGCGGTCTGCCACGGAAGGACGGGCAGTCGCGCGCCGACCTGATCCGTGCCAACGGACCGATCTTCACGGGGCAGGGGAAGGCGATCGATGCCGCCGCCGGACCGAACGTGCGGATCCTGACGGTGGCCAACCCCTGCAACACCAACTGCCTGATCGCCCGTTCGCACGCACCCAAGGTTCCCACTGACCGTTGGTTCGCAATGACCCGGCTCGACCAGAATCGGGCCGCCGCACTCCTTGCCAAGAAAGCGGGCGCGCCGGCGAGTGCGGTCACGTGCATGACGATCTGGGGCAACCACAGCGATACGCAGTATCCCGACTACAAGAACGCCAGGATCGACGGCAAGCCGGCAACCCAGGTGATTGCCGAGGCGCCTTGGTTTACCGAGAGCTATATTCCGACGGTGGCCAAGCGCGGGTCGGCGGTCATCAAGGCCCGAGGTGCTTCGTCGGCCGCGTCGGCGGCCAACGCGGTGCTCGACAGCCTCCGCGCGCTCCATTTTGCCACCGCTCCGGGAGACTGGTTCAGCGCGGGCGTGGTCTCGGACGGGAGCTATGGCATTCCCCTCGGTTTGATCTACAGCTTCCCGCTGGTCTCGAAGGGGGCGGCGGCCTGGTCGATCGTACCGGAAGTGCCCGTCGACGCCGACGCCCGGCAACGGCTCGACGCGTCGGCCGCCGAGCTCGTTTCCGAGCGCGACGCGGTCAAGGACCTGCTGGGCCCTGCGCTATGACCGCGGTTTGACCCGTTGTGTTAAGATCAAGGTGGCGAGAAACACGGGCGGCCGCCAGGTGCGGCTCGCCCGCCGGCCCGAGGGAGACAGCCGCATGGCAACCATTGGTCCACGCACCAGGGAAATCCCCCTGAGCGAGTATCCGACCGGTGATGGAAAGCCGATGGCTGAGACGCCCATTCACGGCGACAACATGTTCGCGATCATCGATGTCCTCAGGTCGCGGTACGCGCACGATCCGCGCGTCTACATCGCGGGCAATATGCTCATGTATTATGTCCCCAACGACAAACGGCGGCACGTCTCTCCCGACGTCTTCCTGGTCAAGGATATTCCCCACAAGTACCGCGGCGCCTATTTCGTCTGGATCGAGGGGAAGGGCCCGAACATCGTTTTTGAGATCTCCTCGCGCTCAACCAGCAAGGAGGATCGCAACAGGAAGTTTCGGCTGTATCAGGATACCCTTCAGGTTCCCGAGTACTTCCTGTTCGACCCGATGGAGGAATACTTGAGACCCTCGCTCCAAGGCTTCCGGCTTCGGGACGGCACGTACGTGCCGATCGAGCCGGTCGAGGGACGCCTCCCGAGCGAGGAGCTCGGGTTGCACATGGAGCGCAACGGCGCCTTCCTTCGGCTTTACGACCCGGCGACCGGCCAGCGCCTGCTCACCTCGCGGGAAGAGCGTGACGTGGAGCAAGCCGCCAGGCGGCAAGCCGAGGCCGCGAAGCGGCAGATCGAGATCGACCGTCTCCAACTGGCCGGGGCACTTCGCCAGTCCGAGACGGCCCGTGTCGCGGCGGAGAGAGAGCGGGAAAAGCTTCAGGGCGAGCTCGAGGAGCTGCGCCGGCGGTCGAAGGGTGGATCGTAAGCTGGTGAACCGGAAACCGCGGCCAGTTTCGAGACTTCTCGCTCAGCACCACCCGGTCGAGGGCAAAGGCCTACACTAACCCGAAGCGTCAGCGAGGGATGCCGCAAGTCTCTTGCGGCGCGACGCCAGCGCCCTCGCTCACGCTTCGGGTTAGGCCCGACAAGGCGATCGCCACGGGCATCGGCAAGATCGCGAAAGTCACGGCCAATGCGGCGATCACCGCGATACCAGCGACCAATTCCCAGCGCTTTCCGGAAGTTCCCATGATCGAGAATTCGTACACAGAGAAGAGGAGCAGACCGCAGGCGAGGACCAAGCCCATCTCGCACAGGATCGTCCCCAACCGTAATGGTATCCAAGGTGATCGTCGAACGCGACCCGAGCCTGCTCGATCGCCGAGAGGACTTCAGTGGGCGTCTGGCTCGGTATTCTGACGTGGATGAGCCTCCCGTTCGGCGTTTCGGGCCTCGCCGACGTACCCCGGCGCCAGGTGGTCGGTGTCGCGGCGCGGGGTGCGGAACTCGACGAGCTTGCTCTTGGCGGCGGGGTGGGCTTGCGACAGGGCCTCGCCGATCGCGAACCGCAACGCCCAGACATCCCGCGGGCGCAGCCGGGCGTAGTCGATCCGGCCGGCGTCCTCGCCGCCGGTAACGCCCGTGCCCTGGCGAGTGCCGGCTAACTTCAAGGCCGCGCGCACCTGCTGACCGACCGCCCATCGTGGCTCGTTGCGCAAACGTGACCAGAGCACCAGATACTCCACGTCCTGCTGGCCGCGCCGATAGGCCTTGAGCCGGATGGAGGGAATCGGCGGTGGGATCGCATTCGAACCCGCTCGGTTTGACCCACCGCGGCCCGGATAGAAGAGCGAAAGCTCGTCAGCCCGCTGCCACGAGCTCGCGGTCCCCACCGTCTGCCAGGGGATGATGCCGTCGGCCCCGAGCGACCAGACATCCAGACACCACCCCACCGGCTGGACGTTCGAGCCCTCGACCGGGTTGGTCGAGCCGTACTCGAGGACGATTTCGCCCAGGGCCCGCTTTCGCTCGAAGACCATCCGCGGGTAGTTCCGCATCGCGCTGCCGACCACGTGATCGTCCAGCAGGCCGTCGAGGCTGTCGCGCCGCCATTGCGGCCGGGAGATGTCGGCCCTGAAGACCAGCCGGGGCGCGGACGAGGAAGACGAAGAGGAAGACAAGTGGGCATTCGTCAGCGCGGTGGCGGTTGATCGCGAGCCCGTCTCCCGGGCTTGATTGATCCCTTCGTGGAAGGCCCGGGCAAAGTAGCGAAGGGCCCAGTAATCCTGGAAGCTGGCCGGCTCGTCCAGCAGCCAGGGAGACGAGCCGCGCGACCAGCCGTTCTCCTTGAAGTTGTTCTTGTTATTGAGGAAGCCCTGAAAGAGCGTCTCGGTCCAGCGCCTGGATTGGAGGTGTGCGGCGATCTGCCGGGCGGTCGCGACGAAAGCCCGGCGATACGACTCGGGAAAGGCGCGGTCGGCCCAGTAGTCGCCATTGTAGTTTCCTTCCATCGGGCTGGGCCAGTTCTCGTGCAACGGCAGGTAAAAACACTCGACCGGTACGCTCTTGCGGGGCAGGTCAGCGAACGCCGAGCCGTCCAGCAGCGGGCCGAACCGGCGGTCCCAGGCGGACCAGTCGAGCTGCTGCCGGCTGCTGTCCCACCGTGGCGCGCAGCCGTCCTGCATCCGGCCGTTCTGGTTGTAAGGCAGGCGGTTGAGGACGGTCCGGTGGCGGTGAGCCAGGCGGTAGTAGTCGCGCTCGTTTTCCGGCAGGCCGTAGCAGTTCATCTCGGGCAGGAAGCTGAGGTGATCGGGCAAGGTGAAGTCCCAGACGCGCAGCACCACAGGCAGCCGCAGCGGCCCATCCAACCCTTGTGACGAACCGCGATTACCCGAGAGCGGACCACGCAAACTCAACGTGCCGCGATAATCCCCGGCCGCCAGGCCGTGTGGGACGTACACCTCGACGTGCAGACTCTGATTCTTGGTCCCCGGCGCGGCGCCGGCGGAAAAGTTCAGCGGTACGATCGGGTCGGGGAGCGGGCCGAGCTTTGATGCGACGGGCTGATAGCGGCCCAGCTCGATCTTCACTGTCTTGCCGGCCAGCCCGTCGAAGACCAGCTCGGGCTTGATGGACCCCACCGGGAAGTCACCTCGCAGCACGACCTGGAAGGCGACGAATTCGTTCCGCGCGGCCTGGAGCGTGATCGTGCGCACGGCGGCGTCCCACAGATGATTGGCGGCCAGGTAGCCCTCGGGCTGAGAAGGAATTAATTCGCCGGTGACAGGATGGATCTTGTCCAGCTCGTCGAGGATGGCGACCTCGGCACCGGCGACCCTCGGCAATGTCGCCGCCCGGCGGGGCCGTTCGGAGTCCGGTCTTCGCGGCGGCAAGGGCGCGGGTACTCGGTTCGAGACCGTAATGCCGGCGTTCGCCGAGGGTCCCAGATTTCCGGCGCCATCCACGGCCCGAACCGACAGATTGGCTGATGACCCAGGTGCGAGATTCAGGTCGCGCAGGTGCATCTCGACCCGCACGCCCGGCGCACCGGCCAGTGGGATCAGCTCGCGCGGCAGTGCGCGGCTGCCGAGCGTGACGAAGAAGCCCAGCGTGCCGGCTGGCCCGTAGTCCCCGGGCGTGACCCAGGAGACCAGCGCCTCGCCGGCCGGCAAGAGCGCGGTCTCGGGCTCGACCCGAAGGCCGCTCGGAGCCGCCGGCGGCCGGCGATCGTCCGGCCCCAGCTCGATCGTGAAAAAAGGCGCGCTCGCCGGGTTCTGGTCCCGACTGTAGACAAACCGATTCGGATAGAGCCGGAACGTGAACTTTTCGCCCGCGCGGGTCCACTCCGAGCCGGTATCGTCGAACACGAGGAAACCGTGGCTGAGGCCGGCGACGCGCGCCGCAACGACATGTGGGTCGACCGGCACGCGCTGCCATCCGTTCTCATCAGGCGGTGAAGCGTCGGCCATCCGCCAGGTCGTGCCGCCGTTACCCAGAACCACGTGCGTGAGGTCTCCCCCTCCGATCGACCAGGTCAGGTCGGGGCTTCGCCGATGGCGGAACGTCACGCCGCCGGGCTCGTGCGCGTAGTTGCTCGCCGTCCCCTCGTACCACTCGGCGCCGACGCTGCTGACCGTCACGCGCCGTAGCGGCTCATCTCCGGCTTTCATCAAGTGCAGCGCAGCCGAGACAACCGTCCGGCCCACCAGCGACCTGGCCTCGATGTCGACCAGGCTCATCTCCTGGATGCTCTTGAGCTTGAGCCGCGTGGCGCCGCCGTTGTTGCCGTCGGCCTCGGCGCCCACCTCCGAGACCCAGGCGTCGCGCGTCACATCCAGCCGTACGGCCTGGTGCGAGGCCACGGCAGGTTGGCTCTCGCCGCACCGTGCGGTCGCTGCGTTCGAAGCCCCGATCATGATGACCAGGACAAAAAACGTGTATACCACTCTGTGACGCATATCGATCCCGCCTTGCATCTTTGAGATGAGACGATGCACTCGCTCTGGATTCTGGATCACTCGTTACAGCCGTTCCGCGGCGACAAGGAACGAATCAAAATCACCAGCTATCATAGACGGTACGGGGACGAAATTGGCCCATCACCCACCAGAAAATCGCGATCAGGCTATGATGGGCCGCGCATCGACAGTTCGTTGTCGATACTTGCAGAATGCGGGGCGGCAACTCCGGTTCTTGGTTTACGCAACATCCGCGAGCGGTCAAGCTAAATGAACGAGCAGGCCGTTGGGAGGGAGGCAAGGGGACATTCCGATTGATCAACGGCCAATGGGGAGTTTAGAGCGGTTTACTCATCGATTGCGCACTTGGCACGCCGATCGCGAGCAACACTAACCCGACGCGCAAGCGAGGGATCCCCAGCCAGCTCCCCTCGCTTGCGCGTCGGGTTAATATGAGGGTACACACTCGCTTGCGCGACCCGATCGTAAACCGCTCTAGCTAAACTGTTGACAAAAGAACGTCTCGTTCATCCCTGTGCATCGAGTCTCAGATCACGCGGGGCCCAAAGGAGAAGTGATCCTGAAATTACCTGGGCTCCCTAATTTGCTTGCAGCAATAAGAATGTCCCCTTCGGCATTGCCGGGAGACAACCGCGCGATGACCCCACACGACTTGACCCCGCCGACTGGCCCGGCCGCGCCGGGCCGGTTTCTGCCCGTGCTGCTCGCGCTGTTCGCCGGCAGCGGCTGTGCGGCGCTGATTTACGAGGTCGTCTGGCTCCAGCTTCTGCAACTGGTGATCGGCTCGACCGCCGTTTCCCTCGGCGTCCTGCTGGGGACGTTCATGGGCGGCATGTGCGTGGGCAGCCTGCTGCTGCCACGCCTCGTCTCGGGCCGGCGGCACCCCCTGCGGGTCTATGCCCTGCTCGAGCTGGGCATCGGCGCCATCGGGCTCGTGGTGTTGTTCGGCATGCCGTATGTCGAACAGGTGTACGCGCGTTACGCCGGCCACGGCCCGGCGGGCATCCTGCTGCGCGGGGCCGTGGCCGGGGTGTGCTTGCTGCCGCCCACGCTGCTGATGGGCGCGACGCTGCCGGCGATCGCACGCTGGGTCGAGACCGGCCCTCTTGGGGTATCGTGGCTGGGCTTCTTCTACGGCGGCAACATCGCCGGTGCCGTGTTCGGCTGCCTGCTGGCCGGCTTCTACCTGCTGCGCGTCCACGACATGGCCACGGCCACCTACGTCGCCTTCGCCCTCAATGTGACCGTGGCCGCGATCGCCCTGGCCCTGGCGACCGCTCCGGGACGGTACGAGGTGCCGGCCGACCCCGTGACGAAAGGAAGCGCGGGGCGCGCGGCCGGCGCCTGGGCCGTGCATCTGGCGATCGCCCTCTCCGGGATGTCGGCGCTGGGCGCCGAGGTGGTCTGGACCCGTCTGCTCTCGCTGGTGCTCGGCGGCACCGTGTACACGTTCTCCTTGATCCTGGCCGTGTTCCTGACCGGCCTGGGGATCGGCAGCAGCCTGGGGGCATTCCTGGCGCGGCGGGCCGCGTCGGCGCGGGTGGCGCTGGGCGCCTGCCAGTGGCTCCTGACCGCGGCCATCGCCTGGACCGCGGTCATGATCTCGGAGTCACTCCCCTACTGGCCGATCGTCCCCGGTCTGTCGCCGAGCCCCTGGTACACCTTGCAGCTCGACCTGGTGCGCTGCCTCTGGGCCGTCCTGCCGCCGGCGTGCCTGTGGGGAGCGAGCTTCCCGCTGGCGCTGGTGGCAGTCGCCTCCCGCGGCCAGGATCCCGGGCGGCTGGTCGGCGGGGTCTATGCGGCCAACACGATCGGTGCCATCGCCGGCGCCCTGGTGTTCAGCTTGCTGCTGGTCCCCTCGATCGGCACGGCCGGCGCCGAGCGGGTCCTGATCTTGCTTGCCGCGGCGGCCGCGCTGGCGGCCCTGGTGCCCCTGCTGCGGCCAGCGCCCGGAACGGTGCGCCTGGGCGGCGCGGCGGCGCTGGCGGCCGCGATGGGAGTGGCCGGCTGGCTCGCCTGGAGCGTGACGCCCGTGCCGTGGGTGATCGTGGCGTTCGGCCGGCAGACGGCAAGCAATCTCGCACAGTCGGCCCCCGGCATCGTCAAGGACGTCCCCGACGGGTCCGGCAACCCTGACGTCTTCTGCATCTACGTCGGCGAGGGGACGAACGACTCGGTCGCCGTTACCGAGACGAGGGAGGGCGTGCGGAGCTTCCACAGCGCCGGCAAGATCCAGGCGTCGACCCTGCCCGCCGACATGCGGGTTCAACGCATGCTGGGGCACATCGCGGCGCTCGTGCACAAGAAGCCCGCGTCAGTGCTGGTCGTGGCCTGCGGCGCGGGCGTCACCGCCGGCACCTTCGTCCTGCACCCCGACATCAAGCGCATCGTCATCTGCGACATCGAGCCGTTGGTGCCGACGATCGTGACGCCGATGTTCGGCAAGGAGAACTACCACGTGGTCGACGGAATCGCCCGCGAGAACCCCCACACGGTTAATGGCAAGCAGGTCGAAGTGGTCTACGACGACGGCCGGCACTTCCTCCGAACCACCCAGGAAAAGTTCGACATCATCACCTCCGACCCGATCGACCCGTGGGTCAAGGGCTGCGCCGCGCTGAATACGGTGGAATACTACCGGATGTGCCGCGATCACCTGAATCCGGGCGGGAGTGTGTGCCACTGGACCCCTCTCTACGAGATGAACCTGGACACGGCCAAGAGCGTGATCGCCACCTTCTTCCAGGTCTTCCCCCACGGCATCCTGTGGAGCAACGAGCGCGAGGGCTTCGGCTCCCAAGCCATCCTGTTCGGCCAGGTCGAGCCGACGGTGATCGACGTCGACGAACTGCAACGGCGGCTGGACCGTCCGGACCATCAGCTCGTGAAGCAGTCGCTCCGCGAGGTGGGGTTCGGGGAAGTCAAGGCGGTCAAGACGGGGGAGGCGGTGGTCCAGGAGGAGGGGATCGACCTGCTCGCCACCTACTTCGGGCAGGCGCCCTCGCTGAAGGGGTGGTCGCGGGGCGCCCAGATCAACACCGACCGCAACCTGCGGCTGCAATACCTGGCCGGCATGTCGTTGAATTCCGACATGGGCGAGCGGATCCTGTCCAGCATCCTTGCGTATTACCGCTTCCCCGACCAGACATTCGTGGGCTCGCCGGAGGGTGTCGACGCCCTGAAGCAGGCCCTGGATCAGGACGGTCGGAAGAGCGTCTCCAGCGGTGACAGGGCTGGGTCCTCCAGGGTGGCCGGGCCGTGAAGTGGATCGATTTCCGCGAGGACCGACCTTTTCTCAGATCGATGCCAGAACGCCTTTCATAAACCCCACCGATTCCGCGAGACCGGGGAGTGGATCGTCGGGCTGTTCCTCGTATTCGAATGCCGCGACCCCTTTGAACTTGACGACGATGAGCGTGCGCACGAGGCCAGGAATGTCGATGATTCCCCGGCCCACCGGGGTCCCTTTTCCCTGAGGAGTCGCCGCGGTCACGTCCTTGATATGCAGGTCGAACAGGCGGTCTCCGCAATTCCGGATCGAGCCCAACAAGTCGGCTCCGACGCGAACCGTGTGGCCGATGTCGATGCACAGGCCGATCCGGTGGTCGAGCGATTTGACCGCGTCGTAGACGTTCTGAGGAGTCGGGAAGTAGCGGTCGCCAGGGCCGTGGTTGTGGATCGCGACGGTGATGTCGTATTTCTTGACGTGCTCGTCGAGCGCCGGCAGGACTTCGGGAACCGGGGCGGCGGTGATCGTCTGCATTCCGGCGGCCTTGGCGTATTCGAACGCCTGCGCGATGTCGCGCTCGTTCTTCATCGAAATGACACCGCCGCCGTAAAGGACCAACCCCGCCCGCTTGACCTTGTCGGTGGCCGCGGCGATCTCCGCCGGTTTGGAATCGAGCGGCAGATGCATCGACTTGAGGCAGATGCGATCGAGCCCGACCCGATGTGTTATCGCCAGCGCGCGATCGAGATCGAAATTCCGCAGCGTGTAGCTCGCCAGACCGAGATGAAATGGGATCGGGGACTTAGGATGGGAGGACTGCGCGTCCGTCGCTCCCAGGACGCGTGAATTTGGCAACAGTGCGAGCGAGGCAAGTGCGCCCCCGGTCAGTTGCAGGTACTGGCGTCGCGTCGCGGAGGGAACAAATGACGCGGAATCATCGTGCCTCATGGCTCGGGCCTCATCAAAGAAAAGGGGAAGCAGGCCAAACGACAGCTCGCCTCATCCTACAGCGCGCGCCTGGTCGGTCGCCACGGTCTAGGTGGGTGTCTGACAATGCCCGCGATCCTATGATGGGAAGCATGGTTTATTATTGACTTTTCGCAATTCGAATCATAAGAAGAGCGCGGCCCAGTGCTCAAAGAGGTCTACGACCTGATTCAGGGCCAACATCGAGAGATGTCCCTCTGGTCCCAGTTCTACCGCAAGGAAAGATATGACCTGCTCGAACTGGCGGAGCCAGACGTTGGACAACTGTCCAAGTACGAGATCGGCAAACTTCAGGAAGTCGCCAAGACCTACCA
>JBIOJM010000124.1:0-25994 GCA_044450785.1 Isosphaerales bacterium
AAGCCGGATGGCAGTGAGCTCCTCTGGCAGATCCCCCGGCCGTACTTCTTCCACTGGCTCTCCTCGGGTCTGTTCATCGAGATGACGATCCATCAGATCGACGAATGCTGCTGGATCAAGGACTCGTACCCGATCTCCGCCCTCGGCCTGGGGGGAAGAACGGCCGACAGCACCGATTGCAGCCAGAACCTCGACACCTACTCGATCGAGTACACGTTCGCCGACGGGACGAAAGCCCAGGTTGTGGGACGGTACGTGAACCGGTCCCATGGCGACTTCGCGACCTATGTTCACGGAACGAAGCGCGCCGGGCAGTTCTCGGGCAACATTCACGCGGCCACCGTGAACACGTTCAAGGACCAGAGGATCGCCCGCAACAACATTGCCTGGAAGGCGGACCCGGAGAAATTCGATCCCTGGCAGGCCGAGTGGAACGATTTGCTCAAGGCCATCCGCGGCGACCAGCCCTACAACGAGGGCCGGCGCGCCTGCATGACCAACCTGGCCGCCCTGATGGGGCGGGCCGCCGTTCACACCGGCTCGATCGTCACCTGGGACGAGATCACCTCGTCGACCTTCCAGTTCTGCCATGACGTGGCCGGCCTGGCCAAGGACAGCCCATCGCCGGTCCGCGCCGACGCGAAGGGCCGCTACCCCGTGCCGGTTCCCGGCGAATGGGCCGAAATCTGAATGGAGGGCCCCTCCAGGCCCGGGACGATCTCCGCCCCGGGCCCGACCTTTCTGCGGATTCTTCGGGAGGAACCATGAGCGAGTGCGACTCGACTCGAGAGCGGAACGCCTCGATCCCTCTTTCCCGGCGAGCCTGGCTCGAAGGTGCGGCTGCGGCCGGACTCGGCCTCGCCGCCCCTTCGATCGTGAGGGCCGCCGCCGGGCCCGACCTGCGAGCCAGAGCCAGGAAGAACCTGAAGCTGGACATCATGTCCACCGTCTACGCGGACCTGCCCCTGGACGAGGCGGCCCGCCAGATCAAGTCCGACGGCTTCAGCGGCGTGGTGACCGACTTCAGCTTCGCCGACGTCCATTTCAATCCGCTCGAGCCTGACTGGGCCGTAGCGAGGAAGATCGTCACGACCCTGGAGCGCGCCGGGGTCCAGATTGTCGGCCTCTTCGGCTACTACAACATCGTCGATCCCGATCCGAGAAAACGAAAACTCGGCGAAGCCAGGATGGAGGCACTCCTCTCCAACTGGAAGCGGCTGGGCTGCCCCCTGGTCTCGACCGAGACGGGGACGTTCAACTCGCAATCGGAATGGCAGGATGCACCCGAGAACCAGACCGAGCAAGGCTATCTTCAGTGCCGCTCCGTATTCGAGAAACACGCCCGGACCGCCGAGAAGCATGGCGCCGTGCTGTCGATCGAAGCCTACTATCGGAACATCATCGGCACGATCGATCGGGCGGAGCGGCTGCTCCACGAGGTCCGGTCTCCGGCCCTCCGTCTGGTGATGGACCCCTGCAACTACTTCCGCAAGCAGGACCTTCCCCGGATGAAGCCGATGCTGGAAGCGATGTTCCAGCGACTGGGCGACCAGATCGCAATCGCCCATGCCAAGGACGTGAAAGCCTCACCCGACGGAGAGGACCTTCCCGCCGCCGGCCTCGGCGTCCTCGATTATCCCCTGTTCCTTCGCCTGTTGGCCCAGCTCGACCGCCCGCTCCCCCTGGTCGTCGAGCACCTCCGCCGGCCCGACGTGGCCCGGGCGCGGAACTTTGTCGTGAGTCGGATTGAGCAGATATGAGGACCCGAAACTAAGGAACTGCGCGAGAATAACTTGCCGGAAAAGTCGTCTTTCGCTCTGCGAAAGAACGTCCTTTCGCGGAGCGAAAGGCGACACGTATTTTCGCGCAGCGCCTAAAACGACAGCAGGATCTGCCAGATATACATATTTGCCAGTCCGTCGATCTCCTCCCAGACCCGCTGGACCAGGTCCTGGTCGCCGGAGATCTGGGGAAGCTGTGCGCGTTTTTCTTCCCAGGGAGTCACGGCGCCGGGCCGCCTGGCGCCGGGCTTCGGCCGCTGGTGATGTCCGGCTGCTGCGCCGGGCTTCGGTCCCGCAAGTGCAGTTTCTCCACTCGAGGAATAGACGCCGTACTCGCGGGTGAAGTCAGTCATCGCCTTGATGTTCTCGACCTTCGCGTCGTTCTGGACGATCGCGCTGGCGTCCATGATGTAGCCGCCGTCGCGGGCGGCGATGTCGATGACTTCCTTGCATCGCCGGCGGACGTCGTCGGGCGTGCCGTGCGCCAGGATGACGTTCGAGATGCCGCCGCTTAAGCAGAACTTGTGGCCCAGGACCTGGTGGGTCCTGGCTATGTTTCCCTGGTCAACGTGATAGACGATGCTCCGGTCCGGGAGCTCGGTGAACGACTCCAGATGCTTGTCCCATTTGCCCTCGGCATAGAAGAGGGTCTGGATGCCGTCGGCCCAGAGCTCCTCGATGATCGGCCGCACGGTGGGCCAGTAGACATTCTTGAAGATCTCGGGCGACACGAAGGGAACGCCGCCTCGGTGCATCCAGTAGCCGACGGGGACCAGACGGTCGGGATCAGCCGTCGAGCGGGCGACGTGGAGCAAATGGGGCAAGAGCGCTTCGCAGGCCGCCAGTACCTTGTCCCTTCGCTCATGAAGGTCATCGACCAGGCCCAGGTAGCCGCGGAGCTTGTCGGCGATGATGTCCATCGGCGCCTTGAGGATCCCGGCGATCGCGGAGACGGTCCCGGACTCGGCGCGGAGGAGGGCGTTCTGGGTGCCGAAGGCGCTAAAGTACTCCATCATCGCCATCCCCCCCTTGATGAAGGAGAGGTTGTGCGCGCGGGTGACCGGCTCGCCGAGTCGGCGCACCTCGGTGGAAACCCGGGGGAGCCAGACGTCGAGCAGGAAGGCCGTGGGATCGTCGATCAATTGATCGTATTCCTCGGGCTTCATGAACGCGCCGTCGGGGGTGGGCTCGCGGTACTGAAAGCCCATGTCGAGGGTGACGTCGATGCCGGGGATGCCGTAATAGCGGAGGCCGATCGCCTGGGTCAACCCGGTCCAGACGTAAACCATGTTCGAGACCACGGCATCCCAGTCGAAATCGGCTGCGCACCGGCGAGCGGCGGCGAAGGCCTTCTTGTAGTCGTGGGCCAGCTCCTGGCAGGTGTAGCCGGCGTGCACTCCCGTGAACTCGGCCACGAAGGGGCGAATGGGAACCATGTCCGGCTTGCCGTTGCGCATCGCCGTCACGTAGCGGTTCAATCGGGACTGGTAGCGAGCCTCCATGGCGGTCGCTGGGGGAGGGTCATGGTTTGGCATGATGATTCCTTCACGCGAACAACTTGCGGGTGTACTCCGCGTTCCGTTTCACGTCGGCGACGGCATCTCCGCTGGGGCTCGACGTCTCGAGCACGATCCAGCCCCGGTAGCCGATCTTCTTCATTCGAAACCACTTCAGTCGCCCGATCAAGCGGCTTCTGGGGGATGTCCCTTGACAGCCGAATCCGGCCGCTTATATCCTTTGTTCATCCAGAGGTCAAGAATGTTAAGCACAACGACCGAACATGCACTGAGGGCGCTGGTTCACTTGGCGCGCCTGCCGGACGGGGCACCCATCCTCGGGCGAGATCTGGCCAAGCGTGCCCGGGTTCCGGCCAATTATCTCTCCAAGATCCTCTGGACCCTCCGTAATGCGGGGTACGTGGAGACGTTGCGCGGGCAAAGAGGCGGATATCGCCTGTCCCGAGCGTCCCACCGGATCAAGTTGATCGACATCGCCGAGTTGTTCGAGGGGAGCCGCAGCAGGCCGGGTTGCCTGGTTGGCGAAACGCCCGACTGCTCCGACCGCAGGCCGTGCTCGGCGCACGACCGGTGGAAGGAAGTCAAACGCTCGTACGTGACGTTCCTCGAGTCGAACACGATCGCCGACATCGCCTAGCCCAGCCGGTTCGGGAAAGAACCGCCTTGGTTGGGGTGTGAGTCACACCGGGACACCGGTGGGCTGCGCCTGCGGCGATGGCGTCATCGACTGGGCGGGGATCATTCGGATCTGTCGGGCGGTCCCCCGTGACCTGGTGCTTTCCGTCGAAGGCGGCTCGGTCGAAGAGGCTGCCCGTTCCATCGAGCATCTCGCCGATCTACTGTAGAGGAAAAACCATGATTCCTTCGCTGCTGATCGCCCTCGTCGCCGCCGGAGCCACTCCCCAGGTGTCGGCCGGGCTGCAATTGACCGAGGCCGGGCGCACGCCATTCGCGATCGTGGTTCATCGCGGGGCCACGCCTGCCGAGCGGCACGCCGCTCTGGAGCTGGCCTCTTTCCTTGAGCAGATTTCTGGCGCGGCGTTCCCTGTCCGGGAAGTGACGGAGCCGCCGAAGAACGCCGAGCACGCGATCCTTGTCGGTCCCGACGCGGCCGGCGGCATCATTTCTCCCGCGGAAATCGCCCGCCTGGGACAGGACGGATACGTTTTGCGAGCTCAGGCGAGCACGCTGGCGATCGCGGGAGGCCGCCCCCGCGGGACCCTCTACGGGGTCTACTCGTTCCTGGAGGACTCTCTCGGTTGCCGCTGGTTCACGCCCACGGTCTCGCGGATTCCCAAGAAGGACCGGGTGACGATTCCGGCCCTGGACCGGACATTCGCCCCGCGCCTCGAGTACCGTGCAACCGATTACCCGGGCTCGCGCGACGCAGACTGGGCGGCCCGCAACAAGATCAACGGCACCCAAACCCATCTGGACGTCCGCCGGGGCGGCAAGATCGCCTACGGCCCTTTCGTGCATACGTTCAATTCAATCCTGGACCCGAAGGAGCACTTCCGCCGGCACCCGGAGTATTTCTCCGAGGTCAACGGTCAGCGCGTGGCGGGACGCACTCAGCTTTGCCTCTCGAACCGAGAGGTCTTGCGGATCGCAACCGACACGGTGCGACGCTGGATGCGCGAGCAGCCGGAGTCCACCATCTTCTCCGTCAGCCAGAACGATTGGTACAACTTCTGCACATGTAAGGACTGTGCCCGAATCACGGCCGAAGAGGGGTCCCCCATTGGTCCATATCTGCGGTTCGTCAATGCCATCGCCGACGCCGTGCGCGACGAGTTCCCCGGCAAGACCATCGATACACTGGCCTATCAGTTCACGCGATCGCCGCCCAAGAAGGTCAGGCCGCGTCCGAATGTCGTTGTGCGGCTGTGCGACATCGAGTGTTGCTTCGCCCATCCCCTCGGCGTGGCGGCCGAGGTGGACAAGCGTAATGCGGACTTCGCCGGCGATCTGCGTCGCTGGTCCGAGATAACCGACCGTCTCTATGTCTGGGATTACGTTGTGGACTTCGCACACTCGATCATGCCGTTTCCCAATCTGTACACGCTCAAGCCGAACATCAACTTCTTCGTCGATCACCATGTCAAGGGGATCTACGAAGAAGCGGCCTACTTCAGCAAAGGAACCGAGCTTGCCGAGCTGCGGACGTGGATCCTGGCGAAGACCCTGTGGGAACCGGGCTACGACACGGACGGGGCCATCGACGAGTTCCTCGAAGGCTATTACGGGAAAGCGGCGGCACCGATTCGCCGCTATATCGACCTCGTTCACGGCAAGGCGCGTTCGGGCGCCATCCACTTCACGATCGGGGCGAGGCCCTCCTCGCCGCTGTTCTCGGATGACCTCATCGCGCGGGCCGCGGCCCTCTTCGACGAGGCCGAGAAACAGGTTGCGGACCAGACCGCGGTTCTAGATCGGGTGCGCGTCGCCCGGCTCCCCATCGTCTACGTGCAGATCGCCAAGTGCATGGAAAGGCTCACGCCGCCTCGAGAGGGGTCCGCTGCGAACTTCCGCCGCTTACAAGCGCTTTTCGACGTGTTCGATCGTGTCGCGCATGAGGAAGGTGTGACTCAGGTGAGCGAGCACCGCCGCTATGACACCTGGGCTGCGCACGTCAAAGCGGCGGATCACCGGTCCGCATCGCGGGTGGTAGCCCAGTTGTACGTCTGGACGCAGTTCTACGGCGAGCGCCGCGCCCGATTGGAGGATCACCTGGACGATGTGTTCGCCGCGACCAAGCGCGCCGGCTTCGATGCGGTTCAGGGTTTTTTGACCTTCTATGAAACGCCCGAAAAGGCAGCCAAGGTGGCGGCCAAGCTGAAGGAACATGGCCTGACGATGCCCGCGGCTTATGACGGGGGCGCCATGCACACGCGCGCGGATGGCCAGAAGACGTTGGAGAACATTGTTCGCCAGGCCAAGCTAGGCGTCCCCTACGGCTTGCGGCTCGTCGTACACAATCCCCAGCCGCTGAATCGGGAAAAGACGGATCAAGAGCTGGCTGTCCAGGCCGACAACTTGAACCGCCTGGGGGCGGCACTCAACACGATGGGAATCCGGCTCGCCGTCCACAGCCACGAGCCAGAAATGCGCTCTGGAGCCAGGGAGTGGTACTCCATGCTGCGGCATACCGACCCCGATCAAGTCGGCATCTGCCTCGACCTGCATTGGGTTGTGCGAGGCAGGCAGGATCCCTATCGCCTCCTGCAAGACGCCGGCAAGCGCGTGCTGGACCTGCACCTGCGCAACTCGCGCAACGGCGTCTGGTCCGAGGACCTTGGCGATGGCGACATCGATTATGGACGCATCGGCGCCACCCTGAAGCAGATCGGCTACCAGGGGTCCTATACGGTCGAATTGGCTTACGAGAGCAAAACAACACACACGCGGTCGCTCCCGGAGGACCTCCAGAGGAGCCGCCTGTACGTCCAACGTGTTCTGGGCCAGTAACTGAAGAGGTTACTCGTCTGAACAAGGAGATTTCGGATCGGCTCACCAGCCAACTACCCGAGGGGAGATGACGATGGCGGAGAATTCACGGCGCACATTCTTCAAAAGGGCTTCGGCGGCCATCTCGGCCTTGGCAGCCGCCTCGGCAGGCCGCACGGGCGCACAAACGTCTGCACGTCCTCCCAAGGGAGAGCACAAGCCGTCTGCGCCGGCCCAGCCGGTAGTGGAGATCGAAGAGGAAGTTTACCATTTCGAGCCATCCAACAACGGTTCCGGACCGCTTTGGTGTCATGGCTCCACGTGTATCGTGCGCGTGCGTAACGACTGTTTTGCCAGCGGCATTGAGACGCTTCCAGGCGTGAAGCCGTTAAACAATTGCCGCTGGCTGCTCTTTGGGCGCGGCTCCGATGGCTGGAAGCAAGTCCAGGCGGATCCCGTGGGGCGGACCCGTGAGCCGAGCCCGCTCGTCGCCTTCCCGGATGGACGTGTATTCCTCTCGGCAAATCCCACGGAGAGCACCGCCAGTGCATCCGGCGGCGGGCCCGCCCGGCCCGAGATCTTGCAATTCTCTGCTGCTCGGCCATCGACGCCCTTCGTCAAGCTCATGCCAAGCTGGGATGGAACGCCGGCTTTTACGGAGCATTCTTACCGGAGC
This sequence comes from Isosphaerales bacterium, assembly GCA_044450785.1. Classification (GTDB taxonomy): domain Bacteria; phylum Planctomycetota; class Planctomycetia; order Isosphaerales; family Isosphaeraceae; genus JBIOJM01. Next base: position 7,422 of record JBIOJM010000124.1, read on the forward strand.
TTCGCGGCCGATGGACCCAACCAGGAGCTGATTCTGTTCCAGAACGTGGGTTACACGCATGCCGAATGGGCTTTCCGCGATCGGCACGGTCAAGGGATAGCCAAGGGGAAGCTGCGTTGGCCTTGGGGTGCCGACTACGACAAGCCCCAGCCGATTCGCATCTGTTATCCCACCGTTGCTCTCCAAGACCGAGCAGTGCACTTCTGCGGGGTCAGTGACATTATCGAACCGAACGCTGCCTGGCGCGCTTACAAGAAGCAGTTGACGGGGCATGACTGGGATTATGATTTCCGCCGGCTCTTTTACACGTGGGTGCCGGACCTGCGTACCGGCAAGTTCTGTCCCTGGGTGGAGATCGCCAGCCGCGAGAAGACTTGTGGCTGGATCTTCCCGGGGGACCTCTGGGTGGGCCCGGATGGCGCAGCTCACCTGACATGGACAGAACGCGCCCTCGATGAGCGCCTCCGGAAGCGCTTCTATCCCGGCCTGGCCCAGACACACGCTCTCAACTATGCGGTGCTGCGCGCAGGGAGAGTCGCGTACCGACGTTGTTTAGTGGTCGCCCGGGAGGGGGAATCCACTGTGATTCCTGCTTGCCCGCGCTTTCAGGTAACCCCGGACAATCGCCTCTTCGTTTTCTTTTTTGCCAGCGGAACCGATCCGAACGGACACAGGGTTGCGGAAAACCGAGTGCTCGAAATCTACCCCGATGGCGCTTGCAGTGCCCAGGTCAAGGTGCCACTTCGATATCCGCTGAGCAGCTATTTTACGGCGACCGTGCGCGGTGGCTCGCCGCCGTCCACCACGCTCGATCTCCTCGGGCATCGGCTGGCGACGGCCTCGATGATCAGTTATGCGCGGGTCCGGCTCGGTTAACCCACTCTTGCTTGCTCAGGAGTGCTTGCCAAACGGATTCTTCCCGTATCACCGCAGGCTGACCGAACGCTGATCTTATACCCGCGCAAATGGATGGTTACTTGAAGCTGCTGGAGGGCAAGGTGGACGGCGTGGTCATCGAAAGCCCGCCGTATTTCCATCCGGAGCAGGCCGTCGCCGCCTTACAGGGCGGCAAGCACGTCTACCTGGCCAAGCCCATCTCGGTCGATGTCCCCGGGGCACTGGCTATCGTCGCAGCGGCCGACCAGGTCAAAGACAGGCTTTGCTGCTGGGTGGACTTCCAGACGCGCGTGGACCCGTTCCACCTGGGGGCGGCGCGGGAGCTGTTCGCCGGGCTCATCGGCGGGGCATTTGTGGCTCAGGCATGGTACTTGAGCGGCCGGCTTGGCCGTCAGGCAACCCCTGGTACCCAGATGGCCCGCTTGCGCAACTGGGTCTTCGACAAGGCCCTCTCCGGCGACATCATCGTCGAACAGAACATTCACGCCCTGGACGTTGCTAACTGGTTCCTCCGCTCCCACCCGGTCAAGGCCGTTGGCACCGGCGGGCGGAAGATCCGCACCGACGTCGGCGACTGTTGGGACCATTTCGCCTGCATTTTCTGGTACCCCGGCGACGTCGTCGTCAGCTTCTGCTCCAAGCAGGCCGGCTCCGGCATCGAGGACATTGGCGTCAAGGTCTTCTGCGAAACCGGCACGCTCGAGAGCCATTACGGCGGGCCGACCAACATCCGCGGCCGGCACGGTAGTTATCCGGGCGGAGCGAGCCCCGGCATCTACCGTGACGGCGCGGTTCGGAATATCAAGCTGTTTCTGGACGCCGTGGCGGCGGGGAAGCCGATCAATAACGCCCAGGAGAGCGCTGACAGCACGATCACCTGCATTCTGGGCCGCACGGCGGCGTACACGGGGAAGACCTTCACCTGGGATGAGCTGATCAAGGCCAACCAGAAACTGGATGCGAATATCAAGCTGCCACCCGACGGGCCGAACTGGAAGGGATGACTGGAGCACACCATGAAGATGATCGTTCGACGGGAACTGCTGACGTTGATTGCGGGCGGCACTTTGTTGTTTGGCAGCCTACCGGCCCTGCGAGGCCAGCCGGCATCGGGTAAGGACGACGCGGCCGCGGTCCTGTGGGACCTGGCGAAAAGCAAACAGGCCGTCCATCGGTTCTCGACACTCTTCACTGCCCATGACGTGCGGGACCACCTGGCAACCGAAGCCGCTATCAAAACAGCGCTCAGTTGGTGCAAGCGGACAGGCGTGACCAAGGTTTATATCGAAAGCTTTCGTGATGGTTACCAGGCCCCGCGGGGGCTTCTCCAGTCGGCACGAGACCGCTTTCGGGCCGAGGGGTTCGAGACCTCGGGGTGCGTGACCACAACCCGGGTCGGTAAACCTTCCAACGGCTGGAACCTGATCTCCTGTTACACGGACGCCGGCACTCAGGACAAGCTCCAGAAGATTTTCGAGTACACGGCCGGGCTCTTCGACGAGATCATGATCGACGACTTCTGGTTCACCGACTGCACGTGCAAGGAATGCACGGCGGCACGTACCAGCCGAACCGTGACCGTGGGCGAACACCGGTATCCTGTCGCCGGGGACAGTTGGACCGATTACCGATGTGAGCTGATGGTGCGTCTATCACGCGAACGCATTCTCGATCCTGCCCGCCGCGTGAATCCTCGCGGGAAAGTGATCATCAAGTATCCCCAGTGGTACGATCGGTTCCAGGAGCGGGGCTACGATGTCGTTCGGGAGACGAAGGACTTTGACCGTATCTGGGTCGGCACCGAAACGCGCGACTACAACGACCGGCGCTGGGGCGGCACTGTGCAGTACGAGGCCTATTTCCTGATGCGCTGGCTGGGCCGGCTTGGCGGCGTCAAATGCGGAGGCGGCTGGTACGACCCCTACGGAACCACGGAGAAAACCTACATCGAGCAGGCCCGCCAAACGGTCCTGGCAGGCGCCGGCGAGTCAATGCTCTTCTGCTACGGATCCTTGCAGCGTGACACAGGACCGAAAAACGTCGCCGCATTACGGGCGAACCTTGGCGAACTCCTGGCCGTCGCTGAACAGATTCGCCGGCGCCGGCCCGTTGGGGTGGCCGCGTACAAGCCGCCGAGCAGTACCGGGCAAGATGAACCGCGGGTGTTCGACTTCGTGGGCATGCTCGGCCTGCCGCTGGTTCCTTGCCACACCTTTCCGGACGAAGCCCGGGCCGCGTTTTTCTCGCTGCATGCGCTACTGGACCCACGGCTGGCCGAGCGACTCTCGGCCTATATCGCTTCGGGTAAGCCTGTGCTCCTGACCGATGGACTCGCGAAGGGTTTGGCCGGAAAGGTCGCGCTCGATGAGCCCAACGTCCACATCCTGCCGGTCAAGGGCGATTCGAAGAGTTTGCTTCGGTCGCCGACCGGGGCACTGGACCGCATCCGGGAGCCGCTGCTCCGGCCGCTGGGCCGGCGCTTCGTTGCAGCGAACCGGGTCGCACTCTATCTCTGGGAAGACGGCAGTTCCGTGATCGAGAACTTCAACGACGAGCCGGCGACTGTGGAACTCGACGGCGTATCGGAGATCGTACCGGCGCGCGGCTGGGTCCTCCATTGGAAGTGAGCGCTGGCCCGGCTCCGTTACCTTCTCCGGGAGGTGGGGGGAAAAGCGAAAGCGGGACAGGTCCGATATTGGCAGGATAGGGGGGGGGTGATTATTCTCGCGCGATGCCACGAACAGCGCGGCTCGCACCTGGTGGGAAGGCGTTTCATGATTTGAAACGCGGCGTCGCGAGAATGCAGCTTTTCGAGAAGCCGGCGGACTTCCGATTTGGGTCGTGGCCCGATATGTCCAGCGACATTCACTGCGAAGTGGGCCAACGAAAAGTCATCCCTCACGGAGAAACGCGCAAGAAGATCAAAAGAAACACCTCAGCTTACCAATATCGGACCTGTCCCGCTTTCCGTGGGACCGGGCCCAGCAGGCCCGAGGCGACGGCGGCATCGCCCTTCTTCCAGAGACGCCAGCTCGTGAAGCTGAATCGGCCCGTGGGGCTCGTGCGGCCCGCTTGCAACCAGCTCGGCCACGCCTGGAGTGTCCCGTCCGGGTTGCGGTGGCTGTCCTCCGGCAGCGCCTCGTCGGCGATCAGCCGGTTGACCCAGAGGTTGACCACTGACACTTCCAGGAGGTTCGCGCCCGGCCGCACCGCCGCGGTCGCGTCGACGCGGTATGGGGGCTTCCACAGGGTGCCGAGGTCTTTACCATTGAGGGTCACCCCGGCCATCACCTCGACGCGGCCGAGGTCGAGCTCGAGCCGCCGCGATGCCCCCGGCAGATGAGCCGGCACCTCGAAGGTCGTCCGATACGTGGCCGTGCCCGAGTACGCCTTGACCCTCGGGTCGGCGTGGTCACTCCACGAGACGAGCCGGTCGAGCTTGTCGCACTCCAGCCCGCGACCCGACGCGGGCGACGGGTGGTTCTCCCTGCCGGTCGGCGTGTGGCCGAACCGCACGATGGTCCAGTTCCCCTCGGGCACGTCCCAGGCGAGCCGGCCCGAGGCGTCCATCTTGCCGGTCAGGTCGATGACACGATCCCGGGGGATCATCGCGCCCGGGGGCGTGGCCGGCCAGTTCGCCCGCGGCGGGATCGGACGGGCGACCTGAAAGGACTTGGCCGGGATGTCCTCGATGCGGTAAGAGCTGGTCGGGGTCGGGAAGGCGAGCACGGCGATCTCCCGGAAAGAGCCCGCCACGATCTGCGGCCGGGGGAGCAGGCCCTCGAACCGGCGCGGGCCGTCCGCGGCGGTCTCGGTCCAGACCACTTTCTGCGCTGATTGTCTCCTCGTTCGACGGCTGGCCGGTCCCCTGGTAGTAATAGGCGAGCGAGCCGAGTCGATGGCCCTCAACCAGGCGGTCGAGGGCCATCGAGGTGCGCGCCGCCCGCTCCAGCTCGGCGGCAGGGCAATCGGGCTGGACGTCGAACATGTCGTGGAACAGCGCCACGCGGTCGCGGACCTCGGTCGCGCCCACCAGGCCGCGCAGGCCGGACAGCTCGTCCACCTCGACGATCTCGACGTGGCCGCCGAAGGCGGCGCACTGCTGGGTCAGGTCGGAGTAGATGTCGAGCATGCCGCCGTAATAGTGTCCCATGACGCCGAGCCGGTTGTGCTCCATCGCGTGCGCGACGCGGGCCGCGTCGATCCAGTCGTCGACCTGCGCCCAGCAGTCCGGGTCATCGTCGAGCAGGCCGGTGACCTGGTGGAACGGGATGCGGGCGCGGCGGAAGACGTTGGCGAGCTCGGGAACCGCGCAGGCCGAGCAGTAAGCCAGCCACTCGCCGGTCATGCGGGACCGATCGCCCAGACGGTTGAACCAATCGTAGTCGATCGCCGGCCCGGGCTGGAGGTTCAGGATCAGGACCGGCACTCGCGCGCGCCGCACGACCGGCAGGACGGTCGATGACAGCGCATAGGTGGTCACGTGAAGGACGATCAGGTCGACGTCGGCCTGACGGAACCGGTGCCCCGCCTCCATCGCGGCGTCGGGGTTGTCGATCAGGCCGAGGTTAACGACCTCGACGCCGGGCCGCCCCAGCTTCGCGGCCACCCGAGCCAGGTACGTCTGCAACCGTTCCCTCAGGCCCGCGAACTGGGGCCAGTAGGCGTCGAGCCCGACGCCGAACAGGCCGATCTTGAGCGAGAGCATCGGAGGTTCGTCTCCCCTCACCGAGCGCCGGTCAGGCTGGCTCGGCGCGCCGTCTCTCACCATGTTGACCACCGCGACCGCGACCGGCAACCCGGTTCCGCCCCCAGGGCCGCAGATCCTCGGCTGGGACAGGGAAGAGATGGGCCCGGCGGGGCGTTCGAGTCTTGCGACCTACTGGACCCGCCGGGCTTGGGCTTCATTCGGCCGGGCGACCGATGTCCTCGACACGGGACGACGACCTGGACTTGGCACCGGCACGATCCGAGGGTGTCGGCATGCCGGGCGTGACCCAGCCAGCTCATGATCCGGGGGCGGATGGCGTCGAACCCGATCCGGCCGCCGGCGAACGCCCGCTGCATCCAGCGCGGCCGACGGCGGAAGCGCACGACATTCTCCCGGCCCAGGAGCCGGTGCGTGGGGAAGACCCGGTAGCCCAGGAAGCGGATGCCCTGGTCGCACGGAAGAACCACGCTCTTGTGGCGAGCGAGATCATCCCGTCCAGCGGTTCCCGTAACGCTTCATGTCCCGCTCGCCTCGGGACGGCTGCGGAGCGAGCCGTCCACTGGGGCGGTGAAAAGATGGTCTTGACTGGCCTGGTTGTCGGCACGTCGTAGTCCTGGTTTTCTTGTGCCTGGCGGGTAGTCGGAACGCGAAAGAGTGGGCTTCAACGCATGCTCACTACCGCAAGTGTCTGAAAGCCGGGCAGTCCCCTTTCCCCCCCTTTCCGAGGGGGGGCCAGGGGGGGTGGACAGCGCAAGTTACAGTCTGCTTGGACAGCGCAAGTTTCAGTGTGCTTGGACAGCGTTCTCAGGCGGAATTGACATGGGCCGAGCCGTCCAACGCGATTTCCGAGGCGGCTGCCCACACCCCCCCTGGCCCCCCCTAGCGAAGGGGGGGAAAGAGGACGGCGTGTTCGTAGTGGGGGAACGGGCGCAATGAAACCAGGATGAACGCTCCGCCGCTGCAACGCCCACTTATCATCACTCCACCCCCCCACCAGCCGCCCGATCTCGTCGATCGATTTGGCCGCGAAGCCGTAGCTCTCGACCTTCAGGCATTGCAGGTCCTTGGCCAGCCGCATCTGAAACCGCAGGACTTCCAGGGCCAGGTTGGCGTCTTCGAGCAGGCGCTGGCGGTTCTTGGTGTACTTGGCCGCGATCAGGGTTTCGAGCAGCCCGTAAAGGTTCCGCTCGATCCGCTCGCCGAGCACGAAGCGGTGGCTGCGAGGGAACCGGCTCGTGTGGTTGCAGGACCAGAGGATCAGGTCGTAAGTCTTGGTGATCACGATCAATTCCTGGTCTTTTTTCATTGACTTGTTCAAGAACCATGCTATAATTTCATCATACGAACTCAATGACTACTGTTGAATCACCAACACCAGACTCAACCGTGCTACACACAGCATCGCATTCCTGGAATCAAACGATGGTTGACTGCAAATCTGGCAGCAACAACCGGTTTTTTGGGTCCGACCCGGCTGCGCCGGGTAGACCGTCATTCAGTGATATCATAGCATATTCATATAATAATAGCGCAGTGGTAAAGGAGTAAAGCGGATCAGGGATAAGTCCTGGAAGGGCGGAAGCCGAGGATCGTGAGACGGTTCGACGGGGCGAACCAGTAACGGATCGCCGAGCGGACGACCGCCGGAGGATCGATGAACGACCCGCCCCGGAGCAGACGAGGGTTTCTCTCATTGATAGATTCATTTATGGTTATATGATCTATAATAGATCCTTCCTTTCCCGGTTGGTAGCGGCCGTAGGGATCTTGACACCATTCAAACACGTTTCCCAGCATGTCGAACAGCCCCAGGTCGTTGGGCAGCAAGCTTCCCCCCGGCGAGGCATGGTCTTTGCTGTTGGCTTGATGCTGAGCATAAACTCGAGCAGGTCGATCGAGAGACCATGGTACCGGCTGGTGATCGTACCCGCCCGGCAGGCACATTCCCATTCCGCCTCGGTGGGCAGGCGATAGCCCGTGCGCGCCAGCACGTTGGCCGGGATCGTCATCCCCTCGCTGTAAGCCTCGGCAGCGTTGCGGAGGTAGCACCACTGGTCCTTGGGCAAACCCTCCTGCTCGCTCAGCCAGTTACAGTAGGCGGCGGCTCCGTACCAGTTAACGGAGATCATCGGGCCGCTCGGATCGGGACTGTAGCGGGTCAGGAAGCTTGGGTCGAGCCCACCAAACTGAGGATTGGTGTTCACGAACCGTTGATACTGCTCGACGCTCACCTCCTTGTCTGCGATGGCGAACCGCCGTGGAATGACCCGGCGGTGAGAGATTTCCTGAGGATAACGATCGGGCTCACTCGCCGGCGAGCCCATGCGAAACTCGACGGGGCCCTCGACGATGACGAATGTCTGCCCCTGGCCGTTGACGTACCAGCGGCGGCCATCCCATTCCTTGACCTTCGTGAGCTCGGCTTGGGTGGCCTTGAGCTTCTCGCGCTGCTGCCACCGCCGCAAGGTCGACTCGGCCGCCCCGTGGATGCCCGCGTCGGGATCGTTGCGGTAGAGGTCGAGTAGCTTGTCGATTAGAGGCTCCCGTTCGCCGGGAGATAGTCTGTCGGTCCCGAATGTTCCCAATGCCAGAATCAGCGCCCGCCGTATCGACGTGTCGGGGTGGAAGAGGATTCCCTCCATGGCGTTGGCCGGTGTAGGGCGCGGGTCTCCGGACCCCGCCCTCCCCGGGACCGAAGGTCTCACCGAATCGGCGGCTACCCCGGAAGCAGCAGACCTTCGGTCGGGGCTCTGGGCGGGGTCGGGAGACCCGCGCCCTACACCTTCGGGAGACCCGTGCCGATCCAGGCGGTCCAGTTCGCCAGCAAGGTTCTTCGGATCGGCACCCAGGGGGTTCAACCAGTTGACGACGAAGCTGCGGAGCCGGGGATCGGAACTGTGACGCAACAGCGGGAAGACCGCCTCGGCCTTGCCCAGCCGGACCAAGGCGATCACCGCCCGGGCCTGATGCTTGGCCAGTTCGTCCTTCACGTCTTCGCTGACCACGGGGCGATGCCAGACCGAGGCGGTCACCAGCGGCCCCTCGGGTATGGTCCGGGTCACCGACACGGAACGGATGCGGTAGCCCTGTAACCCAAGTTCCTGGCAGCGTTGCAGGTGGGCGGCCGGATCGAGACCGTGGATTGGAGTCACATCATGGGTCGCACCACTGGTCCAGACCGCGGCATAGCGACGATCCGGGTGACCAGCCTTCATGACCTCGGCGAATGCCGGAAGGCCACGGATCGGGTCGAGGTCGGCGTCCTCTTGCATGTGACCGTAATCGGAGTAGCCGTTCTGAATCGCCAGCCGGAGCAGTTGGATCGCTCGCGCGGCATGGTCTCGACTCTTCGCCGGGCCCGTCCTGGACAGGGCTTGCGACGCCAGGGCGTAAGCACAGGCGGCATCGTAGTGAAGGCCGGAATCACGGGGCCGCTCGTTCAGGGCCGATCCCAGCTTTCCGAACGCCTCGTCCACACCCTCCCCGAGTTCCGCGGCAACCACGGTGGCTAGGTAGAGCTTGGAACTCTCTGTGCCATCTCCCTTCTGGAATTTCGCAAGATCTTCCAGTGCCTCCTTCTTGTGATGAAGCCGGGCGTGAGCCATCGCTGGAGGGCGACGGCAGCCTGAGGAGCCTTATGGATCACGACGTTGAGGTCGTCGAGGGCCTCCTGATCGTTCCCAAGCTGGTAGTTCGCGTTCGCCCGGGAGAACCTGGCATTCGGGTCGTCCGGCTTTGCCTTGATCGCGGTTTCCGCCGCTTTGACGTTGGCGGAGGCGCGTTCCTTCGTGCTCGGAGGGGGGACCGCCGCGGCGACGCTCAGGTCGATCAGCGTGCTGTCGGCATTCCCGGCGAGTTCGCCGGCCAGCTTCGTCTCGTCGAGATCATCAAGATATGGCGGGGATTCCGATGTGCCAGACTTCCGCCAGACACCGCAAGATCGGTTTTGACCGTCAGTCGCCGGCATGACGTGCATCGTCAGCGGACTCATCCCGTCGGCCTTGAGGCGGTTTTGAGTGGCTCGATGCTCATCGACGGTAGCACCCACCTCGACCTGGGCTTCCTCCTCGGGACGGGTTTTCTTGACCCAGATCGCCGCGTAGCGATCGGCGGGCTTGTCGTCCTTCCCCATCGTCACGTACCCGGAGACATCGACCGGGAGGAACCGAGGTTGTTGTGGCAAGGTCTCCTGACCTTGCCGCTCAGCGGACCGGAGGTCTCCCTTCGGGTCAGGCCCGGGGGACGGGAGACCTTCGGTCCCGGCAACGGCGGGGTCCGGAGACCCGCGCCGAACAGCGCGGAAGACCTCGTCCTGCTGGCGGAGTTGCTCGGGGGAAAGTCCCGATTCGATGCGCCAGTTCCGTCCGTCTCGGGTCCAGACCGCCGCCACTCTCACGGCCTGTCCATCGGCATAGGGGCGGAAGCGAACAGGGCGGTAGCCCGACTTCCTGAGCGTCTCGACCGTCGTGAGGAACTCATCCAGGGGCATCGTCTGGCAGAAGGCGAAACGGTCATCCAGCAGTCCCTGGGCCGATTCGATCCGGCTCTTGCATGTCGGATCGGTCTTCGTCCACGATGCGTCAAGCGGCGGGTCGTTCCACTGGTAGGTCGCCTTCTTGGCGATCTCGTCCTGCAACAAGGGCAAGAACCGCGATTCCTGGCGCTGGGCAATCGGGAAAAGGATCGAATATGGCTTGGAGTCGGCGACCATCAGCAGGCCGGCTACCAGGTGGGGATCGTCGCTGGCGTAATCGGCGAGGATGGTCGTGGCGAGGGTACGATCGCTCTCGGATCGCTCGGCGTTCCGGAAGATCGACGACAGGGGAACCAGGAGGTTCTTACGGATGGGTCGCAGGGTCTCGATCAGCGTCGAGTAATCACCAGGATTCTTGATCACGGCCGTCAGAAATCGGTCGGTGATTAACGGAGATACGGTGTCCCAGCTTTTCTCAGCCAAGGCGGCGTCAGAGTTCGCCAGGGCACAGGCCGCATGAAAGCGGTGGTCCTTGTCGGCCTGGGGATCTTGGAGCACGGCCCGGAACCGATCAACCGGAGCCTGATGATGATCCTTCAAGATTTCCCAGATCACGCGTAATTCGATCGGACTCGCGTTGAGCAATCGGTCTGAGAGGTAATCAGCCTGGCTGGGGTCGACCGGCAAGAGGGCCAGGCTGGCGCGGAGTCGTTCGGGGGAGCCGTCCACCGCGTTGCGAAACGCGTCCCGCAAGGGCAGATTGACCCACCGCCGATAGCCTCGCATCCGCGAGATGAATTCGGGCACACGGGCCGTATCCGCATTGAGGATCCCCCGCACCAACCCGGCGGCAAGGGTCGCCTGCCTGTCTTCGTTGACTCGATTGTTGACTGCCATACCCGTGAAGGCCACTGCCGCGAGCAAGAGCAGGACCAGGAATCCACGGACTCCGTGAACTCGCCCTGCCTTGTTCATCATCCTCTGTTGCGGCTCGGTCCAGTTCCGCCTCCTCGTCAGCAGCCGGATGTTCGCCCATTCCAGTGCCGAGGGAAGGAGGCGGTTCTCGGGCTTGGCGTTCCAGAGCGAGGAGCGTTCCGCCAGGCGCAGCTCCGCCCGCCCTCGACGGGTCTCCCGCTTTTTACGGTTCAGCCAGTCCCGCAGTGAGTGAACGAGGTAGTCGTGGGTTAATTGGTAGTAACGTCCGCCTGGCGATGTGATCGGATGATCGTCGCCGGAACCTTCCGGGTCAGTCGGCGTGATCAGCCGAAGCTCCGTATCCAGGATGTGCAGCAGGTCGGTGAAGTCGTTGGGACGGTCCGCATATCCCGAGGCGTCCCGTAGGTCCTGTTCCGACCGCATCTGCCCCTTGATGTCGGCGCCGGACTCGGGCAGCAGGGCTTGGAGGACAGCCTGAGCCGCTTTCTGGTGGAGGCGGTGCTTGGGGTTTGCCTGCGGGGAAGTAAACGTCTCATCCAAAAACGTCACACCCACTCCCTCAGTCCCCCCGACATCACGCAGGGTCGCCGGGGTCCAAGGCTTCCCCTTGACCATCTCGGCGAACAGAGCAAGTCGCACACAGATGATCTTGCCGTCCTCAGCCAACTCAGAGGCCCCTTGATCCAGAAAAGCTTGCTGGTCCTTGGAGATGTCCCCCGTTCGCTCCGGCAGGTTCCCGTAGGCGATCCCGAAGGCCGTCAGCACCTTGAGGCCGTGGCGGCGATCGAAGAGATCGACGGCGGCGGTATTCTGTCCATGGATCAGATCAACCTCCAGTTCGGCCATGAGCCGGGTCGCCGCCATCCAGAAGTCATCTCGCACCATCACGATCGCCTGTACGTGCTCGCCATCGCACTGACGCAGGGCGGCGACCAGCTCGGTGTTCTCCTCATTCCGCTTCGCATGGAGCCACTGTTCGAACTGGTCGATGACCAGCAGCACCTTCTGCCCGAGACGGAGCACACGGACGATTCGCACTGCCGCCAGTGAGTCGACCAAACTCAGCCCGGCCGGCAGATCGGGACAGACCTTCCTCAGCCCCTTGAGGAGCCTGTTTTCCGTTTCCTCCGGGGTCGCCTCGATGTACACCGGAAGGATATGCTTGCCCAGCCGGGGCAGAAGCCCCGCCTTCACCAGCGACGACTTCCCGCAGCCCGAAGGTCCGTAGATCAACCCGACCCGGAAGGTCTTGTCGGGATCGGTCCGTTCGATCAGGGTCTTCCAGAACCGGATGCTGTCGGGCAGACCGTCCCGGTCCCGAGGTCCGGGCAGCAATTCCAGGAAGAAGTCGGCGTCCTGCTCGTCGAACGACCGCAGCCCCTTGGGGACGATTTTGATCGGTGGTTGGTCGGAGTCGGACGGTTTCGATGTGGTTGGGACCGGTGTCCCTTCCTGGGTTGAGCCGGGCGGCGGACTGACTGCAACGGGCGCAACCACAGGCACGACCATTCCGGCAGCGGTCTCGAGAAAGTGCCGCAGATCCTCTGCCATGTCCCTGGCGGTGGTGTACCGCTCGGACGCTCGTTTCGAGAGCGCTTTGAAACAGATCCGCTCCAGCTCCTTCGGGATCGTGTCGTCGATCTGCCGTGGCGGACGCGCGTCCGCCGTGGCGATCAGGTCCAGTAGTTCCTTGCGGGATTCGGCGGTGAACGGTCGCCGCCCGGTCAGCAGCTCGTAGAACACCACGCCCAGGCTGAAGATGTCGGATCGCCCATCGACTCGGTGACCCTCGCCGCGAGCCTGTTCAGGACTCATGTAAGCCGGCGTCCCTGCCAGCCTGGCACCCTTGCCGAAGTCCTCGTCTCTGAGCGCAAGCCCAAAATCGGCCACACAGGGTTCACCCGAGACGTCGATCAGGATGTTGGCGGGCTTGATGTCCCGGTGGACCAGTCCCCGGGTGTGGGCGTAGTGAAGAGCCTCGGCGACCAGGGCGATCAGTTCCGCTGATTCACGGAACCCGGGGCGTTCCTGGCGAATTTTCACCGCCAGGTCGCTCCCTTCGAGGAACTTGGAAACGACGTAGCAGAGACCATCGTCGCTACGGCCCGCGTCGTGGACAGGCACGATGTTCGTGTGTTCGAGCTTGGCAAGGATCTTCGCTTCCTTGAGATAGGCTTCCAGGTCCTCGGGCGAGGAGATGCGCTCTGAGTTCGGCACCTTGACCGCAACTGGGCGGTCGAGCTCGTCGTCATGAGCCAGATAGACTCGACCGAAGCCGCCCGTTCCAAGCAACCTGATCACCCGATAGCGCCCGATTTGCGAAGGATCACCGACAGGGAACGGGGACGGATCACTTGGAACGGGCGCCGTCGTCGAGAGGTCGTCAGATTCTTGATTCTGATCCATGACTGAACCGTAATCCTCGTCGATGCTGATCGAGTTTGACTCGCCGGAGCTATCGTCGCATCGTAACGATCGAATTCAAAGCTCACGTCCGTCCGAAACAGACGAGCGTGATGTCATCGCTCTGCGTACAACCGGCGGCGTGGCGGCGAACGGCATCCAGGATCGACTCACCGACCTTGCCGACTTTGGAAGGGGCGGTGGCAAGGGCCTGCTCCAGACGTTCGACGCCAAACAACCGCCCAGCGTTGTCCAACGCCTCGTTCACGCCATCGGTGTAGAGTACCACAACGTCGCCGGAGTTGATCGCTGAGTGTCGCCGATCCCGATCAGTTCATCGCCTTCCAGGCGACAGGGCTCAGTCAAATCCCGGTTTCCGACCCTGGTCCCGTTGGTGCTCTTGAGGTCTTCGATGGTGAAGCCATCGTCCTTGCGAGTGATCTTGGCATGCCGTTTGGAGGCCCCATGATCGCTCAGGACGATCTCGCAAGCAGGGTCCCGCCCGAGGACCGTGACCTGTTTGATCAGAGGAAACGCCCTGCCCGGTGTCTCGCCCTCGAGCATCTTCAGCCACGGCATGATGACAACCAGGAGCGCCGCACTGGCGTGACGAAAATACGATCAAGAGTCGGACGGTTTCATCGCGCGCTCCCGGCGAGTCAAGGTCCCATCCTCGAGATACCACATCTTGTCCGGCCCGCGTACGAGGGCGATCCGCATCGGGTACGTGTCGATCGGTCCGGCTTGACGACGGCCGCGCACCGAGACCTTCACGGTGAAATCGGCGTCGATCCGGAACATGCCCGCGCTCTTATCAGCCTTGAAATCGGCGACGTTGAAGACGAGAGGCGTCATCGAGCCGGCATGACCTTCACGCATTCGTCCCAGCCGGTCTTTCCAGTACGCCTTGAATCCCTCGAACGACCCGAAGGCCGTCGAGACCCGGCCCGCCCTGCTGAGCAGCAGCCACATGCGCTTGAAGTGAGGGACGTGGTGCGAGAGCGCCGCATAATAGTCGCGCACGGCTTGCTCTGGGGTAATGCGAACCGGACGCTCGAGCGTGATCAGGATCGGGTAGCTGAGGACGACCGCCACCGCTCCTCCCAGGAGGAGGGCCAGGAAAGCCAGTCCGAGATGCACGTCCAGAAGGAAATAGACGACCAGGAGGCTGATGGCCAACCACCCCCCCACCACGATCAGCGTTTGGCCCCATTCGGCCGTTCTGGACCAGACCTCCTCGACGAGTTCTGACGGGTCGAGGTCGGACTGATTCTCGGGCCGCTCGGTCCTGGGCCCTCGCGGCTTGGAGGCTTCCCGCTTCTCTCGCGCGGCCGGAGTCCGTGGGATGGGAATAGACACGGTCGGATCGACCGAGCCCGGTTGTTCGACCAGGTCGAAGACTTCGCCGGCTCCGGATCCAGGGGCGGCGGAGGAATTCGGAGCGTGTTTCGGCGACGTGCCCGCGGGACCGTCCCGGAACAGTAATTCGGCCGTGCCGATCTGCGGCTCGGGATCAGGTTTCGAGCGATCGCGCGGGTTTTCCTCGGCCATCGGAGCCCTCTGATTCCTGATTCCGGACAGTACAGGCATGATGCCCATGCCGAGCGATCTCGGCTGCGAGCGACGGACTGGCGATGATGACGGATTGTAACCTGCGCCCGCTCAACATGCGACCGGTGGGGGCGGAACGTTTCGGCCGCCGCTCGAGGTTGGGACCCTGCATTGCAAATCCGAAGAAACCTGTTTCCCTGGCAAGTTTCTCAAGGCGCCTTCTTGGATCCGGAAGCCTGATCTGCATTTCGGGTTTAGGATTTCGAATTTAGATTCTACCTCCGTCGGATCTCTGCGCCGTGCGCGCATCTCGGGTCGGGCTGAGGCGGGCGCGGCACCGTGCCGTAGGGTGGGTCGAGCCGCGACTCGTCGCGGCGAGGCCCACCGCGCGGGCGGTGGCGATCGGTGGGCCTCACGATGCCGAGCATCGTTCGACCCACCCTACATCCGGTTGCGGCGCTGCCGCGTTAGGATTTCGTGCTTGTTTGCGGCCGAAGGCCGCGCTGCGTCAACCCTGAAAACCACCGTCGACCTCGAGGACGTGGCCGGTGATGTAGCTCGCCATGGGCGAGCAGAGGAAGAGGACCGCCGCGGCGACTTCCTCCGGCCGGCCGATTCGCCCGAGGGCGATCGAGCTCTGGAGGCGAGTTCGCGCGGCTTCCGTGACCTGGGCGGCCATCGGCGTGTCGATCACGCCGGGGGCGACGGCATTGACGCGGATCGACCGGCCGGCGCACTCGCGAGCGAGCACGCGCACGAGCGCCTGCACGCCCGCCTTGGCGGCCGCATAGTTGGACTGTCCGTAGAAACCCAGCTTGGCGGCGAGACTCCCCACGCAGACAATGGCACCGCCCGCGCGCATGATTTCCAGGCCGAACTTGCAGCAATGAAAGACGCCGCTCAGGTTGACGTCGAGCACGGAGCGCCATTCATCCAGCGTCATCTTGGCGATCGAGCGATCGCGGAGGATTCCCGCGTTGTTGACCAGGATGTCGATCTCTCCCCAATCGCGGCGAACACCCTGCATCATCGCCTGCACGGCGGCGGGGTCGCTGACGTCGGCGACCCAGGCCTGTGCACTGCCCGCGCGGTCGCGGTTGAGCGCATCGACGAGCGTCTGCGCATCGTCTCGAATCTTGCCGCCGGCCGCGTCGGGGTGGTTGACGACCACGCGGGCGCCGGCTCGATGAAGGGCGCGGGCGATGCCGGCTCCGATTCCCTGGGACGCCCCGGTCACGAGCGCGGTCGAACCGGATAGATCGATCGTGGTGGGCAACGGATGTTGTGCTCGCGGAGCACCCTCGCTGATTCGTTCATTCAAAGACGAGGCCCTGGCCGTTGATCCGATAAGGGAGAATCTCATCGCCGCAGGCGCTGCCGCGGTGCTTGGGGATGGCGAGCGCCCGGCCGAACCGGCCGTCATGGTGCGTCCGGCCCATCAGGATGATCGTGTTGGCATTGGAGAAGATGTCTCCCGGGCCGATCGGCTCTTTCATCAGCTCGTCGAGCATGACATGGGGCGTCGTGTAGAGATAGAGGCAGCCGATCGAGCGCTGCGGGTAGTGATGCTGCATCACCATCTGCTCTTGGGCACGATACCGTTCACGAAACCACTCGCGCGCGGCCCACTCGTCGTCCTGGCGCAGCACGTGGTGGTAGATGTACTCGAAGAACTCGAACTGGATCGATTCACTGAATCGTTCGGCCGGCTCGAGCCCATCGAAGACAACGCGGCGCGCGCCCCTGGCGAAATGCTGATAAAAGAAGCCGGCCGCGCAGCGCAGGACGCGAGCGAGATCGGATTTCCATTCGTGCCACTGATCGGGGTCGAGGTCCGCGCGGGTTACCCGGCGGCCCGCGCGCTCGACGGGATGGAAGTAGTCGCCGATCGGGCGGGTGAAGTCCCATGCCCGGTCAAAATCGGGCGTCAGCGTCCGGGGGTAGTCGGTCAGCTCCCAGCCGAAGAGGCGGGAAGCATAGGCGGCGTGACGTTGAGAATCACCGCGACTGGTCAGGTCGCAGACGATCCCGCGGCGTCCCTCGGCGCTCGAGCCGGCGTCGGCCCACCGCAGACCGAGCTGCGTCTTGCCCACGCCCGTTGCACCGGCAACCACGGTCAACGTCCCGGGGAGCAGCCCTCCCCCCAGATCGCGGTCGAGCGCTTCAATCCCAAAGGATTGTCGATCAGTGGACATTCGAATCTCAAGGTGGCGGCCGTGATCCGGAGCGATGAGCGCGTGCGCCCTCGCGTGGCTCAATTGTGGATTGTCCGATCGGATCGCGGCAAGGGCCAATTCCTTTAATTCTTTTTGTCCAAAATCTCAAGAAACGTCGATTCTCAGGCCGATAATCCCTACAACCGGAACGGTCCGGCGATCCGTTCGATTCGTCAGCTTGAGAAAGCTGAGGCGGGCCTCTCAAGGAGCGGTCATGACTTTCGTCCGTAAAGAATGATGAGGAAGAAGTTTATCGCCAATTGACCATTCGGGCTCTGCACACAAAGGGGGTAGGCTCCGCGGATTGGCCGCCCATCGTGCGCGGAGTGATGCGTGCAGGTGCGGGGACGTTGTCTTCGGTCTTGTGAAACATCGACCAAGGAAGGTCGTCCGTGTCTAGACGATCCAAGAATCTCCAAGCCTGGTGCCGGGCCGTCTGGCAGAAAAGCGGTGGAATGCGCGCAACGATCGCGATCGGGACGATCATGGCCGTGATGAACGTTTGCGCATCCGCTCAGCCGGTGGGACCGAGCTCGGGCGCGCCGGCCGGCGCAACGCAATCGCGAGCCGGGGTGGGTGTCAGGGACTTGGCGGGCACGATCGCTTTGACGGGCCCATCGAGCCACTTTGCGACGGGGCAGCCGCCGGGGCGAGCGCAGCCGGCACTGCCGGCCGCGACCCCGCTGCCCGCGCCGGCCAGCTCGATCCCGCGCGTCATTCCCCTGGAGCCACCGGCAGGCGACGGTACAGCGGCGGGGAACGCACCCCAGCCCAAGGTGATCCGATTCCCGACCGATGGGACGGGCATGGTCCCCGAGCACCCGCCCGTGACGACACCACGCCGGTCGAACGGAGAGGTCGTCCAGGACCTGACGAACCTGATTCAAATGGTGAAGGACCCCGAAGCCGAGATCAGCCTGGTCGAGAACCAGACCAAGATCATCCAGACCCGGCGGGACATCACCAGGGTGGTCATCTCGAACCCGCTCATCGCGGACGTCGAGTTGCTCACGGATCAACCGGATCGGCTGCTGAACCTCTCCGGGAAGAGGTTCGGCACGACGAGCCTGACCATCTGGGATCAGACCAACCGATCCGTGTCGTTCCTGGTCCGCGTGTCGATCGACACGAGGGACCTGGAGTCTCGAATCCGGCAGGCGTTCCCGGGTGCCGAGATCAAGGTCCGCCAGGTCGGGCCTCAGTTGATCCTCGACGGGCAGGCTCCCGACTCGAAAACAATGGCGGACATTCTCCAGCTTGTCACGATGACGTTCATGAGGAGCTCGGCGTTTCTTGGCGGAGCCGGCGGCGGAATGGGTGGCGGCATGGCCGGCGGTGGCGGCATGGCGGGCGGGGGCGGCGCGGCCGGCGGCACGGGAATGGGC